>CAKMJZ010000015.1 GCA_927435855.1 uncultured Erysipelotrichaceae bacterium
CATATAAAGGAAAACATAATTGGCTTTTAAGCTTCAATTGTTCGTAGGACATTTTATAATACCCTTTCTATGGCCGAAGCCAGTTCTTCCGGTTTGACTGTTGGAGCGAAACGCTCTACGACGTCACCATTGCGATTAATAAGAAATTTTGTGAAATTCCATTTTATTTCACCTTCGTTTGAAGATTTGGTTAAATCCAATAACTTACTGATAAATCCTTTTTCTTTACTATTAGCACCCTCATTGTACTTTACTGATTTTAGATACTTGTACAAAGGATGAGCAGTATCACCATTAATATCAATTTTTGCGAAAGTTTTAAATGTCGTTCCAAAATTCAGTTGGCAGAAACTGGATAGTTCCTCATCACTACCTGGAGCTTGATTCATAAACTGATTACAGGGAAAATCAAGAATCTCAAATCCAGAAGTGTTGTACGTTTCAAAAAGTTTTTCCAGTCCGGCATACTGAGGAGTCAAGCCACATTTAGTAGCGGTATTGACGATCAGTAAAACTTTTCCTTGATAATCACCTAAGGAAACTTCTTCTTGATATGAATCTTTGACTGAAAACTGATAAACACTCATAGTTTGACCTTCTTTCACAATTAAATTGTATAAAATATATTAACATTCTATATCTATTATCAATCAATGTCAATCATTAAAACCTAAATCTGTGATATTTTGATTATTTCACACCAGCCATTGATAATCGTGACGTAAAATTGTGATTGAACTATCAACACGATACGTGTATACTTAAAAAGGCGAATAAAAAGCATACTTTATAATAATCGGAGGTAACTGTGGCACTCTCACTATTTCAGAACTTTAGCATCTTAGTTGCGGTCATAAGCATCACTTTGGAATTCGTGCGTTCAAGTAAAGTTCAGTACCAATCCATCATCATGCGACGATTTGTTTTGGGTACAGTCGGGGGATTATTAGGTATTTTACTCTTGATGTCAACAGTTCCTTTTAATGCTGAAAAGACGATAATTTTCGATTTTCGATACGTTGTCATGTATTTATCTGCCATGTATGGCGGTTTTATATCTTCAATCATTACTTCCGTCATCATCGCTATCTATCGTATTATTGTAACCGGAGCAAATAACAATGCGATCATTGTGAGTACGTCTATTTTGATCTGCGGGTTTCTGTTGGGGGCTCTTTCACATTTAAAAGCAAATCGAGGTCAAAAGTTTTTAATCATGAATACGGTCGTGGCTCTATCCATCATTATTGCGTTGTATCTCATTTCTGATAGTTTCAAGTTGTTTGTGATCAATTCACTGCTATTTACCAGTACGACGTTTATTACTTCGTATTTTATCTGTCGATATATTCAATTCTCCGTTACCAATATCCGCAATTTCTGGCAACTTAAGATTGATGCTACGACCGATCATCTGACCGAACTTGCGAATCTGCGGGAGTTTGAGAATCGCTTCGAACATTTGTTTGAGGAATGTCAGAACAATGAATTGCCAATATCCTTTCTTATGTTGGATTTAGATCATTTCAAAATAATTAATGATACGTATGGTCATCAAAAAGGAGACGTGGTATTAAGTGAACTCGCCCAAATATTGATTAAGGCTTGTCGTGGCTATGACTTGGTTGCACGCATCGGAGGCGAAGAATTTGCGATCGTATTACCTCGCTGCCCTAGGGAAACAGCATTAAGCATTGGACGTAGAATTCGCCAGCAAATTGAAGATTACTCCTTTTGTAAAGAAACCCATGAAATTCGCATGACGGTCTCAATCGGTGTTTCATCCTATCCCAATGATGCCATGGACGCTGCGAAACTTATGTCACTTGCGGATAAAGCATTGTATAGAGCGAAATCCGCAGGCAGAAATTCCGTTATGCTCGCTCAATAAAAAATCAGCGTTAAAGCTGATTTTATTTTACCCAAATGGCTGATCCGATTTTCATTTTTTTCTGATTCTCTTTGATTACAATGCGATATTCGAACATTAGTGAGTCAAAAATCGATAACCAACTGCGATCCTTAGCGAAGTTTCTTCCTCCGATACGCATGAATTCTCTTAATTCGGGACGATCCATAACTTTTAACATTAGAGCAGTGAGAAGGTGGGAGTATCTTGAATCAAATGAGATACCATTATCATAGTTTGTAATCAACTCTCCAACGCCACCTTCATTTGATCCGATTACGCAAAGTCCTGATGCCATGGCTTCCAAAACGACATTGCCCAAAGTTTCAGTTGATGATGGAAACAGGAAGACATCTGCGCTGGCATATGTTTTTGCGAGTGTTTCACCGGTTAAAAAGCCGGTGAATATAGTATCTGATGGAAGATGTTTTTTACAATGTTCCAATAACGGCCCATCACCAACCATCACTAATTGAACTTGATCAGGATAGAACTTCTTAATCGCACTGTAAGCATTGATCAAAACGGGGAGATTCTTCTCAGCTGATATACGACCGACATAAAGAAAGACGATTTTGCCCTCAGCATTCCATTCTACACGCAACTGATTATCGCGGTGTTTGGGATGAAATTTCTTCGTATCGATTCCCCGGGTGAACAGTCGAGTGTGATTGATACCATTTCGATTTAAGTATTGAATGGCATCATTGGAAGGAACAAGAACGCGTTTACTTTTTCTATGAAAATATTGGAAATATGATAAGACCAGGGGTTTGAGGAATGACATTTTGACATATTGAGTATAGTTTGCGATGTGTGTCGTATAACTGGAAACCACGGGAATTCCAAGCAGTTTTCCAGCGATGATACCTGCCCAACCCATAGGATATTCACTCATGACATGAATGATATCCGGTCGAAAAATCCTCAGCATACTCGTGATTTTGACTATGTTTGGAAAAGAAATCCGACAGTCCCTATAGAACCATAAGGGAATGCTCATTGTATGATGAAAATGATCATCATTTTTCTCATCACCGTACTTCGGTAGAAATACCTGATATTCAACACCATGACCTTTAAAGTATTCAATCATTCGTTCAACAGTGTTAGAAACACCGTTGATTTGTGGTTTATAAGTATCCGTGAACAGTGCTATTTTCATGTTGGGCCTCCTTGATAAGGTTTCTCAAATAAACGCTTTGATTAATGTTTGGACTGTACTGAAGATTGAGTGTCAAGTTTCCGATCAACCAATCAATTGCACATAGGGAATAACCAATATCCTTTATAAAATCGTGGGACTTGCGATCATAGTCTTTTCTCATCCGTGTAATCAGAGATGTAAGTGACATGTCCAATGAGTAATCACTTTGAAATAAATCCACTTCATTGGTAAGTCTTTTCCAAAGCCAATAAGCATGAAGTTCCATTTCGTAAATAAAGTGATCGGTATATCTTCGATAGTCAGATTCACTGATGTGATAGTAGCAGAAGTAATCGCACAAATAGTGACATACTTCACCGAGTTTCACTGAGAAAGTCAGAATATCCAGATTCTCATTTTGAATTTCGTCGTACAAAGTGCAGGTTTTATATATCGTATTTTCTAATGTATGTGGGATGGCGAGACCATTGGATTTGAGGTCAGGTTTAACATTTCCATAAATGAAATGATGCTTTTCCATCGGAAAAACAGCCGAATATTTCTCGTACAGTGCATTAGCAATCGAAACGTGAGTCAGAAAGTGCATGACATACCTCATCTTTCACACTCATTCTAAAGGTGGTTCGAAAAGTGACGTTCAATTTGAGGTTAATTTATCGTTAAAAAAATGGCCTTAGCCATTCTTTTTACATATATTTACAAAATACTCAAATAATTCTTTTTGAACCATTCGCTCAGGATGCCACTGTACAGCGAAGAGATTTTTTGCCTCGACGGCTTCTATAACACCATCCGCAGCGAAGGCACTAGCTGTGAGCCCATCAGCCAAACGTTCAATGGCTTGGTGATGGTATGTGTTTACTTCGATCTCATCTCCAAATAAACCATAGAGTAAACTCGGCCTTAAGATTGAAACCAGATGTCCACGATTCTTGTTATCGTTTTTTGAATTTAAAGTATGATCAATAACTTCAGAAGGTAAGTCTTGAATCAATGTTCCACCCAAAGCGACATTGATGATCTGTAAACCCCTACATATCCCAAAGATTGGTATGTCTTTTTCGTTGGAGATTGCGAATACATCAAGATCCAGTTGATCGATTTCGGATTGAATCGGATCACTTCCAAGATTCGGTTGATGATATAAGTTTGGATCAACATCCAATCCACCGGGAATACATATCCCGGAAACAGATGATAGAAGTATCGATAATTCTGCTTTTGATTGAGGTAAAACAAGCAAGCACACCGCACCAGCATTTTTAATTGCGTCTATGTAATCTTGATTAACACAATAGCGCTGTTGAGTTACTCGGGCTGTAATGGCGATTATGGGTTTATTCATAGCCAAACAGGGTGAGGTTTTCCATACCAAAAATAATGTAAGGTACAAACAAACCTATGTTCTGGGTAGGACTGGTTTCTGTTGGCGGTATTTTTACCGAAAAGTTTAAACCGGAATGATAGATGGAGAAGATAATTGAGTTGAGTATAGATTCTTTGTCGCGCGAAGAATAACCCGGATAAGTATCCAATAACTGGGCCCATAGAACATCGCGATAGTTGTAGTCTTTAACAAAGAGATCATCTAGGGTTAAGATTTCTCCCTTGGCATTATAAGTGATGCTCAACTCTTGATAGACGATTTGATCGGTATAGATTGTATAGTACATACTTAAACTCACATACTCACCAATGATATCCGCATTGACACTTCCATAAGCATCTGTGAAAGAAAATTCATCCAAGTTTTCATCGATCAGCTCATAAATAAGTGGTAGCAATTCTGGCAGTTGATCGAGGTAGAATTGTGGAACATCCGCAGAAACAAACTCAGAGATGTAAATTTTAATACCACGATAGTTCACTGTTTCATTTTTTTCTCGCATCATATTTTCGGATAGATCCAAAAATTCTGCCTGACGGATGGGTTGTTCATAAATGTCTTGATCGGTTTTGAAACGTTCGGTAAACGCTATATAAGGGATAAGTTGGCTGAACTTCACATTCAGCGGAATCGTGTTAAACTGACTGTTGAACTCAGGATTTCGATAATCAAAAATAAAAATAATGCCAGAATTGGTTAGATAAAAAGCCTGATTACCTTTTATTCCTTTAAATGGCGATACCAAGTCCAAAGGGTATCTGTCCCAGTAAAATACATCGGTCGAGTCCATGCTTTTCTTAATGATTACGCTTAGCGGATCACTCAGTGCTTGCTTGGTATTGGCGTCATTAGTCAATAAGTCACTGACCGTCAACTGATTACCGGTTGTCAAATCGTAATTCAATGAATCAGAGACTGTGACATATTCGGTAGTACCTTGGATATTAAAGTTGTAGTATCCATTAAAAGTAATGGATAGAACATTGTTGTAATTATAGGAAACATAGGAATAAACACTATAATCCAAGGCAATAGTTTCCGAAGGAATTCTTGCGTAAATTCCACGGTATGGCGGTAAATTTGACGCATTTCTATAGTTTTTAAGTGTCTCAAACTTATCAGTGATTTCCTGATTGATTTTATTCTCAATTACTTTGTTCTTCAGTCCCCTGATTTCGACTTTGGCAATGCGCGTATCGCTGGTATTGATTATTTCAATCGGATTGACATAGACAAAAGGTATAATGACAGGAGAAGCAACATTTCTTCCTTGAGGATCTTTGAAAAGCTCTTCTTTATTGGGCTCTGGCTTAGGGTCTGGATCAGGGGTTATCGGTTCTGTACAACCTACAAGTAAAAGTGCAATGATCAGGATGCTAGCGAACTTTAACATAACCAAAATCCTCGGCTAACTGTTGACCTGCGTCCGACAAAATCCATTCTACGACCTTTCGAACCGGACTGCCAGCAACTTCACTTTTTCTAAAAACCGCATAGTAATTGGTAACGATGGGATATTGTTTAGAAGCGATGGTAGAATTGTCCGGATATATATTATCAACTTTCATCAGACGGACATTCTCATTGCCCCACATATCCACAACGAAGTAATAATAAGAATAACCCAAAGCATCCGGTTGGTTTTCATAGGTAGCAACGGCCTCAATTAACATACCCATATCGGCTACGACCCATTCAGTCGGTGGTGTCATTGGTGTCAAACCTTTCATAACCAAATCTAGAAAGCCGGTTTGACTGCCGGAGTTGACCGGACGTTGAAAGGCAACGATCGGTAAGTCCGGGCCGCCTACGTCTTTCCAATTGGTAATCGAACCGGAATAAATATCTTGAATTTGTTTGAGAGTAAGACTATCCACCGGATTATTTTTGTGAGTTAAAAAAACAAAAGCTTCACTGACGATTGGCACGATTTCCAACTCGACACCGGAGTCTTGTGCATACTTTAACTCATCCGCAGAGGGATATGTAACAAATATCAAATCGGTCTTCTTGTCGATCAGATTAACATAAGCACTATGAGTTTTTGTATGCAAAATATACGGACGTACTTGTTCAACTGTTTGACCGGTTAACTTAGCGCAAACCGCTTCGGATAAAGGAATGGTAACCGTTGAGCCATCTATGCGTGGATAGGTTTCCATAGTAAAAGTCGGCTGCACGACCGGTTTCTGACAACCAAGTAATAAGAATAGTACAAATAGAACTAGATATTTTCTCATGATGGGCCCCCAATGACATTCTGTCACATGTATTATACCAGTACACCCAAACACAATCAATGTCAGAAAAATCACAAAAACGATTAGAAAACAAAGAAAGCCGTATCACTCAATTGTAGTGATACAGCCTAAGAATCTGAGCTACTGGGATATTGTCAAATTTTCAATACCAATGTCATAGTAATACCAGGAACCACTAAAGAACACCCCAGGCACATCTTTACTTTTAAGCAATGACGAGTGGAGTTTGATCCTAGGTCCTGCCAACGAGAATTGAAGAGAGTCAAGCAGTTCCTGTTGACTGTATTTTTCGAAGTTCTCAAGATATTTCATTCGATCAAGCAGAATTTCTTCATATGGAAATCCTGCCACAAATAAGCTGCCAAGGGTAATAGGTTCACCTTGTTTGTTGTAAACGTGATAAACATAATCATAGGTGTGTTCCGGACCTTGTATCAACGTAAACAGATTCAATCCCCATTCCACACTGATATAATTGCCAAAAGCGTGAACAGACTTAGTTATGGTTGCTTTCGTTATTGTACTTGATCCTGAATATGAATCTATCATCGTCCTAACTTTTTCGATCAACATCGGAAGTTCATCATCGATCGAATCAGGAAGAACTCTTTTATATGAATCAGGAATTTCGATGGTTTCAAAGACAAGAAAAATGTCAATTTCTTTATAATTCTGAAGAAAAGTTTCTGCCGATTCTGAAGATTCAGAATCATTGGTCAATGTTAGTAAACGCCCTTCCCAAGCTGGATGTTCAAAGATTGAAGTTACAGTTTTGAAACGTTCACTAATCGCCAACTCTTCAGAAATCTTATAAAAAGGAATATGAAAAACTAAGGGATTATTACCGGTCTTAAACTCTGGATGCCTGTCGTCAAAAATGAAGTTCATACCATCGATGCCGATATAAAAGAGTTGGTTGCCTTTGATCCCAGAGAAAGCACTGTTCAGTTGGTAACTAAAGGGTGCCTCATCCTCCCACTCATTTGAAAGGTATGGCCAAAAGTGAGTAGTTGTCTTCTCGTCAGCAGACAACTGCTCAACTAATAAATCGTTGAACGTTTTTTGCACATCAGCGCTATTAACCAACAAATCACTTACAGTCAGTTGATTACCGGTTGTCAAGTCAAAATTCAGTGCATCCGCAATATAAACGGTCTCCATTTTCCCGTTATTATCAAAAGTATATTTACCCCAGAAGTATAAGGAGTAAATGTTGTTGAAAGAAAACCTCCAATGAGAATAATAATAGTGATCCACCAACTTTAGTTTACTCACATCTACCTCAAGCAAAGCTGGGTAGGGCGGTAGATTCACTGGATTGGTATAACTTTCAAACTTCTCTCGCATATCCTCAATATCTTTTATGACTCTAGCCTCAATCGTTTTGATTTTTAACGCCATGCCGGGAGGTGTGACGATTGGAATTAACACTAAAAAAGAAAAATCAAATGGAGCGTTCACGATGTTGCCTTGAGGCGCTTTGAACGTCTCATCCTCCTCAATGCGGGGATTTGGTCCGATCTGCTTGCTACAACCCGCAAATAAAAACAACACTAAACATAAGCGAACGAGTTTAGTCATTTGACATCTTTTTATATTGAACATACTATGGCCCCCCATGTGGTTCTTTACTTGCATTATAGCAAAGGGACATACTTCGTTCAATCACAAAATATGCAATTAAACATGATTTGAGGTACTACAACAAGAGTGATATAATAGATATACATGGGGGAAAACATGAGAAAAAGATATAAATGTAAGCAATGTTATTCAATCAACATCGATGCCTATGACCACTGTGTTTCTTGCGGATCACCTTTAAAACATCCAAAGTCCACACTTTTCCGCGTCGTTTTTCAAGTGTTCGGTCTGATGGCCTTCTATTTGGGATTACAAGGTGTTTTAGGCATTTTGGTTTCGATTCCGGTATTGTTTAAAAACCTTGACAGTGTTGAAGTTATTAACGGATTTGCGATATTTAACCACTTTTCCGATGCTTTGTTAGCTTCAGTTACTCTGTCCGCATCTATTTATATAGGGGTTATTGTATTCTACTATTATCGTAAACGGCATACGATCCGACCACCTTATCGTTTTGACCGGCTAAGCGGATATCAGATAACTTTGGGATTAATTATAGGGGTTGGATGTGTCTTTTTGTCACAGTTAATTCTGTTTATAAGTGAATCGACCGGAATCCTTGACTTTGAGAATCTCGAAAACTATGAGCAACTGATTTCATCGATTATCGGTCAAAGTCCGACTTGGCTGGTTTTGCTGACCATTGGAATCGTTGCACCGATTGCGGAGGAACTGCTCTTTCGCGGACTAGTTTTTCATATGTTTAACCGTCATATGAATGTAAAAATCGCACTTATTATCCAAGGTTTACTGTTTGGGGCATTTCACATGAACTTAGTACAAGGAGTTTATGCTTCAGTATTGGGCATCGTATTAGGGATGGCCTATCTTCTGACCGGTAGTTTATGGATTCCGATATTGATGCACATCGTCAATAATTCGGTCGCGCTTTTGCTTCCGGATGTTTGGATGAATGATTCGGTCATATCGACGGGACTGATGGGATTATTACTTTTAGTACCGTTGGGATTATGGCTTATGTACAGAAGAAACGATGGTAAATACATCTTGGATTTGAATAGTTAGTTAGTTTGGATAAGTCGAAAATTGTCGGAGTGGAGTCGGTTGTTTCAGTAGAAAACGTTTGCAATACGCGAGTATAATGAAAGCGTATACAAATATGCCTTAGGGCAAGAAGGAGGGCTTATGAAAAAGATTTTGAATAGACCAGAAGATGTAGTTGAAGAGATGATTTCCGGTTTAGTCGATGCCCATGATGATGTTGTTTTCCGCGTCGGTGATACCCGAGTCGTTGCTCGTAATTACGAAGGCAAAGGCAAAGTTGGTTTAATTTCCGGTGGTGGCAGCGGACATGAACCTTCACACGCTGGATTTGTAGGCAAAGGCATGTTGAGTGCAGCCGTCTGCGGTGATGTATTCACATCTCCGACTCCTGACCAAGTATATGAAGCCGTTAAAGCAGCCGATAAGGGTGCTGGCGTGTTCATGGTTATCAAAAACTACACCGGTGACGTTATGAACTTTGAAATGGCTAAAGAAATGGCCGAAAGTATGGATAACATCAAAGTTGAAACGATCATTACCAATGATGATATCGCAGTTGAAAACTCCACTTGGACTGAAGGTCGTCGCGGTGTAGCCGGAACTGTCTTCGTTCACAAAATTTTAGGTGCTATGGCTGAACGCGGATCTTCTTTAGAAGAAATCAAAGCTGAAGCTGATGTTTTAATTACCGAAATGGCTACCTTAGGCTTGGCATTGACTCCGGCAATCGTTCCTCAAGCAGGGAAACCGGGCTTTACCTTGGCAGATGATGAAATTGAATTTGGATTGGGTATCCATGGTGAACCGGGCTATCGTAAAAGTAAATTACGTCCGTCCACTGAACTTGCCAAAGAATTCTATGACAAAATCAAAGCATTCTTGAAATTGACAGAAACTGACAAAGTTGCGATTTTGATCAATGGTTTAGGTGGCACACCACAAATGGAACAATATGTGTTCACGCATGATGTATTAAATCTGTTTAAGAATGATGGAATTGAAGTAGCTAAGAAGTTTGTTGGCGATTACATGACCTCTATCGAAATGCAAGGCATTTCGCTTTCCGTTCTGCGTTTGAAAAACCCATTGTGGTTAGAATTACTCAACGACGAAGCTAAGACTATTGCCTGGTAGACGTATGAATCACGGAGGGATTGTAGTTTGGTTGAAGACTTGGGCTGATCAGGTCAATTCAGAAAAAGATTACATCAGTGATTTGGATAATGCGATCGGTGATGGCGATCACGGGTTCAATATGAGCAAAGGCTTAACCGCTTATTTAGCTGCCCAAGCCGTAAACCCTGCAGAAACGATCAGTGATGAATTCAAAATGTTAGGCATGACGATGCTCAGTAAAGTCGGCGGTGCATCGGGTCCATTGTTTGGTTCAGCTTTCTTGTCTATGTCGAAAGACACAGTCGGAATTGATGAATTATCTGTGGATGATGTGGTTAAATTGTTGTCAAACGCTTTAGAAGCTATCCAAAAAAGAGGGAAAGCGACCGTGGGCGAAAAGACAATGATTGATGTCTGGCACCCGGCCATTGAGTTATTAAAAAAGAATGAATTAACCATTGAGGCGATTGACGGTTTAGTCAACGCCACCATTCCGATGATGGCCACGAAAGGTCGTGCCGCTTATCTAGGTGAGCGCTCCATCGGACACATCGACCCAGGCAGTTATTCTTCAGGGTTGATGTTAAAACACTTATTACCTGTACTATGATTTGAGCCGGTCACACGACCGGCTTTTTTATTCTTTTAACAATTTCAAAAACCTTGGTATAATAAAGTAGAACTTAGAAATGTGGGATGAAGATGAATAAAAAATATACCATGATCATCGTGGATGATGAGGAAGAAGTAAAAAACCGAATCGTTTCTAAGATACCAGCTGACTTCGGATTTGAAATCGTCGGACTGGCATCCAATGGATACGATGCTTTAGAACTGATCGAACGTGTCCGTCCCAATGTCGTTATAACTGATATACGAATGCCTTTTATCGATGGGATTCAACTTTCCAAAATCATCCGACGTGAGTATCCAAAAACGAAAATCGCCTTTATCTCAGGATATGATGAGTTTTCATATGCTAAAGAAGCGATCGAACTCGATGTAGTCAGTTATTTGTCCAAACCAATCACCGAAAAAGAAGTACTGAATTTCTTGACGAAACTGAAAAGTAAACTAGATGAAGAGTTTCAGACACTATTCAATCAAGAGCGCTTGGATAGAATGTATAAATCAAACTTACCGGCACTTATCGAAAACCAGTTTAACTCCTTGTTACACCTTACAACGATAACGGAGTCCGATCTGAGTCGTTTCAAAGTATTCAATATCGATTTGACTGTGGGACTGTTTTTGTTAGGAATCATCGAAATTGATCATGATGCCGATTTCTCAAAAATCGAACAACTTCGCATATTTCTTCTCAATGTGTTAAAAGAGAAATTCTCCGATTGTCTGGACATGCATTATTTCAATACCGGATATGGATTGGTATTTATCATAAATAATCAAGAAATAGACATGGAAGAGGTAGAGTCTTGTTTGTACGAAATCGTATTGACCAAGAAGGAATTCTCCGATATAAAAATCAAAATCGGTGTATCTGATGTTTTTGATGATTTTAAAAATTTTACGGGTTTTATCAATCAGGCAAAAAAAGCACTTTCCTACAGTAATTATCTAAATATGGGGACGGTGATCTATTATAAAGATATCTCATCAAAGAAAAGCATTCATTTGCAACTATCCAGGGAAGAAATCAATGAAATAAGCCATGTCATCAAGTTTGGTTCAGAAAAAGAAATACACGATCTCTTTGAGAATCTGATCAAAGATAACTCATTGCATCAAGAATATTTGTTGAACAAGCAGTATTACATCGTAAACTTGACTCATATTTTTATAGAATTTGCCAGTAGCTTACACGTTGAAATACAGGAACTGATCGAAGGTGACATCGTTGAAAAACTATCAGAATATCACCATCTTTCCGACATGTTCTCATTTTTGAAGAAGTTGGTATTTATCATACGTGAAGCCAATATCGAAACATCGAAAACTCGGGCAAACGATATTCTCGAAGAAGCTATTTTCTATCTTAACAACAACTTTGCGGATACAAATATCAGTATGGAATCACTATGTGAAAAGCTAGGTGTAAGTATTTCCTACTTATCTACGATGTTTAAAAAAGTACTGGACACTACTTTTGGTAAGTACTTAATTAGTTTGCGTATGGAAAAATCGAAGGAACTGCTCCGCTTTTCTAGCATGAAAATATACGAAATCGCGACAAGTGTCGGATATAATGATGTCTATTACTTCAGTTACAGTTTCAAGAAGTATACTGGACAGTCACCGAAGGAGTACCGCAATGATAAGTAAGTTTAAAGATTTATCGATTGGTCGTGCTATTTTCCTTGTAACAACAACAATCGTCGGAATTATCATGCTCTTATCTACGACCTTGACGTATCAGTTGATTTTTGCGCGTACCGACGAATTAATTGAAAGAACATCCAAAGAAATTAATAAGCAAGTCGTTATGAACTATGAAAATTATCTGAGTAATGTTATCGATACATCCAACTCTTTACAGGAATATATCTTAGAGCTAACAAAAAATTCGGAAGTAGCGAATCTTGAGAATTTGTTTATCGCCACGTTGAATATTGAGCGAAATATTGAAAACATTGCACTCCTTGATTTAAGTGGACGTCCGATCGTTTCAAGTACCAAGGAAGAAATAGCGGATGACATTATTGGCAGATCTTGGTTTATTGAAGCACGTAACAACGTGGACATCCATCATTTCAGCTCATCTCATATTGAAGATGTTGTCGTTAACGGAACGACCGAAGTCTTTTCGGTTTCACGAAGCATATACTATTATGATGAAGGTGTTCAAAAAGAGGGAGTATTGTTGATAGATATCGACACACGCAACCTTAAGGCTTTGGCTGCACAAACCAACCTTGGAAACCAAGGGCACATTATTATCACCAATCAAGGCAACGAACTTATCTACTCCTCACTACCCGCATGCACTTCGGATGTGTGTGAAAGTGCTCGGATTGCCAACGATATCGTTCTTGGCGGTAAATTGGTTACGCTTGATAATATGGCTATGTTTGTCAATGTTAATACAATCAAGTACACTCGCTGGAACATTGCGACCTTTATTAACGTCAACGACATCACCAATTCTAAGACTGATTCACTGTATCGTATCGTTTTGATCTTCTTAGGAACTTTAATTGCTATTGCGTTTTCGTCAGCGGTGTTCTCTATGCGCATATCCAAACCGATGAACAAACTGAAGGAACATATCCACTTGATTCAGGAAGGTGATTTTGACACTATGGTTCAAGTCGAAGGACAGCGTGAGGTTGTCGTTTTGGCAGATGCATTTAATTCGATGAGTAATCGCATTAAGGAATTGATGCAACGGGTATTAAAAGAACAAGTAGAAAAACGTAAAACACATTTTGTGGCATTACAGAATCAAATTAATCCCCATTTTTTATATAACACGCTGGACTCCATTGTTTGGTTAAGTGAGAATAATCGGAATAAGGATGTTGAGAAAGCGATTATCGCTCTTTCGAAGTTCTTCCGGATGAGCATTTCCGATCAAATGAGTACGGTACAGTTAAAAGACGAAGTTGAGCATGTGCGCAACTATCTTCTGATCCAACAGATTCGCTATCAACACTCCTTTAAATTTGAGTTTGATATCGATAAAGAAATTGAGCATAATTACGTAATAAAACTATCACTTCAGCCGTTGGTTGAAAATGCCATCATCCATGGTATACGCCCGGAAGAATCCTTTACCAAAATATTGATTAAAGGATTTCAAAAGGATGGCTTCACAATCATTGAAGTTTACAATGAAGGTTATGGTATGACTCAACAGCGCATTGATGACATTCATGCGATGATTCGTGGAGAAAAAGAATCAGAAAGCATGGGCTTGAAGAATGTGTATCAACGATTACGTCTGTATTATGGCGTAGATGCGGATTTGTTTATTGAAAGCGAGTTGGATGAGTTTACCAAAGTGACGATGAAAATACCCATCGGACAGGAGGCGCAAGTATGAGGAAAATTGGATTATTGTTGTTTGCTTTCGTCTTGTTGGGATGTGAGGCTAAGAAGGTGGAAATACCTTTATTGATATATGATATGCAAGATGCTTATATGTTTGATTTTGAGGAAAAGATTCAAGGTGCCATGGGTGATGATTTCGTTTTGACAACAGTTGATGGACAGAACTCGCAGATTATTCAAAATGAGGATATTGATAATTGGATAAATGAGAAATTTCCATTGTTGATCGTCAATCCTGTTGACCGGTTGAGTGTATATTCGATTATTGAAAAAGCTAAAAAAAGCGGGACGAAGATAATTTTCTTTAATCGTGAGCCTTTAGCACAGGATATGGCGTTGTATGACTCGGTGTATTATGTTGGAGCCGATGCGGCTGAATCAGCGAGAATTCAGGCGCAAATAATAATGGAGCTATTTGGCAATAATCCACAACTCAATGAATTTGATAAAAATGGAGATGGTATTATACAAGCCGTGATTCTTAAAGGAGAGCAGGGACATCAGGATGCGGAAGCTCGTACGAAAGTTGTCGTGGAAACCTTATCAGAAGCTGGCTATAAAGTTGAAGTGTTGGATATAGGTATTGCAAATTTTGATCGGCAAACCGCGAAAATAGCGATGGACGGATTGATTGCAACGCATGGAAAAAATATTGAAGTGGTTATTTCAAACAATGATGCGATGGCTTTAGGGGCTATAGAATCACTGAGTGATAAAGGTTATTTTGTGGATACCAATAAAGACGGAAAGATCGATCGCACATCCGAAGTATGGATTCCGGTGGTTGGAATTGATGGATTGGACATTGCGATGGAACAAATTGAGTCTGGATTTTTGTATGGTACGGTGTTCAATGATTCGCAAAATATGGCTGAGGCAATCGTTGAGTTGGCCAATCTACTAATTAATGGTGAAGATGTGTCCGATTTAGGCTTTACGATTACCAATGGGAAGTACATTTGGATCAGTTATAAGAAGATTACGAACCAATGATGATAATGATTATTCATTGACTTTTCATTGTGTAGAATATTATAAAAAATATGACGATTTCTTAATTTTATGTAAGCGGTTACTGTCATATACTAACCTTAGCATAACATGCAAAAGGAGAGAAACATGAAGAAATTGTTCGTTACCATGATCGCATTATTGCTTTCAGTGATGGCGTTGACCGCTTGTGCTCCGGCAGCTGCTACCGTAGATATCGGTATCGTATTGCCGACACGCGATGAGCCACGCTGGATTCAAGATGAAACCCGCTTTAAAGACGCTCTGAAAGACAGCGGTTATTCCGTTGAAATTCTGTTTAGCCAAGGTTCAACTGCAACTGAATTGGCAAACGTCGAAACCTTATTAGCCAAAGGAATCAAAGTTTTGATTATTACCGCTCAGGATGGCGATGCTGCCGGTGCTGCTGTTGAAAAAGCAAAAGCTGAAGGTGTTACTGTTATCGCTTATGACCGTTTGATCACCAATACGGCAGCCGTCGATTACTACGTTACTTTCGACAGTATCGCTGTTGGTCAAGCTCAAGGTAAATTCTTAGTTGACAAAGCTACTGGAACCGGCAATCCATTATACTTATATGCCGGTGCTGCTTCCGATAATAACGCATTCTTGTTCTTCGAAGGCGCTTGGAAAGTATTGCAACCCAAAGTTGCTGATGGCACATTCGTAATCAAGAACTCTTCAAAAGCTGTTGAACTGCAAGGCACTTTGGCTTTGACAAGAGCTCAAATGTCTGAAATTCTTGGTCAAGTTACGACTAACTGGGACTTCAATACAGCGAAGAACTTGGCTGAATCTCACTTGACAGCTGCTACCGATGCTGACAAGGGCAATGTATTTATTTTGGCACCAAACGATGGTACTGCTCG
>CAKMJZ010000016.1 GCA_927435855.1 uncultured Erysipelotrichaceae bacterium
AAAGTAACAAAGCCTTCCCTTGTATTCCAACAGGAAACCCATGGGCTCCCTGAACAGTATTGACTGTAATATACACTTCCCCAGGACGCACCTCCACTAATACCTTAATATTCGGATGTATGTTTATCTCAATGGAGCTGAAGATTCTCTCGTTTTGGCCAGACTTCAACAAATCTTTGGGATCAGTACGATTTCATTGGCGGTTAAAGTTGAGCAAGACATTGATAAGATGGTTCGAGTTGCTGTAGCTTTGATGAAACGTGAAGCAACGTGTACTTTTAAGGTTGTGACACGAAGAGCTGACAAGACATTTCCGTGGGTTACCGATCAAATCAACCGTGCTTTAGGTGAGGCGATTCTAATGAATACGCAACACACTGTGGATGTTCATCATCCGAATATTAAGGTATTAGTGGAGGTGCGTCCTGGGGAAGTGTATATTACAGTCAATACTGTTCAGGGAGCCCATGGGTTTCCTGTTGGAATACAAGGGAAGGCTTTGTTACTTTTATCGGGTGGAATTGACTCTCCGGTAGCTGCTTATTTAAGTAACAAGCGTGGTATTGAGTTGGAATGCATTCACTTTCAATCTCCGCCGTACACATCACAGGCAGCACTAAATAAGGTGTTGGATCTTGCCAGAAAGTTAAGTGCCGGGCAAAGTGAAATACGTGTTCACATGATTAACTTCACAGATTTGCAATTGCAGATCAATCACTATATTCCGGAGGGCTATCGGATTACGATCATGCGCCGGATGATGATTCGTATTGCTGATGAGTTGGCTAAAAAGCGCAGGTGCAAAGCATTGGTCACCGGCGAATGTGTGGGGCAGGTAGCATCGCAAACTCTTGATAGCTTACAAGTCATTTCTGATGTATCTATATTACCGATTCTGCGTCCATTGGTCATGTTTGATAAGAATGATATTATCGCCATTGCTGAGAAGATTGGCACATATGAAATATCGATACGTCCGTATGAAGATTGTTGTACGGTATTCACTCCAATCAATCCGGTGACTCGTCCGGCGATCTATAAGGCTGAATCTTTTGAGAAAGCATTCGATTTTGCACCATATGTGATTGAATGTGTTGAAAAGTCACAGACAGTTTTTGTAAAATATAATGAGAAAAGGGCAGAGGATACTCTGTTTTAGGAGGCTTATGAATAAACACCTAGTACTTCAAAGTGATTTTGGATTGGTGGATGGTGCGGTAGCTGCGATGTATGGCGTTGCACTTGAAGTCTCGCCGAGTCTGAAAGTCTATGATTTGACTCATGAAATTCCACCATATGATATTTTTGCGGCTTCCTATCGTTTGATTCAAACGTTACAATACTGGCCACAGGGCACAGTATTTGTCTCCGTTGTTGATCCTGGTGTCGGATCCAATCGTAAAAGCGTCGTTGCAAAAACAAGCAGCGGTCACTACGTTGTCACTCCGGACAATGGTACGTTAACTCATGTCAAACGTTTGATTGGCATTGAGGAAGTTCGTGAAATCGAAGAAGCTGTGCATCGGCGTAAGAATACCGAACACTCCTATACATTTCATGGAAGGGATGTATATGCGTATACAGGAGCTAAATTAGCTGCTGATTTAATCTCTTTTGAAGATGTCGGACAATTGTTATCCGTTGAGAGAGTCGTTGAAGTCGATCTTTCGGTTGCACAGCTATTTGAAGATAGAATTGTCGGCTGTGTCGATATACTTGATGTGCGCTTTGGCAGTTGCTGGACCAACATCTCCCGTGAGTTGTTTACCAAGTTAAATGTAGAGTTTGGTGAAATGGTCGAAGTGTCCATTACCAATGGTCATATTCGCGTTTATCAAAATCATGTATGTTATGGACCGACCTTCGCTCAGGTCAATGTCGGAGAAGTATTGTTATATACCAACTCTATGTATCATATGGCGATGGCCATCAATCAGGGAAATTTCGCGCGGGCATACAATATCGGTACCGGCCCGCAATGGAAAGTTGAACTTAAGAAAGTGTTGAGGTAATTTATGGCTTTTGATCAATTAAGTAACCGTTTAGCTTTAGCGGTTAAAAAGATTTCCGGTCAGTCAAAACTGACGGAGAAAAATATGGATGAAATGCTTCGTGAAGTGCGTTTAGCTCTTTTAGAAGCAGATGTTAATCTAACAGTCATCCAACAATTTTTGACGGATGTTAAGGAAAAAGCCATTGGGATGGATGTTTATACAAAAGTCAATCCTTCGCAAATGGTGGTCAAGGTCGTACACGACGAACTTGTAACATTACTAGGTGAAAAAGAAGCCGGGTTAAATCTGACACATAAACCATCATACATTATGATGGTGGGCTTGCAGGGAACAGGTAAAACAACTTCTGCAGCTAAATTGGCTTTGTGGCTAAGTAAAAAAGAGAATAAAAGAGTATTGTTGGTAGCCGCTGACTTAGCCCGTCCAGCCGCAATTGAACAACTCAAGATTCTTGGGGCTTCAGTGGATGTTGAAGTGTTTTCCATGGGCATTGAAGCGGGAGTCGTCAATACGGTCAAGGAGTCGATGGCGTATGCCATCAATCAGAATTTTGATACCGTAATCGTCGATACGGCCGGACGTTTACACGTCGATGATGATTTGATGGATGAACTGAAACAAGCGTATACTGTGTTACGTCCACAGGAAGTTCTATTAACTGTTGATGCGATGACCGGTCAGGACATTGTTACGGTTGCGGACTCTTTCAATAAGGCATTAAAACTGTCGGGATTGATCGTAACAAAATTTGACGGAGATGCCAGAGGTGGGGGAGTTTTGTCCGTACGCAAAGTGACATCGGTTCCGGTAAAATTTGTTGGTACCGGAGAAAAGACGGATGAGTTTGAACTCTTTTATCCCGAGCGGATGGCCTCACGGATTTTAGGTATGGGCGATGTTCTTTCGTTGGTTGAAAAAGCGGAAGAAAAAATGGATTTAGAAGCGAGCATGAAAGGTGCCCAGCGGTTGATGCAAGGGACCTTTACACTTGAAGATATGATGGATCAGTTGAACCAAGTTGCAAAACTCGGGTCGATTTCCGGCTTATTAAAAATGATGCCGGGAGCCAGTCAGATGGCTGCTCAAATCAATGATGATGATGCCAACGCTCAAATGAAACGCTCCAAAGCAATTATTCAAAGTATGACTGTTGAAGAACGTCAACAGCCGGATCTGATGAGGGCATCACGTAAAGTTCGGATTGCCAATGGTTCAGGTACCAGTGTTGCGGAAGTCAATAAACTGTTGACTCAATTTGAAAAAACCAAAGAACAAATGAAGATGATGATGCGCATGAGTGGCGGTAACAATCCGTTAAGCCAAATGGCTTCGAAGCCGGGTTCTAACACACGACCCAATCCCAATAAGAAAAAGAAGAAGAGATAGATAAGTGATTTTTATCTGTTAAGTAAAATACCTTGACACACTACGATATTGTGATATGATTGTAAAGGAATTAAAGGAGGAACAAATATGGCTGTAAAATTACGTTTAAAGAGAATGGGTGCTAAAAAGAGTCCGTTTTACCGTATCGTAGCTGCTGATGCACGTTCGCCGCGTGATGGACGTTTCATCGAAGCGATCGGTTATTATAACCCGACAACGGTTCCGGCTGATGTCAAAATTGATGCCGAACTTGCTTTGAAGTGGTTGAATAACGGTGCACAACCGTCGGATACTGTTCGCGCATTGTTGTCTGGTGTTGGCGTTATGAAACGTTTCCACGAAGAAAAGAACGGTAAGTAAGCATGAACTCATTGGAACAAGTCTTATATGATCTTGTCAGTCCGATGGTCGAAGATAACGCTAGTTTATCCGTTAAGACATTGTCGAGTCTTGACGAGTCGGAAATCGTGTTGATGGTATATGCTAAGTCTGAAGATATTGCCCGCCTTATTGGCAGACAAGGTTCGATGGCTACGGCAATTCGTCATATGATGTCAGTTCCTTCGCGTATCGAAGACAAGAAAATCGCGATTAAGTTTGAGTCGTATTAGGATGCCTGGCATCCTTTTTTTGGAGGTTATATGAAAAAAACCAAAGTCGGTCAAATTGTTCGTCCTTTCGGACTTAAAGGTGAAGTTAAAGTAAAACTGTACACGGATTTTCCTGAGGAGCGTTTTTCTGTTAGAATGCCTTTATTTTTGAGCACTGCAAAAGAAGATGTCGATGTGACAGTAGCATCCTTTAGGATGCATCAGGGATTTGCTTTGGTTTCATTTGAAGGTAAACCATCGATTGATGACATTGAAGTTTATCGCAACTGCGAGCTATCTATTGATGAAAGCAGAATCGAGCATGACGAAGATGAGGTGTATTTCTTTGATCTGATCGACTGTTCGGTCGTGGATGAAAATGGTGTTTTGTTAGGAATTATCAGTGAAGTCATTGATTCACCCGCTCATGCTATCATTCGAGTAAAAAGAGAGGGTAAGGATTTGCTTATTCCTTATGTGGATGCGTTTGTAGTCGATGAAGATATGGATAAAAAGAAGATTACGGTCCGTCTGATTGAGGGTATGTTATGAGAATTACCATTGCGACGATATTTCCGGAAATGTTTGACGGTTTTATCTCAACATCAATCATTAAGAAAGCTGTGTTGAAGGAACTGGTAGAAATCGATACCGTTGATATACGCTCTTTTACTAAGGATAAACATCGGCGCGTCGATGATTATCCCTTTGGCGGTGGGCAGGGATTGGTCATGATGGCACAACCGGTAATCGATGCGATTAACAGTGTAAAAAGACCTGAAAGCAAAGTGATTTATTTGACACCTGTCGGTGAGGTTTTTTCACAACCTAGAGCCAAAGAGTTTGTTTTATTAGAACACATTATCCTGTTATGTGGTCATTACGAAGGAATCGATGAGCGCATCATGGAACATGTAGATATTTGTCTTTCAATCGGTGATTATGTACTGACTGGTGGAGAGGTTGCGGCAATGGTCGTTACGGATGCCGTTGTTCGTTTGGTGGATGGCGTAATTGCTGAAGCTTCGCATCAACAAGAGTCATTTGAAGAAGATTTATTGGAATATCCACAATTCACACGTCCGGCGGATTATATGGGAAAAACGGTACCGGAAGTCTTGCTTTCGGGCAATCACGAGGTGATTCGTAAGTGGCGTTTGAAGGAGTCGATCCGAAAAACAAGGCAATATCGTCCGGATCTTTTGAAGAAGCGGAATTTCAGTAAGGAAGAGAAGAAAATGCTCTTAGAAATCGAATCAGAAAAAGTTGAAAAAGATTGATTTATTGCTTTAATTGTGATAAATTATATAAGCCTATGGCACCCCGGTTCCGCTGATCCTTCGATGAATGAGCCGGTAAGGAACAAGGAGTGTGAGAAATATGAAATTGAATTTAGTTAGCGAAGTGACCAAGTCACAAATTCGCAGCGATCTTCCGGATTTTCGCAGTGGTTGCACGGTTCGCGTTGATGTTATCATCAAAGAAGGCGAAAAAACCCGTGTCCAAGCCTTTGAAGGCGTTGTCATTGCCCGTAGTGGCGTTGGCATTGCGGAAACATTCACCGTACGTAAAGTGTCCAACTCGATCGGAGTTGAAAGAACCTTCCCGGTTAATTCACCGATCATCGCTGGAATCACCGTCGTTCGTCGCGGTAAGGTTAGAAGAAGCAAATTGTTCTACCTGCGCGGTCGTTCAGGTAAAGCTTCTCGTATCAAAGAGATTCGTTAAAAGAACGCCGGGTGAATCCCGGCGTTTCTTATTAAGGAGAACAACATGTCTGAGGAAAACAGAAGAGAAAACGAAATATTGGAAAGTTACCGGATTCGAAATCAGCGTCCAAAAGACGAACCGTCGTTTTTGGCTGAAATCTGGGATTTTATCAAGTCAATCACAATTAGTATCATCATTGTTTTCCTTTTGACAACTTTTATTGTCAAACCGATTCGAGTCGATGGGTCAAGCATGTATCCGACATTAAAAGACAAGCAAATTGGTTTTTCGAACATTATTTCATTGAAGGTAGGTGGAGCTAACCGTTTTGACGTAGTCATCGTGTATGTTCCTCAACAAGATGAATATTTAGTTAAACGAGTAATCGGTCTTCCCGGAGAAACCGTCAGTTATCGAAAAGATCAATTATATATTAATGGTTTTCCGATGGAAGAAACCTTTTTTAATCAAGACTATATTGCTGAAGTAAAGTCGAAAATCAAGGGTAATTTCACCACTGACTTTGCAGAGTTTACGTTAGCTGAGGATGAGTATTTTTTAATGGGCGACAATCGTCCGTTTTCTTCAGATTCTCGCAGGTTTGGTCCATTCAAACTCAAACATCTGATTTCGAAAGATGCGTATATCATCTTTCCACTTGACCAAATTCATTTTATCATTCAGTAAGGAGGATCAGCTATGACCATTCAATGGTTTCCAGGGCATATGACCAAAGCGAAGCGAACCATCACTGAACAGTTAAAACTGGTCGATATGGTCATTGAGCTTCGTGACGGACGCATTCCGATGTCATCCGCAAACCCTTTATTACAGGAACTTATTTCCAACAAACCGCGTTTGATTGTTTTTACAAAGCGCGATATGGCGGATGAAAGTGTAACAAAACAATGGATAAATTACTTTGAAAAAGACGGTCAGACCGTCATTTTCATAGACTCCCAAAAAGATAATGTAAAGAAAATCTTGCTTGAAAACTGTCTGAAAGTCATGGATGCCAAAATACAACGGGATTTACGTCGTGGTATTCATCCTCGTGCAATACGGGCGATGATCGTTGGAATTCCCAATGTCGGTAAATCTACTTTGATCAACCGTTTGGCAAAGCGCAAAGTGGTAGATGTAGCTAATCGTCCGGGGGTAACCCAGTCGATTAAGTGGCTGACCGTTGACCCGCGTTTGGATGTCATGGATACTCCGGGTATCCTGTGGCCAAGATTTGATGATCTGAAAATCGGAATGAAATTAGCTCTGACGTCAGCAATCAAAGAGCAGATTTTACCCATTGAACAAGTCGTGGCATTTGGCTTGGAATACTTACTACAACATTATCCAAGAATATTGACCGAACGTTACGGAATAAGTAATGTTGAACTTGATTTTGATACGTGCATTGAAATGATCGGACGTAAGTTTGGTTTTATCATGGCGGAAAACGAAGTAGATAAGCGTCGCACTATGGCCGCATTTATGGCGGATTTGCGTCAAGACACCTTGAAGTCAATCAGTTGGGAGCGCCCTGATGAACACGTTTGAATTACCGTTTTGGAATGAAGGAAAGTATGTATGCGGAATCGATGAAGCCGGTCGCGGTCCGTTGGCCGGTCCAATGATCGTTGCTGGAGTCGTTTTACCCATTAATTATATTCATCCGATGATTAATGATTCTAAGCAGCTGAGTGAAAAGAAGAGAAATGCTCTTTTTTTTGAAATTATGCGTGATGCAGTTGAAGTCATTATTGTCGTTGTCGATGAGCTGACAATCGATAAGGAAAACATTTATCAAGCAGCGAAGCAGGCAATGACCAAGACCGCTCATTACAGTATTGCTCAAGCAATATTAACGGATGCAATGCCTATTGAGGTGAATAAAAATGCAACATCGATCATTAAAGGGGATACAAAAAGCATCAGTATCGCAGCAGCCAGTATCGTAGCTAAAGTTGTAAGAGATACAAAAATGAAACATTTGGATAAGATATATCCGGAGTATGGTTTTGCAAAACATAAAGGATATGGAACGAAAGTTCACATGGCCGCTATTTGTGCCAATGGAATCACACCTATTCACCGAAAATCATTTGCTCCGGTGGCATTTCATCAAGAATCTCTATTTTCTGACAAAGGGTAACCTTTGTTTTTTTAGGCAAATGTCTATTTGGTTCGTACTAAATAATGAGGTGAATCATGCGGGAACAAATTATCAATGCTGCGATCAAATATGAAGGTGATTATGAGAAAATCGCATGGGCGATCAAAAAAAATGAGAATATAACTTTGAGTGGAAGGGTTTTACCGGCAATTACAATTCTAGACAATGAATATCCTGAATCGCTTAAACAATTGCGTTATCCGCCGTTTGTGTTATTCTATAAAGGTAATCCGGAGATATTGAATCAATCTTCGATAAGTATCGTTGGTTCAAGAAATCCTGAGTTGTATGGTATTGAAATGACAAAAAAAATCGTTCAGAGTTGTAAGCGCTCGTTTGTAATCGTCAGCGGATTAGCTAAAGGTATTGATGCCATTGCTCATCAAGAAGCACTGAATACCAATCGAAAAACGATAGGGATCATCGGTTGTGGCATTGATCGGATCTATCCGATGGAAAATGAAAATATCTATCACGACTTATCTAAAAATGGTCTGATTCTGAGTGAATATCCAGCCTTTACACCGCCACGCAAACATCATTTTCCATTTCGAAACCGAATAATAGCGGCGCTAAGTGAGAAGTGTATCGTAACGGCGGCTACATTAAAAAGTGGAACGATGCTAACAGTT
The DNA here is from genome assembly GCA_927435855.1 of uncultured Erysipelotrichaceae bacterium. Taxonomy (GTDB): domain Bacteria; phylum Bacillota_I; class Bacilli_A; order Erysipelotrichales; family Erysipelotrichaceae; genus UBA2227. Next base: position 8,504 of record CAKMJZ010000016.1, read on the forward strand.
AATGAAGCATTGACGCTTGGTAAAGAAGTGATTTGCATACCTTATCCTATTGGAGTAAGCAGTGGTGAAGGGTGCAACTTGCTTATCAGTCAAGGTGCTAGCATATTGACAAATACTTCAGATTTCGCCATGATATAAAAAGAATGAGGGGTTCATTATGAAAAAACTAGTGATTGTGGAGTCACCATCCAAATCAAAAACTATTGAAAAGTACTTGGGAAGTGATTTTGAGGTCGTTTCATCCAAGGGACATATACGTGATTTAGCCATTAAAGGCAAGGACGGTTTGGGCATTGATGTCAAAAACGGGTTTGCTCCAACGTATGTCGTTGATAAGGATAAAGTTAAAACTGTAAAGGATTTGAAATCAAAAGCAAAAAAATCATCTGAAGTATTCCTTGCGACGGACCCTGACCGCGAGGGTGAAGCCATTTCCTGGCATTTGGCTATCGAATTGGATTTGGATCCGCAGACGGTTCGTAGGGTCGTATTCAACGAAATCACCAAAGATGCCGTAATTTCCGCTTTTGATCACCCACGTAACATTGATTTAAACCTAGTAAAATCTCAGGAAACCCGTCGTATTCTCGATCGTATCATCGGATTTAAGTTATCTAAACTATTACAGTCCAAAATTCGCAGTAAAAGTGCCGGTCGTGTTCAGTCAGTTGCTTTAAAACTGATTGTTGATCGTGAAAAGGAAATCGATGCTTTCGTTTCTACTAAATATTGGTCGATAACTGCGGCATTCAATGAAAAGAAAAAGGAATTTGATGCAACACTGTCTAAAATCAATGGTGAAACTGCTGAAATTTTGGCTGTGGAAACTGCCGAAGAACTTTTAAAGAAGTGCGACGGTCCCTTTTATCTTGATCAGCTTGATGAAAAGAAAACCAAGAAACAACCGAGGTTTCCATTTATAACATCGACACTTCAACAAGAAATGTCGACAAAATTTAGTTTTCCTTCAAAGAAGACCATGCGTATCGCTCAAAAACTCTATGAAGGCATTGAGGTTAACGGACAACTGGAAGGTTTAATTACGTATATGCGTACCGATTCAACGCGTTTGAGTCAGCAGTTCGTTATCAACGCTCAACATTTGATAGAAACTGCTTACGGTAAAGAATATGTTGGTTTTTACAAGGTGAAAAATAATGCTGATACTACTCAGGATGCTCATGAAGCCATTCGTCCGACAAATTGTGAGTATACACCAGAAAAAATGAAGAAGTTTCTGACACCTGATGAATGGAAAGTGTATGCTTTCATTTATGATCGTACGATCGCATCTTTGATGGCTCCGGCCAAAAATGATGTAGTCACAGCAGTTTTTACAAAGGAAAATTTACAATTTACAGCCAATGGATCAGTTTTGGCTTTTGATGGGTACTTAAAAGTATATAAAACGTATGAACAATCCAAAGACAAAGAACTACCGCAATTGACGGTGGGTGAATGGTATACTCCGGTTTCGGTTGAAAGTAAGGAACACCAAACACAAGGACCTTCACGTTTTACTGAGGCATCGCTAATCAAAGAAATGGAAAGTAACGGTATTGGAAGACCGTCAACTTATTCGGCCATTATTGAAACGATTCAGGCCCGCGGTTATGTCAATTTGGATAAAGGTTCACAAACCGGTAAGACCAAATATTTCTTCCCGACCGATCAAGGCAAGTTGACAGATGAGAAACTGGCCGAACACTTCAACGATATTATTAATGTAAAATATACAGCTTTTATGGAAAAAGAACTTGATGAGATCGCTGAAGGCGAACTTGATAGTATTGTGGCATTAACTGAATTCTATGACCGGTTCAGTACCGTGTACGATAAAGCTAGGGAAACCATGGAGAAAATTGCACCTGTACTGACGGGGGAAGATTGTCCAAAGTGTGGTAAACCTTTGGTAATCCGTAAGAGCCGTTTAGGTGAAGAATTTGTGGGATGTATGGGATATCCGGATTGTGATTATATCGTACCAAATCAACAGAAGTTCACCGGTGAGGATTGTCCGGATTGCGGTAAACCTTTGGTCGAGCGCAAAAACCGATTAGGGAAAATATTTATTGGCTGTTCAGCTTATCCTGAGTGTAGATATATCAAAAAAGATAAACCGGTATTTACCGGGGAAATGTGTCCGCTTTGTGAATCACCATTGGTTCAACGGAAGAGTCGTTACGGTAAGTTGTTTACGGGTTGCTCGGCATTTCCAAAGTGTCGATACATAAAAAATGACAAAAAGGCGAAAGAAGAAGATGCAGGATAAGACAGTTACCATCATCGGAGCAGGACTGGCCGGAAGTGAAGCCGCTTGGCAGTTAATACGGCGGGGTTTTCATGTTCGTTTGATTGAAATGCGTCCGAAAGTATCGACTGAAGCTCATCAAAGTGATCACTTTGCAGAGTTGGTATGTTCAAACTCACTTAGAAGCAATCAGTTGACTAATGCGGTCGGGTTACTGAAGGAAGAAATGCGCTTGTTAGACAGTCTTATTATCCGTGCTGCTGATCAGACTTCTGTTCCGGCGGGAAGTGCATTGGCGGTGGATCGCATCGGTTTTTCATCCATGATTACAAAGACACTGAAAGATCATCCGTTGGTTGAAGTTGTGTGTGAAGAAGTTACCGAAATCCCAGAAGGGAATGTCATTATTGCTACCGGTCCGCTGACATCGAAAGCACTATCATCAAAAATCATTGAGATGACGGGGGAGTCAACCTTTTACTTTTATGATGCCGCAGCTCCAATCATTGAGAAAGACAGCATTGATTTTTCGATTGCGTATTACAAATCGCGATATGACAAAGGAGATGCTGACTATATCAATTGTCCGATGGACAAACAACAATTCGAAGATTTTTATCAACAACTGATAGATGCACAGGTCGTGCCTTTAAAGGATTTTGAAAAGGAAATATACTTTGATGGGTGTATGCCATTTGAAGAAATGGCCAAGCGAGGAGTTAAAACGCTTACCTTTGGACCCATGAAACCGGTAGGTTTATGGCAAGATGGCAAGCCACGTCCGTATGCGGTTGTGCAGTTGCGTCGTGATGATGCGGCGGATACGTTGTATAATATTGTCGGATTTCAAACTCATTTGACGTGGAAAGAGCAAAAGCGTATTATCCGGATGATTCCAGGCCTACAAAATGCCGAAATCGTCAGATATGGAGTGATGCATCGCAACTCATATCTGAATTCGCCGATTGTTTTGAAAAAAACTTATCAATCCAAGGTTCGAGAAGATTTATTCTTTGCCGGTCAGATGACGGGTGTTGAAGGCTATGTCGAATCAGCGGCTAGCGGACTTTTAGCTGGAATCAATATGGCGAAAATTCTATCAGGGGAGTCCTGTATCGAATTTCCGCCTTATACGATGATTGGCGCGATGGCACAATATATCGTACATGCATCACCGAAGAACTTTCAGCCGATGAATGCCAATTTTGGAATAATTAGTTCGGATATTTTAGCGAGAGTGCCGGATAGAAAAGAACAAATCGTAAAGCGATCACTCAATTACATCGCTCAGTGGAGTAAAGACCATGACTGAGCACGTGGATGATTACTTAAAACACCTTTCACTTTCACGAAGCGGTTCGATTGCGACACAACAAGCATACCGTCACGATATCACGCAGTTTATCAGCTATTGCACCAAAGAAGGTGTGAGCAGCTTGCAGGATGTGGATAATTACGTGTTGCGAGGGTTTATCGCATCGCTAAGAACCGGTAAAAAGGCGATATCCAATCGATCACTGGCAAGAAAACTTGCGGCTTTACGGTCTTTTTATAAGTATCTATTGTTACATGATCTTGTGACCGTCAATCCTTTTGCGTCATTGAAAACGCCGAAAAAAGCGAACCACTTACCAGCTTTTTTAATGATCAATGAAATTCGTGATTTACTGAATTCGATCGAAAAAAATACGGAAGCCGGAATACGTGATCGAGTATTAGTAGAATTGATGTATGCTTGTGGATTACGTGTCAGTGAGACTGCACAACTGACCATTCATCAAATCGACTTTGCCAATCGATTGCTTCGTATCACTGGAAAAGGACGTAAGGAACGGTTGGTTCCGTTTTATCCATCTATTGGCAAGCAGTTGAAAAATTATCTGGACACGATTCGTCCGCTTGTGCTGAAACAGAAAAAACATGCTTTTGTATTTGTTAACTTGCGCGGGGATGCTATCACAGAACGTGGAGTTCAAGATATTTTAAAGCGCAGGGCTATAACTGCCGGTTTAAAACAAACATTACATCCGCACATGCTTCGCCATTCTTTTGCAACGCATCTTTTGGACAATGGAGCGGATTTGCGAACCGTTCAAGAACTTTTGGGTCATCAGAATTTATCTACAACACAAATTTATACACATATAAGTGTGGATCGTTTAAAAGATGTATATTTAAAAGCTTTTGAAGAAGCGGGAGAATAACCATGATTATTAAATTGCGGTTTTTGGGAAAATTGTTGTTTGCAACAGGGTTAATCGGAGTTCTATTCATATTTCTAGTTGACTACTGGGTCATAGCCAGCACAAAGGATCAAATAGAATCACTTTCAGATGTGCAAGATGCGGATTGTATTTTAGTGTTAGGTGCTGGAGTCTGGGAAAATAATCAGCCATCGCCGATGCTTAAAGACCGATTGGATCGCTCAGTCGAGCTTTTTGATAATAAAGCTGCACCGTATCTGGTTATGAGCGGTGACCATGGACAGAAGGATTATGATGAGGTTAATGTCATGAAGGTTTTTGCGATCAATGCCGGAGTCGATTCTAATATGATTTATATGGATCATGCCGGATTTTCAACGTATGAAAGCCTTTATCGGCTTAAATATATATTTAAAGCAGAAAAGGTAATTATAGTTACTCAGAAGTACCATTTATACCGAGCTTTGTACATCGCTAATGCTTTAGGATTGAAGGCTGTCGGTGTTGCGGCAAAAGAGATAGACTACTCCGGACAAAGCTTCCGAGACTTTAGAGAGATATTGGCAAGAAACAAAGATGTTTTAAGTTCTATATTCAAGCCGTTGCCGACGTATTTGGGCGATGCGATTCCTTTGGGTAGCGGTGGGGATCTAACCAATGACTGATGTTGTTTTCACTGTTGTCTTTATCATCATTCATGATACAATAAGTAAGGGTTAACACAACTGTTCAGTTGATATTTTGTGTCTTATCAGATTGAAAGCCTAGGAATTTTGTGTTATACTAACCAATGGCATCTAAGGATGCACTACACACATCATGGATTCACAGACCCGTGCTCAATTGAGTTGTCTGTGTCAGAAGTGATGGAGGAACAACGGAAAGTGAGGAAATGTTATGTCGGTTGTTACTATGAGAAGGTTATTAGAGAGTGGGTCCCATTTCGGTCATCAAACGCGCCGCTGGAATCCAAAAATGAAACCGTATATTTATGCGGCTAAAAATGGAGTTTATATTATCGACTTAGCGAAGACTATCGATAAAATCGATGCGGCTTACGCTACTATGAAGGCTATTGGCGAAAAGGGCGGTAAAGTCCTGTTTGTCGGAACCAAAAAGCAAGCTCAAACCATCGTATTGGATGAAGCATTGCGTTCGGGTTCGTTTTTTATCAACCAACGCTGGTTGGGGGGTACTTTAACGAATTTCCGTACCATTCAAAAATCGATTCGTCGTTTGATTGAAATCGAAGAAATGGAAGCAAACGGTTCTATTAATGTATATCCGAAAAAAGAAATCGCCGGATTACGCAAGGAAGCTACCCGTTTGGAGAACTTCTTGGGCGGAATCAAGGAAATGAAAAAATTACCGGATGCAGTATTTGTCGTTGATCCGACTGAAGAGCACAATGCCGTTGCGGAAGCACGTAAATTGGGTATCCCTGTGTTTGGATTTATCGATACCAATGCTGACCCGGATATGGTTGACTTCGGTATTCCTGCTAATGATGATGCTATCCGTTCGGTTAAGCTGATCGTTGGTTTGATGGCTGATGCTTTGATTGAAGCTAAGGGTGGCGTCTTGTCCTTTGCATATCTTGGCCAAGATCAAGATGACATTACGATGAGCGATGTTATTATCAATGTTGATCAACAAAATGAAGAAAACGAAAGACGTCGCCGTCAACGTATGGAAGAGCGTCGTCAACGCGATGATCGTCGCCGTACAACCGGTGGTGGCGGATATAACCGTGAACGCAGTGATCGTCCGTATCAACCGCGTGAAAACCGCCCATACCAACCACGTGAAGCAGTAAAGCCGACCGAAGTTAAAACGGAGGAAAAAGCTGCTACACCTGTCAAGGAGGTAAATAATGATTAGTGCATCATTAGTCAAAGAACTACGAGATAAAACCGGTGCTGGCATGATGGATTGCAAAAAGGCGCTTGAAGCGACTGAAGGCGACATTGCTGCTGCCATCGATTGGTTGCGTGAAAAAGGCATTGCCAAGGCTGCTAAGAAATCCGACCGCATTGCGGCTGAAGGTCTTACCAGAGTTTTGGTTGATGGCAATCGTGCCGTTGTTGTTGAAGTTAACTCGGAAACCGACTTCGTTGCAAAGAACGAACAGTTCTTGTCATTACTTGAAACGGTTGCTAAAACCATTTTGGCACAAGCACCGGCGTCGTTGGAAGAAGCTTTAACTTTACCGGTTGGTGCGGGTACACTTAATGATTTAATTGTTGAGGCTACTGCAACCATTGGTGAAAAGATTACTTTGAGACGTTTTGAAATCATTAATAAAAACGAAGATGAAACATTTGGTGCCTATATGCACAATGGCGGGCGCATCAGTGCCGTATCCGTTGTTAAAGGTGATCATCCGGAAGTCGCTAAAGATGTTGCTATGCAAGTAGCTTCTATGTCACCGACATACATCTCGCGCAATCATATGCCTGCGGAAGTTGTTGAAAAAGAACGTAATTTCCAATGGGAGATCATTAAAAATGATGAAACAATCAATTCGAAACCGGAGAAAGTGCTTGCCGGCATCTTGGAAGGGCGTTTAAGTAAATCCTTACAGGATATGTGTTTGGTTGATCAAATTTTCTTCAAGAATCAAGACATCAAAGTCGGTCAATATCTTAAGGGTGCCGGTAGCGAAACCGTGACTTTTGTCCGTTATGCTGTTGGTGAAGGTATTGAGAAGAAGGTCGATAACTTTGTTGAAGAGGTTATGAATCAGTCTTTTGGTAAATAAAAGGGCACATTTGTGCCTTTTTTTGAAAGAGGGGTTAACATGTACAAACGAATTTTGTTAAAATTAAGCGGGGAAGCTCTTTCCACCAAAGCAAACCAACTAGATCCGGGAATTTTAGCCTCATTAGCACGTGAAATAAAGGAAGTTCATGCTATGGGCGTTGAAGTTGCGATCGTTGTTGGCGGTGGTAACTTCATTCGTGGAAAAGTTGCGGAAAAAATGGGGATTGACCGAGTTCAGGCAGATTACATGGGTATGTTAGCAACCGTCATCAATGCGATGGCTATTCAAGGAGCTTTGGAGAAGGTCGATGTACCGACCCGAGTTCAAACGGCGATTGAGATGAGCAAAATTGCTGAACCGCTGATTGTTCGTCGTGCCATCCGACATTTGGAAAAAGGTCGTGTCGTAATTTTCGGTGCCGGCACCGGCAGCCCGTATTTCTCAACCGACACTACAGCGGCATTGCGCGCTTCGGAGATCAAAGCGGATGTCATCTTAATGGCAAAAAACGGTGTCGACGGTGTTTATACCGCAGATCCAAAACTGTTCCCTGAAGCAGAAAAGTATGACTTACTAACGTATATGGAAATGATTCAACAAGGGTTGGGTGTCATGGATACGACGGCGACGTCGATGTGTATGGATAATGACATCGACTTGATCGTATTTAACATGAACGAATGCGGAAATATTAAAAAAGCGGTCGCCGGCGATATTATCGGTACGCGTATAACAAAGGAGAGTAAAAGATGAAAGAACATCTAGACACATCAAAAACCAGAATGGATGGAGCAATCACAGCTTTTGAACAACATTTAACTACTGTTCGTTCCGGACGTGCCAATCCGACCATGCTTAACAGTGTGGAAATCGAGTATTATGGTGTACCGACACCGTTGAATCAAGTCGGTCAGATTTCGGTCGTTGAAGGCAAGCAGTTAGTTGTTAAACCGTTTGATCCTTCTACATTAAAGTTGATTGAGAAGGCTATTTATGTAGCAAATCTGGGTTTGACACCACAAAACGATGGCGTCGTCATCCGCTGCAATGTCCCATCACTTACACAAGAAACTCGTAAAGATTTGACTAAGGTAGTCAGTAAATTGTCAGAGGAAGCAAAAGTTGCTATTCGTAATGTTCGTCGTGATGTTAATGATCATATTAAAAAAGATGAAGCATTAACGGAAGATTTGGAGAAGAGCGCTTTAGAAAAAGTTCAAAAAATGACGGATGAATATATCAAGAAAGTGGACGCTATCGCTGAAGCGAAGACAAAAGAAATCATGACTGTTTAATGGCTCACTTCGGTGAGCCTCTTTTCGAAGGGAAAAATATGGAAACAACTTGCAAGCACGTTGCTATTATCATGGATGGTAATGGACGTTGGGCTAAAAATCAGAATAAGCTACGGACATTTGGACATTTGTCGGGTAGTGAAAATGTTCGAAACATCGCTTTAGCCGCAAATAGACTCAATATTAAAGTATTGACTTTATATGCTTTCTCAACAGAAAACTGGAAACGTCCGATGGATGAAGTTGAATATCTGATGAAACTTCCTGAGGTGTTTTTTAATCGATTTATGGATGAACTTATGCGTGAAGGTATCAAAATCATGGCAATCGGGGATTTGACTCGATTTCCGCCAAATACGCAAAGAGTTCTACTTAGTGCAATTGATAAAACGAAAAGTAATCAAGGACTCATTTTGAATTTCGCTATGAATTATGGCGGCCGTGATGAGATTATTCGAGCTGTTAATAAGATTGCTGAGGATGTCCGTTTGGGTAAAATTGATTCTATAGATGAAAACTTGTTTGAGAACTATTTGATGACTGCCGGTTTGCCACCTGTTGATTTGATGATTCGTACTAGCGGTGAACAACGAATTTCGAATTTTCTTTTGTGGCAGTTAGCTTACGCCGAATTGGTATTTACTGATGTTTCTTGGCCGGATTTTAAAGAGGCTGATCTTGTTGAAGCGTTACAAGTATTTGTAAATCGCAGTCGTAGGTTTGGAGGATTGTAATATGAAACAGAAAATCATTACCGGAGCGATCTTAGCCGCAACCTTATTTCCTGCCTTATATTTCGGTGGCTGGTTGTTTGAAATCGTTATTTTTGTTTTCTTGTTTATCGGAGCACTGGAGTTTGCTCAGGTAAAAGGAAAGAGTTGGCCGAAGTGGATGAAAGGGCTTATGGTTGTTTTCATCTATGGACTGGCCTATCTACCTAAAGATTATTTTATGGCAGGAGTTATTCTTTTGTTATTGATCGTATTCTTTTTAGCCATTCAGTTCGAATGGTTTGATATATTTGACTTAACCTACGTGTTCACCATGGTTTTAATGGTAGGTATTGCCATTCAAGGGGTTCGCGCCATTCAGGATTTTGGTTCATCTGTTATCGTTTATATCGCGGTAGCAACATACGCTACCGATACCGGAGCCTATTTTATCGGTGTGTTATTTGGCAAACACAAACTTAATCCACGGATATCTCCTAAAAAAACGATCGAAGGATCTATTGCAGGATGGATTTTCGGAACACTTTTATCACTGTTATTTGCTTATTTCTACTTAACAAACAAGTTTGAATGGTCGCTGATCATTACCGCATCAATCATCTTGCCACCAATTGGTCAAATGGGTGATTTAGCATTCAGTGCAATCAAACGTTATTTTAATGTTAAAGACTTCGGTACAATATTCCCTTCGCACGGTGGCGTATTGGATCGTATTGACAGTTTATTATTTAATTTTATGGCTTTTTATGCCTTGTTGATATTGTTTGTATGAAGAATATCGTAATTCTAGGTGCCTCTGGTTCAATCGGTCTTCAAACGTTGGATGTCATTCAACGTCATCCTGAGAAGTTTCGTTGCATTGGCCTTTCGGTTAAATCGCGAGTTGATATGATTTCAGATGTTTTAACCAAAAACTTTGGTTGGGTCGTATGTGTTGAGAGATCAGATGATGCACTAAAGTATTCAATTGAATTTCCTCAACATCGTTTTGTCTGGGGTGAAGATGGGTTAATCGAAGTTGCGTGTTTAAAAGAAGCAGATACCGTTGTTAATGCTTTGGTTGGATTTGTCGGGTGCAGACCGACGCTTGCTGCCATCGAAGCTAAAAAAAATATCGCTTTGGCCAATAAAGAAACGTTGGTGTCTGCCGGTAAAATCGTGATGGATGCCATTAAGCGTAACGGGGTGTCACTAATGCCAATTGACAGTGAGCATTCGGCAATTGCCCAATGTTTATCTACTCATGATGAAAATATCAATCGATTGATTCTGACAGCTTCAGGCGGAAGTTTCCGTGATAAAAACAGGTTAGAATTGAATCATGTAACGTTATCGGATGCATTAAATCATCCTAACTGGACAATGGGTGCTAAAATAACCATTGACAGTGCCACGATGATGAATAAAGGGTTGGAAGTCATTGAGGCTCACTGGCTGTTTGATGTTCCAATCGAGAAAATTGATGTCATCATGCACCGTCAGAGCATCGTTCACTCGATGGTGGAGTTTGATGATCGAGCAGTTATTGCTCAGTTGGGAACTCCGGATATGCGAATCCCGATTCAATATGCTCTAAGTTATCCGCAGCGATTAAAACTCGAAATACCTTCACTTGATTTAGTCAAAGCACATTCACTGACTTTTGAATCAGTTGATTTCGACCGTTTTCCACTGTTACGTTGTGCCTATCTTGCGGGTAAAAGGGAAGATAGCAGTGCGGCAGCGCTCAACGGTGCTAATGAAGAAGCAGTTGCCGCATTTCTTGCGGGCAACATCCGTTTCATCGATATTGATACGTATGTAGTTGAAGCTTTTGAATGTATGACGTATGGTCAGTTAAGTTCGTTGGATGATGCCATCGCTGCCGATAAGATGGGTCGTGAGTGGATTAAAAAGAAAATTTCAGGAGGTAATGTATGACATTGCTCTATTTTGTAATTATATTGGGAATTATTGTCTTTGTTCATGAACTAGGACATTTGATTACTGCAAAAATGTTTGGTGTTTATTGCAAAGAGTTTGCAATCGGCATGGGGCCTAAAGTTAAAAGTTGGCAAAAAGGGGAGACATTGTACTCCTTACGTGCATTACCGATTGGCGGTTTTGTGGCAATGGCTGGTGAAGAGGGCGTGGATATGGAAGACATCCCCGCAAATCGTACCATCAAAGGAATTGCTCCGCTTAAACGAATCGTCATTATGCTGGCTGGAATCTTTATGAATATCTTATTGGCATGGGTCATTTTTGTCGGTGTGTTTTTATATCAAGGAGCACGCAGTTTACCTCCTCAACCAATTATTGCCGGAGTTGTCAGTGGTTCTGTCGCTGAAACCGCAGGATTTTTGGCTAATGATGAGATTGTCAAAGTGGCTTTTTCAGATGGAACGTCCATCGTACCGAAAGATTTTTACGAAGTCATCACATATACTCAGTTATATAACGATGAAATGACTTTTACTGTCATAAGAGAAGGTGTCAATCTTGCAATCAAAGTCACACCTTTGTTCAATGAAAAAGAAGGACGTTATATGATTGGTTTGATGTTGCCACAACCGGTAATTGAAGAACTTAGCTTCTTTGGTGCGATTTGGGCTGGAACTGAATACGTCGGGACAACGATTACCGAAATCGTCAACACATTATCACGTCTTGTGCGTGGAATCGGGTTAAATGCGATCAGCGGGCCGATCGGTATTTATGATGTGACGGATCAGCAGGCTCAGCAAGGTTTACTCTCTTTGATCGTTTTAACAGCAATTCTTTCGGTTAATGTCGGTATTTTTAATTTATTGCCCATTCCTTTGATGGATGGGGGTAGAGTGGTTATAACAGTTGCAGAAATGATCATCGGAAAACCAATCAATCGCGAGTTTGAACAAGCATTGATGACAGCAAGTGTAATTTTGGTCATTGGTTTGGTATTGTTTGTCACATGGCAAGATATCTTGCGTTTGTTGGGGTAACATGGAACAAATTAAAACTATTTTCTATGGGTTGATCATTGGTATCAGCAATGTAATTCCAGGTGTTTCGGGAGGAACAATGGCGGTCGTTTTCGGAATTTACGAAAAATTGATTGCCGTTGTTTCGTTGGATATCAAGGCAATTAAAGAGAATTTCGTATTTATAACGTTACTAGGTATTGGAATCGTTAGCGGAATCCTTGGATTCAGTAATATCATGAACTTTTTGTTGCTCGAATATTCGACACTGACATTTTACAGTTTTCTGGGGATTATTTTAGGCAGTTTTCCGTTAATCATAAAAAAAGCAGGAATTAAAAAAGTAAGATTAAGTGAGACCATTGCGTTTCTCTTTACGTTTTCGTTAATGATGTTACTGACATTTGCGCAACCGGATGGTGCCGGTCAAATTGATATAAGTCAGCTGACTTGGTTATTGGCTATCGGCTTGTTTGTTGCTTCAGCAATCTCAACTTTTACCATGATTTTACCAGGGATCAGCGGTTCCATGGTTTTATTAGCCGTCGGTATGTATCAAGGAGTATTTGGATATGCAATCGGTCAGTTTGTGTTTCCGCATTTGCTAATCGTAATTCTTGGAATGTTGACAGGGTTGATTTTTGGTGCTAAAGCTGTAAAAATACTAATGGAGAAATTTTACACGCAAACGTATGCCGCGATCATAGGATTATTGGTGGGTTCACTGATTCCTTTATGGCCGGGTTTTGTTACGGATATTCGGGCATGGTTACTTTTGGTCGGGTTCGCTTTGTTTATTCTATGGTTTAATCAATTGAACGGGGAAAAATAGTATGCCCACCTATGTATCGATGTTAAGAGGTATTAACGTAAGTGGACAAAAACTTATAAAAATGGGTACATTAAAGAAACTTTATGAAGCATTAGGGTTTGAAAATGTAATTACTTATGTACAAAGTGGCAATGTAGTTTTCAAAAGTGAGAATCAGAATTCAACTTTACTTGAACAGATATTGTCAGATAAGATCAAGGATGACTTTGGCTATGAGGTATTTGTTTTCGTGATGACTGTTGAACAACTGAATAATATAGTTGAGAGAAATCCTTTAGTAAATGGTGCGGATAAAGTAATTTCAAGTATGTACGTTACATTTCTTTCTATTGATCCTGATATGATTGGCAAAGAAGCTATTGAAGTCAAAAAACAAGATGATGAAGACTTAGTATTTAGCAATCAAGCAGTTTATCTCTATTGTCCCAATGGTTACGGTAGAACAAAGTTAACTAATAAACTTATTGAAAGCAAGCTTAATGTTGTTGCTACTACAAGAAATTGGAAGACAGTAAACGCTATGCTAGAAATTGCGTTACAAAGAACATCAAAATCTTAACAGATTTTATTAACATAAGAACGGAGAATAAATATGAAAGTTTGTGTGATTGGGGGAGCCGGATATATCGGCTCGCATGCAGTATTGGAATTGGTTAAAGATGGCCATGATGTTGTGGTCATTGATAATCTTTCGACCGGAACTATGGATGCTGTTGATGAGAAGGCTCGTTTTTATCTGGGAGACATAACCGATGAAATCAAGCTTCGAGAAATATTTACAGAAGAAACTAAACTCGGACACTTCGATGCGGTCATGCATTTTGCCGCTAAAATCGTTGTTCCGGAAAGTGTTAGTCATCCGTTGGAGTATTATCATAACAATGTTGAAGGTGTGCGTATCATGTTGAAAACGATGGTTAATCAAGGGATTAAAAATGTGATATTCTCGTCAACCGCAGCTGTTTATGGCGATGTTAAAAAAGATGTCTGTACGGAGGAAGATGAGTTAAAGCCGATCAATCCTTATGGTGAGTCTAAGTTGGCTTCTGAGCGAATGATTCACTGGGTAGCTCAGGCTTATGATATGAATTATTGTATTTTCCGTTATTTTAATGTTGCCGGAGCTCATGAATCTTTGAAGATTGGTTTAAAAAGGGATAATCTTACCCATATCATTCCGATTACTGTTCAAACAGCACTTAAGCTTAGGGATTCTATGGTCGTCTTTGGTGATGACTATCTAACGCCTGATGGTACGTGTATCCGTGATTACATTCATGTTGCCGATTTAGCATTTGCTCATGTCTTGGGAATGAAGTACATCGTCAATGGAAATAAGTCAGCAACGATTAATCTAGGATCGTCTACCGGCTATTCGGTCAAGCAAGTAATCGATGAAGTATCACTGCACTTGCCGGTCAACTTTTCGATCGGGCCACGTCGTCCGGGTGATCCGGCTAAGCTTATTGCTTCAAGTGATCGGGCTAAGGAGTTGCTGGGATGGATACCCAAGCGCACCCTCAAGGATATTATCTTAACGGATTTGAATTTTCGCAGAAAACATGAGATTCGCTAGGATATTGAAATTCTAATTATTCTGATGAATTTAACTAAAAAAACGTGATGTCTCACGTTTTTGTTATATCAGGAATATAATGGCTATAAAATGACTGATGGCTGCGAAATTAATGAACAGATGCCATATTAAGTGAAAATAAGGTCGCTCTTTTTTTGTGTAAAACCAGGCACCGATACTATAGAGCAAGCCGCCTAAAGCTATAAACAACAGGAAATTCGGTTGTGAGTTTTTCAGGATGACAGGGAAGAACAGGACTGCAATCCATCCCATGATAAGGTAGATCGTTACCGAAAGTTTTGGAATCGATTTTTGTGATATCGATTTATAGAGGATGCCGGTGAGCACCATACCCCATTGAATGATTAAGATCAGCGTTCCTTGCCAACCCCGAATGATATGTAGGGCAATAGGTGTATAGCTGCCCGCAATAGCGAAATAAATGAAAATGTGATCTAGTATTCGAAATACATATTTATGCTTTGTTTCATAGGCCATTGCATGATATAAAGCGGATGTCAGAAACATCAGGAACAGACTGATGATGAATATTGATGTGCCGATGGATAACACCCAGCCGCCGCGAATATAAGTATCAACGGCTGTCCATGGTAAAAAGCCCAATAACAGCAAGGACATAATGCCGTGAGTGACGGAGTTGCCAATTTCTTCACCGACGGAAAGGTGAATGATATTTTTTATGGAGTTCTTTTTTGTCATAAAATCCCTCTTTCATTATATTAGTTTATCATAGTTTGGTTAACGTGTTGACAAATATTCTTCTTCTTTCTATGATAGTACAATGGAGTGATAACAAATGGAAATCAACAGTCGCCGGAAATATCTTTTATCGCAGGAAAAAGTTAGTAAAGCATTGATTCTTTTGTCAGTACCATCAATCATTGCGATGTTGACGACGGCTATATATAATTTTGTTGATACGTTATTTGTCAGTATGTTAAAGAGCACAGCAATGATTGCGGCAGTTACCGTTTCGTTTCCGTTGGTTATGATTATGAGTGCAATCGGTCAGGGCATTGGAATAGGCGCCGGATCACTGATTTCACGTCAGTTAGGTAAAAAAGACTATAGCAGTGTCGAGCGCAGTGTTTTCACTGGTATGTTAATGGCTGTCTTTTTTTCAGCTTTAGGAATGGCGCTTTTGATTGGTAATCTTTCTACTATTTTGCCTTGGTTTGGTGCAACACCGGATGCACTGGATTATTCAGTTCGTTATGCTATGTGGATGATTATCGGGATGAGTGGAATTATACTCAATATGACGATGAACAATATCTTACGTGCAGAAGGTGATGTTAAGTTTCCGATGTTTGCGATCATGCTTGGGGCTCTTTTGAATATTATATTAGATCCTATTTTTATGTTTGATTGGGGTCTGAATTTGGGCTTGGAAGGTGCAGCGATCGCTACAATTGTTTCTCAGTATATTTCGACAACAGTTCTTGTTCTTCGATTGACAGGCAAGGATACAGTTGTTCGCTGGAAAATTACACGGTGGTTATTCGATATAAAGATTGCCTATGAAATTTTTGCTTTGGGTATTGCTCTATTTTTCCGTCAGGCACTTGTCAGTTTTTCGATGATGTTTATTAACAGTGCTGCCGCAAATTATGGGACTAATCTGGTTGCGGCTATTGGCTTAGCTATGCGAACGATGATGATCATTAACTATATTCTGATCGGCTATGCGCAAGGGTTTCAACCTTTTGCGGGATTCAATTATGGAGCTAAGAATTTTGATCGTTTGAAACAATCACTGGATCTGTCGATTCGGTGGAGCACAATTTTTTTAACCGCTATGACAGCAATATTGGTTTTGTTTGCCCGTCCGATCATGGGGATATTTACGGAAAGTGAAGAAGTCATCTACTATGGCTCACGAATGTTTTATGCAATATGTCTAGCGTTACCGTTTATGGGTTTTTATCAGATTCATATGGTACTCTTTCAATCGTTGGGAAAAGCGAAAGAAGCCTTCATACTATCGGTGGCGCGGCAGGGAATATTCTTTTTGCCTATGATTTTGATCTTGCCTAGGTTATTTGCTTACAATGGCATATTGGCAGCACAACCAGCCGCAGATTTATTAACAGTGTTACTGACTGCCTGGTTTTCAATCAGATTAAAAAAAGAGTTTGAATTTTAGTGCTGCATTGTTGCAGTATTTTTTTATATTACTATATTGCAATGCTATATATAATGTGATATATTATATCTATCAAGGAGGATCATATGAACGCACAATTTAAAAAAGGCGTTTTAGAATTATGTGTTCTCGCTCAGTTATCGCAGGGTGATAAGTATGGATATCAGCTGACAGAAGCGATTTCTAAGCAGATGTCTGTTGCTGCAGGTACGTTGTATCTGTTGTTGCGCAGGCTCAATGAGGAGAACTATTTTGAGACGTATCTGGTGGAATCACCGGAAGGTCCGGCACGTAAGTATTACAAACTTACTCCCATCGGGCATCAACATTACCGAGCACTGAAAGCCGGTTGGATCGAATTTATTGAACAGGTCAATCAACTGATGAAGGAGGATCATTATGAGTAGGAAAGAGTATTTGGATTTATTGAAGAGAAAACTAAAGTTTGCGGATAGTGAATTTGTGGATTCATTAGTTTCTGATTTTGAAGCTCATTTCGATGCTGGAATCGCTGAGGGGCTAAGTGAAGCTGAAATCATTTCTCATCTGGGTGAAGTTGATGAAATCGTAGAATCGTTGGACACTGTTTTTGATTCTGATGCTAAAGGTGAAAAAAATGAAGAAATTGCCAGTAGCAAAGTAAATCATGTCGTAGTTGATGCTAAATTTGCGGATGTGACTTTTACACCATCTCTCAATGGCAAAATAGAAGTGAAAATGCTTAGCAAAGGCGGATTGATTTCCAGATTTACCAATACGATGATTGGCGAGCAGAAAGGTGATGTGTTTGAAATTAGGGTTATACCTTTGTTCAATGTCAGTTCTAACGTTGATATGAAAATTTCAGTTACGATACCACCGACGTTGCTTTCATGTAAAGTATTGACTTCAAGTGGTGATGTTGAATATGCCAATATCTCATTTGATGGTGATTGTCAGATTAAGAGTGCAAGTGGAGATATTTCGGTTACTGATTGCACGCTGAAAAGTTATGATTTTCAGGTGTCTAGCAGTGATGTTGCCCTTGAGCGCAGTGTTGGGGATGTTAAACTCAAATCGTCGAGTGGTGATGTATCTATC
>CAKMJZ010000017.1 GCA_927435855.1 uncultured Erysipelotrichaceae bacterium
ACATGTACGGCAGATTAAATCAATTACCTGAATTCAACTTTTCCGGTCGTTCAGGTCTTCGATTATCTGCCCGAAATCGTCGCTGCGCATTACAGTATTGATTTTTATACAAAATTTCCATTAAATCTTTACCGGCTTGGTAAAAATCAATACTGTAATGCGCAGCGTCGATTTCGGTCAGATACTCGACGACCTGAACGACCGGAAAAGTTGAATTCAGGTAATTGATTTCTTCTGCCGAACATGTATTCGAAATAAACACGACTCCATCAACCAGATGGTTTTTTAACATTTTCAGATAGTGCTGCTCTCGCTCCGTGTCGCCATAGGTATTGCATATCAGTACGTTGTAATCGTTTTCATGGGCGACTTTTTCGATTCCTTGCACGATTGTTGCAAAAAACGGGTTATCAACACTATGTAAAAGGATCAAAACCATTGAAGTGGTCTCTTTTCTTAATAATTTACCCAAAGCATTGGGTTGGTAGTTCAATTTTTTGATCGCCTGCTCAACTCTTTCACGAGTCGATTCGCTTACGTAGGCCGAATTATTGACCACTCTCGACACCGTTGCGACGCTGACTTTCGCTAGTAATGCTACTTGTTCGATTGTACTCATAAAAAGCCCCCTCATTTATCTAATAATACCATAAAAAGGGCGGATGTAATCGATTACATTTTAAAGACTTTGACTTATGGAATCGCTTACATCTACAATTAAGGTACGTTAAAACGTACAGGAGGGACTTATGAAGAAAATTCTCATTTTAATCTCAATTTTACTAGTTGCTTTCTCTTTGGCCGCATGTACTCCAAAAGAAGAGGTAATTGAAATCACATTTAAACAAAACAAACCAGAAATCGATGGACAACTGCAAGCTTTCGCAGCTGCTTACGAAGCCGAAACCGGCGTTAAGGTAAATATTGTTTCCTGTGGTGGTTCCAGTTGTTCTTTGGGCGATATGCTCAGATCCGACTATGCATCCGGAAACTTACCGGAAATCTTCACCATCGATGGTATCGAATCTTACAATGAGTGGGCAGCAGTTATCTCTGATCTGTCCGCTGAGAAGTGGGTTGCTGATACTGACGTTGCCTTTAAAGTTGACGGTAAAGTTTTTGGTTTCCCAGTCAATGTTGAAGGTTGGGGTATGGCTTACAATGCTGATTTGCTTGAAGCAGCCGACATCGATCCGGCAACATTAAACAACTATGATGCTTACTTAGCTGCATTTGAAAAGTTGGAAGCTATGAAAGTTGAATTAGGTATTGACTCTGTAGTTTCGATGGCAGCAGGTCCAGGTATGTATTGGGTTACAGGACATCATAATTTTAACAGCTTGTTATCCAATGGATTACCATACGGCGATCTAAGTGTTACCAATGCTTTATTGGCTGGTACTGTCGATACTACACGCTTAACTGAATATTCGGATTGGATTAATTTACTCTTTACATATGCTGACAAAACTGTACTGACAACCGGAAACTATGATTCTCAAGTGGGTGCATTCTTAAACCAAAAAGCCGTATTCCTACACCAAGGTAACTGGGTTGATGGAAACTTGAAGGATGCAACCTTCGATATGGCATTTGCTCCACACGGATCATCCAAAGCAGTAACTGATGGTATCTTTGTAAGTGCACCAGCTTGGTACATCGTTAACAAAGACGCTCCTAATGCTGAAGCAGCAAAGGATTTCTTAGAATTTATGGTTTACAATCAAATCGGTCAAGACTACATGGTCAATAAAGCCGGTATGATTCACGCTTTCAAAAAAGTAACTATCTAACCTGCCGGTAAATTGTCGAAGTCTGTACTGACATGGGCAAAAGCAGGTAAGATCTATTCTTGGAATCAATACAACTTCTCTGGTGAGTTCCGCGATAATAAACTGGGTCCGATTTACAATCAATTGGCCAGTGGCGCAATCACCGTTGAACAATTCAAAACTTTAATAACTCAGGCGTTTGTTGATAACGCTAAATAATCGAATATCTGCAAGTCAGGGTGGGGGCAACCCGCCATGACTTTTTCTTTAAAATAAGGGGGTTTACAATGGACAAAGACAAACGAATGCAAAAGATAGTCTTCTGGCTGTTTTTGGCACCGGCACTCATATCATTCTTCATGGTACAAATCATTCCGTTTATCATCGGGTTTTACTACTCATTTACGGATTGGTCCGCGACCGCCCAGTTAACGCTTAACTTTGTAGGAATTAAAAACTATGCGGATGCATTCAAGGACAGTACTTTTCTTTACTCAACTATCATCACCTCAGTCTACACGCTTCTAAATATCATCCTGGTGAATGTGGTTGCATTTGGTCTTGCCTTGCTTGTTACCTCAAATATTAAACTTCGCAATATTTATCGAGCCGGATTCTTTTTACCAAACGTAATCGGTGGAATTATCTTAGGTTATATCTGGCAGTTTATATTTAATCGATTCGTCCCGTTTGTGGCTGGATCTTGGGGCATCACTTATCTGACAGAAAACCTCATGTTAGCCAACTCACGGACTGCGCTTTTAACTTTAGTCATCGTCAGCACCTGGCAATATGCCGGATACATCATGATGATCTATGTAGCGGCTTTACAAAATGTTCCGCGCGATTTGATTGAGGCTGCTCAGGTTGATGGAGCAACACCTTGGCAACGTTTTAAAGCCATTACCATTCCCATGGTCCGCCCTGCGTTTACGGTCACCTTGTTTTTAACGTTGGTCAACTCATTTAAACAGTTTGACGTTAATACATCACTAACGGGTGTAGGTCCTTCGACAATGTTTATGGGAAGAGCTATCAATGGAACTGAACTCTTGGCTATGAACATTTCCAATACTTCTTTGATATTAAGAAACACGGCCATGGCCCAAGCGAAAGCTATTGTATTCTTCGTCGTGTTGGTCATATTCTCCTTGATACAAGTATATTTCTCTAAGAAAAAGGAGGTCGAACTGTAATGAACAGTAAAATTACGCGCAATATCATGGAAATCTTTGCGATAACCTTGGTAGCTTTCTTTATGGTACCTCTGGTATTAGTCGTATTTAATGCCGCAAAAGGGAATAATGAAATTATCGCTTCTCCGCTAAGTGCTCCACAAAATTGGATGAACCTAGTAGACAACGTGGTCAACATCTGGAACAACCCTAACATTCGATATAGCCAAGCACTTTTTAACTCGGTTATCGTTACTTTCTTTTCGTTGGCAGGTATTACCATTTCCTCTGCGATGGCCGCATGGGTATTGGTGCGCACAAAAACAAAAGTATCAATGGCAATATTTATGATGTTTGTGGCCGCAATGGTCATTCCGTTTCAAGTAGTCATGTTTCCCATGGTCAAATGGTTTGGTATAGTTCAAAGCTGGATCGGTATTCCGATGCTACGAAGCTACTTTGGAATCATTATTGCCTACATGGGCTTTGGCAGTTCTCTTTCTATCTTCATGTTTCACGGTTTTATGAAATCAATTCCATTGGACATTGAGGAAGCTGCTTATATTGATGGGTGTAGTAAGTTTAAAACATTCTTCTTAATCGTACTACCAATCTTGAAACCGATTTATGTAACTATTCTTATCTTAAATGGCATTTGGATTTGGAATGACTTCTTATTACCAATGCTGTTATTAGGTAAAGGTACACCAGTACAAACGATTCCGTTGGCCGTCAATAACTTCGCCGGAGCCTTTGTGACTTCGTATGATTTGTTGATGACTGCGATTTTGATGGCATTGATTCCGGTCGTATTCTTCTTTATCTCAGCACAAAAGTATATCATCAAAGGTATGGTAGAAGGGTCGGTAAAATAATATGAAATTATGCGCTTTCGGTGAATTATTAATTGATGTTACGCCCAACGGAATATCTGAAAAGGGATTTCCAGTCTATGAATTTAATCCTGGAGGAGCACCGGCTAATGTGGCGGTTGCTTTACAGAATCTAGGACAAAATGCCAGTTTTATCGGTCAGGTCGGAGATGATCACTTTGGTCACTTTTTGGCAGGTGTTTTAAGAGAGAAACTCGTCGATATTGATGCATTGCTATTCAATAAAGAGTATCTCACAACGTTAGCGATTGTCAGTCTTACTGAAGATGGGGAGCGCTCATTTAGTTTCTATCGCAAAGAAGGTGCTGATGTAATGATTTCGGTTAACGCTAAGTTTCTAGAAAAAGTTGATGAAGCCGACATCTTTCACATCGGCAGTGTCAGTATGAGCGATGAGCCAAGTCGCAGTACCAGCTTTGACTTATTGGACTACGCTCAGAAACAAGGCAAAATAGTCTCTTATGATCCAAACCTTCGCGAATTGTTATGGAAAGATCTGTTGGACGCAAAGGCTCAGATCAAAAAAGGACTATATTTTGCGGATATCGTGAAGGTGAGCGAAGAAGAACTGTTCTTCATAACCGATGAACCCGATGTTGAAAAGGCATGTGAGATTTTAGTCAGTGAGTTTGATTGTCAGTTGATTTTGGTTACCTTTGGAGCCCAGGGGTGTGCATATTATCACAATAAAAAATACGCCAAAGTTTTGCCTTTTGCTGTCAGAGCAATCGATGCTACTGGTGCTGGAGATGGATTTCTAGGTGGTTTTCTAGCTAAGTTTATGGAGTCAGGCAAGAAAATCGAAGAACTAAACGATACCGAACTGATGGCGTACTGTCGTTTTGCTAATGCTTGCGGAGCACATGCAACAACTATTCGCGGAGCCATCGGCTCTTTAGCAACCTATGAAAAAATCGAGCAAATGTTTGGTGATATTTAATGAAAAACCGCAAACAAATCGCATCGCTTTATCATAAAATTTATGGTCAAAGCCGGCAAACAGAATTAGCATTAGCGCAGCTGTTTGAAATGATGGATCATGCTTTTGTCATGCGGAAAGCCGATTTGAAGAACATGGATAACACAAATACTGATTGGTATTTTAATCAGAAAATGGTTGGAATGACACTATATGTAGATTTGTTTGCCGGATCATTAAAGAAATTAGCCAAAAGAGTCGACTACTTCAGAGATTTAGGGATCACTTATCTTCACCTTATGCCACTGTTAAAGCCGCGTGACGGAGAGAACGATGGTGGTTATGCGGTAGAAGATTATCGACAAATCGATTCCCGTTTAGGAGATATGCCAGACTTCATCAAACTGTTGGACACATTCCGCAAAAATGATATTTTCATCTGCATTGATTATGTAGTCAACCACGTTGCCAAAGAGCATCAGTGGGCGCAATCAGCACTTGATGGCGATGTCCTTATGCAAGAAATGTTCATCATGTATGACACCGATGAAATACCTAATCGTTTTAATAAGACAGTGCCTGAAGTTCTACCGGATAAATGCCCAGGGAATTTCACTTTCTATCCCGAAATCAAAAAATATGTATTTACATCATTCAGTAATTTCCAATGGGATTTAAACTTCGCCAATCCACAGGTCTTCAATGGAATGATCGACAATATGCTCTATTTAGCTAATCTGGGTGTAAATATGATTCGCTTGGATGCTATTCCATTTATGTGGAAACAAGTGGGTACGACCTGTCGTAATCTTGAACCAATACATGACCTAATGCGAATGTTCTACCTAATCAAGGAAGATGTTTGTCCTTCTTTGGCACTTTTGGGAGAAGCAATCGTAGAGCCAGATGAAATCGTAAAGTATTTTGGTACTGATCATCAGCCGGAATGCGAAATCATGTATAATGCGAACCTGATGGTAGATATTTATCATTCCTTTGCCAGTCGTGATGTACGATTGCTTACGATTGATACCAATCGGTTCTTGATTCCTCGCAAAGGCACATGGATGAACTATGTTCGTTGTCACGATGATATTGGTTGGGGATTCAATGAAGATGCAATCCGCCAGTTTGGATTTGATCCGTTCCAACATAAACAATTTCTAATCAAGTTCTATGGTAGTGAGTTTGAGGGGTCCTTCTCCAAAGGAGAGCACTATCAATACAACCCATTGAACAAGGATGCCCGAACCAATGGTACATTGGCCAGTTTGCTTGGCTTGCAAAGGGCAGTGGAGAGAAAAGAGCACTTCCGACAACGTGAGGCAATCGATAGAGTTAACCTGGCTCATGCGGTCATCATGACCTATCGTGGGTTTCCGCTTATTTACTCTGGAGATGAAATCGCAACATTGAACGATCAGAGTTATAAAAAAGACCCTGCTAAGTCAACGGAGGGTCGCTGGGTTCATCGACCGATCTTTGATTGGAAACGATCATTTAAAAAAGATGTTTGCGGAACATTTGAACACGACGTTTATCAAAATCTGAAAAAGCTGATTGAATTAAGGAAGAATCTGCCTTATCTTCACGGTCAGGCATCACAATATGCTTTAGATCTTAATAATGCTCATGTATTTTGTCTGATTCGACAAGTTAAAGAAAAGACATTCTTCGCACTTTTCAACTTCAGTGAGCATACGCAATTTGTTACTACCTATCACCTACGCCAAGTACTTTTTGGAAATAAGTACAAAGACTTGATTCAGGGTCGTACGTTTGATCTTTCTGAACCATCCTTTGATTTAAGTCCATATGAATATGTCTGGTGTGTTCATCAGTAAAAAACTTCACGACTGTGAAGCTTTTCTTATGAAAGATTTGAAGAACTCGATACCTTTTAGAAAGTTTTCAATAAGTACACGCTCATTATCCGCATGAACGGTTTTCATATCTTCCTTTGATATTTCAAAAGGAGAGATACGATAAACACCTTTCGACATGCCATGATAAACTCGGCTATCTGTCGCCGCAACCATCAGATAAGGGGCGATGGCCTTGAAATGTGGGTAATGTTCTTGGGTTGTTTCTTGAATGATCTCAAATTCTCGAATGTCACTTGGACTTATGTCTGTTGGTTCGGTTCCATTGTGAAGTTTGACTTCAATCTCACTGCCAACCATATTTTGCACTCGGTTTCGGACGCTTTCAATCGATTCCCCCGGAATTATCCGGACATTGCATACAACGGTAGCTTTTTGAGCCAGGACATTTGGTGCAAAGCTGCCGGAAGCCATCGTTGCAACACAGGTGGTGCGCAATACTGCGGCGGTATCCGGCTTGTCGGTCATGACTTTCAATAATATCGGTTTAAAGAAATCTTTATATGAGAACAGAAGTTTCAACGGTTGTTTCATAAATGGGATAAGTGCATCAAACATGGCATTGGTTGCATCATTGAAATTCGCTGGGAATTTATCTCTTTCAAGTTTGGTTGCAGCTTCAAACACTTGTGCCATCGCACTTTTCTTCGGAGGCATAGACGCATGACCACCTGATTGTGTTGCGCTTAGCTCAATATCCAAATAGCCTTTTTCGCCAACGCCGATAAGAGCTACGGTTCCATCGATTCCCAAGGATTTACCGTCGATCAGTGCTCCGCCTTCATCGACGACCATTGAGAAGAAAACGCCTTGTTGTTTGAGGTGATCACGTATCGCAACAGCACCTGAATCCGGCAATATCGAACCGGTTTCTTCATTATGCCCTAACATCAAATATACATCCCGCTCAAACTCAAATCCTTCCGATAATAGAGCTTCTACGGCTTCCAACATGGATATCACATGACCTTTCATATCCAGTGTGCCACGCCCATATACGTATCCATCGCGAATGATACCGCTAAATGGAGGTTCTATCCAATTTTCCTCACGGACCGGTACGACATCAAAATGTCCCATCAGTCCAATCGGAGGTAAGTCTGTTTTCCCGGGTAGTTTTATTAACAGAGAATAACCGACAAAACGTTCGATTTGACCGGAAGTAAAGATTGTCGGATAATCTGACCGAATGTTTTCGATAAACTTCTCAAACTCTGAAAAGTCCATCAAAGAGCGATCTTTGTATGAAATAGTTTTGCATTGAATGGCTCGCTGTAAGTGTAGGACCGCAGACTCAGACATTATTTGATCCATCCTTTCTTAAAGAAATATCGTGCTGAACCAATGGAAATCAAACTTGCGATGGGTACCAATGCCGGACGAATGGAATCATCTTTAACGACAAACATAAATAGTGCCAACATTACGATGCTTGGTACGATGGTTAACCGCCAGTGACGGGAAATAAAGACGACGCCCAATGCTCCAAAGATGGCTGGAATCATATAGATAGCTACCGGTTGTAATTGCTCGATGAAGAAATCTTGAAAAGGGACCAATATCAATACTCCTAGAAGAATGATGATGGTAGTTATGATGGAAGATGTGGCAATGGCTAGGGATGATATAATCTCTGCTTCATCCGTACCCGGTTCAACGTTTGCTTGTTTCATAGCACTAAGCGCAGCTGGAAGCTTCATATTGGAAATATTTCCGGATATTTCCGCAACATAGGTTCCTCCAACCCCTAGCATTGGAGCATAGTTAAAGAACTCAATGATTCCGATGGGGATATAAATAACGCCTACTGACATAAAACCTTTAAACATCAAATCTCCTGTAGGCCATGCGCCAGTAATTAGACTGATGGCAAGTGGCACGGAGAGCATAAGTAATGCTCCGACTACGACAAAACGCATACCGGCTTTATGAAGCCGTTCAATATATTTTTCTTGTTCGCTCATGATGGCCTCCTTACACGATCAGGACATACAAGATGCCCAAGGTTGACAGTATGGATACCGGAAGAGCGAATTCTTCCATCCACTTCCACTTCTTTGAGGCCAATCCGATGATAAGCATGATGGCCATACTGATGAAAAGTGCTAGTGTGTTATATCCGCCGATAGCGATTTGTTGAGCTCCAATGGTTCCGACTAACCCCATAAAAAGCGCAGCAATCAACAGCTCACCCCACCGACTGTCCTTCTTTCGGATGTGTGCCAGCTTCTTTTCGTATCTGCGAAAAAAGATAATCATCGTAAAAAGTCCAGCCATGATGGAAATGGTCATTGTCCAAACCGCAGTGGAAAAGGCAACAGGATCACTGAACAAAGTATCGACACCAGCTGCCGCCCTTATTGCATTCGCCGCATAGTTTTCATAGCTTACGGACCCTAATACACTTAAGCGAATCCAAGGAATAACCACATTTCCGAAAATCGGAATCATCGTTATCAGACCAATAAGAATTGGGATGGATGGAACGACAGTAAAGAAAGCGCTCGATCGGATAGTTTCTTTGAGTTGATGCTCACTTAATCCGATTTCCAGTCCGCGGTCGTAGGCTTTTTTAAGAAAGTAGAACGATTGGAATAGAACAAAACAAATCATGATGCCACCAATGACGTATAAAATGATTGAGTTCATAGTATCTTTCTCCTTATGTTAATACAATCATAGAAAAAACATCCCATGATTACAATCACAAGATGCTCTTTTGTTGTAAAGTTATTCAGTTTCTTCGAAAGACTCCGCAAATTCTTCGAGTGATTCAATCAGTCCGCCGGTCAAACCGTTGAAGAATGATATATTGGCGTTCTCACCGCCATCGATTAACCATTGTCCATCCACCAATGTCAAGGTGGCTTGAACGCGAGATATTTTATCTTTCTTTAAATCTGTAGATAAAGATTCAAACAGATCTACTCCCGCTTTATTGATTTCATCTTCGCCCTTTCCCGAGAAAGCCAGCTCAAGTGCCTTAGTGATATACTGAGTGATGAAACTTATGAAAAATGTTCCTAAGTCATGGGTGGTGAATTCAACTTCAACCACCGCGGTTTTCTTATCTTCAGAAACCGTCTCACTTACGATAACATAATCAAAATCCGTATAAAGTTCTATGAGTCGTGTTTCCATCATCTTCGTAAATTCGTTTTCCTCAACATCGTTTTCGGGTAAGAAATTGGAATTACTAAATTCTCCATCGAAGTATGATGAGAAATCAGAACGAATATCAGTTTTCATCAAGTCCAGTACTTTTGATACTGTTTCGGAAGGTTTTGGTTCAGGTTTAGCACACCCCAATATTGACAACGTCAATAAGGCGGTTAAACATATTGCTACAAGTTTTTTCATTTTACTCTCCTTTTGTCTATAACTACTTTATCATGTATACTGATAAAGTAAACACTTGATGGAGATAACGATGAGCAAAATTAAGATGATCGCCGTTGACATGGATGGTACTTTTTTAAATCGCAAGATGGAGTATGACAGATTTAGATTCTGGAAACTTTTTGAAATCATGAAAAAACGAGAAATAAAGTTTGTTGTCGCTTCGGGGAATCAGTATTATCAGCTGATTAGTTTTTTTGAGAAAAGGGATAGTGAGATGATGTTTGTGGCTGAGAATGGTTCGTATATCAGCGAATATGGAAAACCATTAAAAGTGACCGAGTTTAGTGAAAATGCAAAACAGAGTATTCTCAATTTTGTCAGAGAAAAATCAGATTTGATCAATGTTTTTTGTGCGAAGGAAAGGGCTTATATGCTCACAAACCCAGAGCGAAAAGCATTTATTGGACAATGGTATCATCGGTTAGAGGAAGTTCATTCGTTTGACTCAGTTTTGGATCCGATGATTAAATTTAATATCAACTGTAAAGATGAGGATACCATGCATTATATAGATTTGATCAAACAGTCCCTATCTGATGAAGTGGATGTGGTTTCCAGTGGTCATGGCAGTATTGATTTGATTGTGAAGGGTTGTCATAAAGCTTTTGGGCTTAAGCTTTTGGCGGGAAAATTTGGAATATCGCCTGATGAGATGATTGTATTTGGGGATGGCGGAAATGATATTGAAATGTTGAAGATGGCAAAGTATTCATATGCCATGGAAAATGCACCTCAAATCGTGAAGGGAAGCGCGAGATTTCAAGCACCTTCCAATGAAAATCAAGGAGTATTGACGATTCTTGAGCAGTTTTTGTTAGATGAAATTTAAGAACAGGGAGAACAATAATGGACAAAGTCATATTATCTGAGGGTTTTCGTGGTAATCTTTTGATTACTCAATATGGAAAAGTCATCGTTGAGAGTGAACAAGGATACGCGGATTTACCTAACAAACGATTGAACCACAAGAATACTCGATTCGCAAGTGCTTCGGCAGGCAAGGTGTTTGTGGCGGTAGCTATCCAGATGCTAATTGAAAAAAATATGTTAGATTTCAGTGATACCCTTGGACAATTACTACCCATTGATTTGCATCAAATCGATCCCGAGGTTACTATTGAGCAATTACTCACCCATACATCGGGAATTCCAGATTATTTCGATGAGCAAGTCATGGATGAGTATGAGCAACTTTGGAAAGATTTTCCCAACTATAAAATTCGTAAGAATTCGGACTTACTTCCTCTGTTCATTGACAAACCTATGCAGTATCCCAAAGGAACAAAGTTCAGTTATAACAATTCCGGCTATGTAATATTAGCTTTGATTATTGAACAGCTCACTCAAAAACCGTTTGACACATATTTGAACGAGGTCATTTTCAGCCCTTGTCATATGGATTCAACCGGGTATTTTGAACTTGATCGGCTACCATCAGACTGTGCAAATAACTATATCTTTTGTGAATCAACAAACTCCTATCGAACCAACATCTACAGTGTCGATGCTAAAGGTACAGGAGCAGGAGGGGCATTTATTACAACCGAAGATGTTTCGAAGTTTTGGGATGCTTTACTTCATCATCGTTTGTTGTCGAAAGAAATGACAGAACAAATGTTTCGAATACATAGTGAGGATAATGATGGTTCTTATTATGGTTATGGGATTTGGATTCACAAAGACAATAACACTTTAGAGAATATCTTGTATTTTCAAGGGCAAGATCCTGGTGTCAGTTTTATTTCTGAATTTAATCCGATGAATAATATTCAAATCACCCTCGTAAGTAACTTCGGTGATAATGTTTGGCGTGAAATCAAGAAGATTCGAAATTCACTATATTAAAAGAAACCCATAGAATTTTTCATTTCGTATGATAAAATATATTCGGGTGAGAAGATGTACAAACATAAATAACGAAAACCGCATGCATTAACTAACGGTTTTCCCGATTTAATCAGGGACCCAGAAGGTCTTTTTTCGTGAGGGAAATTTATGCTCGTACTTAAAAACGTAACCATACAAACACTGAAAGGTCGTACGCTTTTGCTCGACTGTTCTTTCAGTATAAACAAAAATGACCGACTTGCCATCATTGGTGAGGAAGGCAATGGCAAAAGCACGCTTTGTAAACTGATTGCCGGAGTTGATGAGATTCGAAGAGATTTTATTGTAAGTGGAAACTTAATCACGGATCACCAGCGGATTGGCTATCTGCCCCAAAGTCTAAGCGATAAACAAAATCAAAGTGATGTCCTTCGTTTTCTTATAGATCCGAATTTCCCGGATTATACTGTTTTAGTTCAGTTTGAAAAGCAACTTAAGAAATTCAATATGGAGTTCAATGAGGAAGATTATCAACGTCCTCTCTCATCTTTTAGTGGAGGGGAGAAAATCAAGATTCAATTGGCTAAACTGTTAATTGAAGAGCCTACGGTTATGATTCTTGATGAACCTACCAATGATCTTGATATTGATACATTGCGATGGATGGAAACTTTTATCCTAAACTCTTCTATTCCACTGATCTACGTTTCTCATGACAGTGTACTCTTGGCCAAAACTGCTAATCGCATCCTTCATTTAGAACAGACGGAACGTAAACAAAAGCCGCTTTGGACATTGGAATCGATTGGCTTTAAGGAATACTTGGCCAAGCGCTCGTTTTTGCTTGATCGACAAGGAAATTTGGCGAGAAAGCAGAAGAGTGAATATGATGCGCAGATGGAGAAATGGCGTCAGATATATCAGAAGGTTGAGCATCGTCAGAATACGATTTCCAGACAAGATCCACATGGCGGTCAGTTGTTGAAGAAGAAAATGAAGAATGTTAAAGCTGTAAAAAACCGAATAGACAAGGTTGAGCGGATCAAGAAACCCGACCCTGAAGAAGCAGTTAATATATTCTTTGATGCCAAAGAATCGATACCACCTCGAAAGATGATTTTTGATGATCAATTAGATACTTTGTTTGTTAACGATCGCCTACTTTCGATCAATCTTAACCTTCAGATTTTTGGTCCTGCTCGCATCGGAATCATTGGTCCAAACGGATGTGGAAAGAGCACTTACCTAAAGTATGTTGATCAAAAGATGACAGCACGAGGAATCTCGCACTATACTATGCAACAGGAATACAGTGAACTTCTGAATCTATCGAAAAGTGCAGTCGAGTTTTTAGTAAAAGACGGAACTAAAGAAGAGAGATCCGAAATCATGACTCATTTGGGTAATCTGAAATTCACTGAGGAGGAAATGATGATGCCGATGGAGTCTCTTTCGCTTGGTCAACGGGCGAAAGTAATTCTGGTTGACATGGTGAGAAGTCCTGTGGATTGTCTTATCTTGGATGAGCCAACGCGTAACTTAAGTCCACTTACTATGCCAGTCGTAGAGTCCATGTTTAAACAGTTTCACGGAGCTATTCTGGCAGTATCTCATGATCGACAGTTTTTGAATTATGTGTGCGATGATTACTTCTTGTTTACATCGGAGGGTTTACGTTCGATTGATGTAATGGATATCGATTGATTAAGATTATGCTAACAATGCTTAGAGTCAGGTTATGGGAAAAAATGTAAAAGTAAAAAGGAGAACACAAATGAAGTATTTTCTAAAGATTATGGCAATGCTTTTATTAGCACTTATTCTACTGACAGCACCTAGAATTGGAAGTCTTGTGGCGGATTTATTTAGCTATTCTACCATCGATCCGGATGGAGCGTTTATGTGGATAAGTGTCCATCACATTGTGCAGGCACTTGTTATTGTGCCTATCATGCTGATGTTATCAAGCGCATTTAAAATTAAGTTTGGCTTGGGTTTGGGTGATAGGACAGAAGGAATAAAGTACTTAAAGAAGTTTATTCTGGTTTTCTCAGTATATACATTTATTGCATTTTTAATAACCATCGTCAGTGATAGCTTCGCATCTTTTGTTTATCCGTTAACTACCAGAAATATCGTCGGTCATTTAGGATTTCAGTTATTCCTGTCCGGGCCTTCTGAAGAGTTGATTTTCAGAGCCTTTGCAATCAGTGTGTTTGCTGGTCTGGTAACCGATAAGCGTCTCAATAGACATATGAGTTTCGCTGTTCTATTTGCATCAATCATCTTTGGGATTGCTCACATCAGATTCTCATTCAATCCCTTTGGTATGTCCTTCTCGGCTTTTCAAGTTGTCTATGCTATGGTGCTCGGATTTTTCTATGGTGATTGCTATGAGAAATCCAGAAGTTTCATTTACCCGATGATAATGCATAGTTATACTAATGTATTAATGATGGGATTAACCATTTTGATTTCATTCTTGCGATAAGTAGATCAGTACTTCGAAGCGTTGTTTCATGACGGGATACTGACCAAAAAGGTGTTTATGGGATTGGGAGTTAAGGAAATGGGAATGGATCATTTATATTAAACGGCCAAAGCAATTTTGAGCGACGTTTACAAAAAATAGTTGAAAAGTGATAGAATTAAATAAAGGATGTGATGATATGAAAAAAATTGCATGTATGCTTGCGGATGGATTTGAAGAGACTGAAGCATTAGCGACCGTCGATATTTTAAGAAGAGCTGGATTTAACGTGGATCTGGTTTCTATCGACAAAGAAATCGTCCGAGGATCGCATGATATCAAGGTGGTCTCAGATCGTTTGATTGGGGATGATCTGTTGGATGCTGATATGATTTTCTTACCTGGTGGATTACCGGGAGCAACCAACTTAATGGCGGATCAACGTGTATTAGAATTGATTCGTCAGTTCGACAAAAAGGGGAAGTGGATTGCGGCGATCTGTGCAGCACCATCTGTTTTAGCGGCTGCCGGTATTATTAAGCACCGTAAACTTACCTCATACCCAATATCTGCTACAGATCAAACGTATGATGATGCCGAATATCTCGAGGACTTGGTCGTTGTTGATGGAAATTTGGTGACGAGTCGCGGAGTAGCGACGGTGCCTGAGTTTGCATTTACACTGGTAAATCTGCTGGATGGTGATGCTTCGAAATTGCATAAGGCTATGTTATTCAACTTGTTGGATTAAATTTTTATTGCTCTTGAGACCTTGTTTGCATATAATATAAAAGGACTCAAGAAAATGCACCAGTGGCGGAATTGGCAGACGCGTACGCTTCAGGCGCGTATGGGCGACCGTGTGGGTTCGAGTCCCATCTGGTGCACCAGTCTAAAAACAGAAACAGCTCATTTGAGCTGTTTTTTATTGAACATTTCTAATTTTCGGTGGTTGATAATTATTGAAAATTGTTTGATCTTCATCACTCAGATGACCTGTTTTTTCGAGAAACATATGAAACACATCCACAAACTCTCTGGGCAACCGATTGAGTGTTTCTTGTTTAATCGTACTTTCAATCGGATTGTGCGCTTCTGCCATCGAACCAGTCATACAAGCTATGGTATCCGAATCTCCCCCAATTGAAATGGCCAAACGAATTGCATCCTCAAAGTCCGTTGCTTCATAGAAACAACGAATGGCTTGAGGCACAGAACCCTGACAAGTCACATCAAACTCATACCAACAACGAATACTGTCGGTCGTCTCGCTTAAGTCATAGTGATAGTTATCTTCGATATGCTTTTTGATTTCATCTTTGCTCATACCGGATCTTGCCAAAAAGATTACTGTAGCTACGGCTTTTGCACCTTTAACACCTTCTGGATGTTTGTGCGTAACATTTGTTGACTGTTCTGCTATTTCTAGTACTTCATCCAACGTTTCTTTCCAATAAGCAACGGGAGATACCCGCATGGCCGAACCATTACCATAACTATTCAATGGTTCATAGGAATCATCCTTACCCCACTCCCGAAAACGCTGGCCAAAACCGGCTTTGGGATACTTGCGATACCACTGCTTATACGCTACTTCAAACGGATGTTCTCTAAGCAGTGCATCCATCGTCGCAATCGTCATGACGGTGTCATCCGTGTAATGGGATAGCGCATGAAATAACTTAAAATCCTTACCTTTATGATTAAACTTCTCAAACAATGAACCAATGACATCTCCAATGATTGCTCCCCACATAATCAACCCTCCATTTCCTTAATTATAACGCAAAAGCAGCCGGGTTAATTCAACCACGGACTGCTTTTGTATGAGTACAATAGTTCTTTTTGCATAATATCTATCTATTGTTAATAACCTTGGCAAAGGAACTAGATTTGAGGGTGACATTTTCCTCTCATCGAAAACACGTCTAACATACTAAAGCCAATCATACATCTGTTATTAAATGAAACTTTTATGATATTGCGAATGTGATATAATTTGAATAGAAAGTGTGGAGTCGAAATGGTGTATGATGTAACGAAAATCAAGCTAATTCATTTTCTTGCTGATACGGAATTGCATAATCGTCTGCCTGTGCAACTCATCTTGAACCCAACCATCCAAAATCCACACCGTCGGGAACAAGCGTTGGATTGGGCGACCAAACCGTATCAATTTTTCGAAATCTTAGAAATCATGACCAAACGAGCTGGATATGATCATCCACCAGACTTCTATAATGTCGCAAAAATAAGTTTGCAGAATTATACTAATCTTCATAATTCTAATTATCAAATAAGTTGGGATATTGCAATCAAATGTATCATCGCTTTGAAATTAGACTATCTTGACGCCAGTCTTTTGATGGGCATCGGCGGATACAATTTCGATTGGGTTGACAAAAAAGATTTGATTATCATTTACTGTCTTATGCACAATATCTTCGATTGGTATACGATCAAATCACTTCTACACGACTTGGCCGATTACAATCTCAGTTAGAAAAGGAAACAAAATGAACTTAAACGAACTTGTATTGAAATACGAATCTGACATCATTGAAATTCGACATCATATTCATCAGCATCCTGAAATCGGATTTGAAGAATATCAGACGAGTCAAACAGTAATGAATTTTCTTGATAAAGTAGGGATTCCTTATGTCAAAGGTATCGCGAAAACCGGAGTACTTGCGACAATCGTAGGATCTAAACCCGGAAAAACCGTCTTACTTCGTGCTGATATGGACGCTCTTGCCATGGATGAAGATCCAGGCAATCCGTTGGTTTCGAAAATTGCCGGTCGCATGCATGCCTGTGGTCATGATGGACATACATCGGGATTGTTACTTGCCGGAGCCTTGTTGAACGAAATGAAATCTGAATTATGTGGAACGGTCAAACTTATGTTTCAACCGGCGGAAGAAACAGTCGGAGGAGCATTACCGATGATCGAAGAGGGAATCTTGGATAATGTCGACATGGCATTTGGATGTCACTTGTGGGGTAGTGCACTTGAAGGTACAGCCGGCTATAAATATGGGGCTATGATGGCAGCACCAGATGAATTTAAAATCACTGTTATCGGAAAAGGCGGACATGGCGCATACCCTCAATCTACAATCGATCCAATTGTTGCTGGTGCACAAATCGTCACCGCAATTCAATCCATTGTCAGCCGTAATGTTAATCCAATAGAATCAGCGGTCGTGACGATTGCGACTTTCCATAGTGGCAGTGCATTCAACATTATTAGCAATGAAGCCATATTGACCGGAACCATCCGGACATTATCCGAAGAAAACCGGGAAATGGTGGCACGCCGATTGACAGAAATTGCGATGAGCATTGCCAGTGCGTATGGAGCTGAAGCTGTTGTTGAGGTCATCCGTAAATATCCGGTATTGGTCAATGCGAATGCGGCGGTCGATGTTGCGAAGAATGCGTTTGCCAAGGTCTTAGGTGAAGAAAACGTATCAGAAATACCTGTACCAAGCATGGGCGGTGAGGATTTTGCTTACATTGCCCAACGCGTACCCTCGGCATTTATCTATGTCGGAATCGCTAAAAACGTAGAAGAACCGATATCTCATCATCACCCCAAATTTCAATGGGATGACAAAAATATTGCGATATTAGGAAAGGGATTGGCGCAATGTACCATTGACTTTCTCGATAACGATTGACACAACACATTCCATCAACGAAAATAAAGATAAGGATTCTGGTGAAAAAAATGGAAATTAGAGAAGACTTGAGGCTTGCGGTACTAATAGATGCTGACAATGTCCCTTATGCAAATATCAAAGGCGTCATGGAAGAAATCGCGCGCTATGGAACACCGTACATAAAACGTATTTATGGGGATTGGACAAAGCCGAATTTGAGCGGGTGGAAACCGGTGCTATTGGAAAATGCGATTACGCCCATTCAACAGTACGGTTATACGACTGGGAAGAACTCGACGGACAGTGCGATGATCATCGATAGCACTGGAAATCAATCGAATGACTTCACGTCGCGATTTGTCGGACATTGAAGTTTTTTCCGGGCTTTCCTTCTTAGCGATTTCT
>CAKMJZ010000018.1 GCA_927435855.1 uncultured Erysipelotrichaceae bacterium
GAGTTTTTGACGAAATTTGACCGTGATTTGTTTGAGCTGATCTAAAAATAGGGAGAATGATATCTAAGTTAGACTTTTGTGAGACCTATGATTTTTACCATCAAAAAGCAATAGCGGTACCTTCAACTAGCACACTGTCTCGAGAAAAAGTTAAAGCATCTTTGGCAAGAGGAGTATTTCTTGTTTTTAGACCACACGTCGGAGAAAATGCGAAATCGGGGATCTTATTGTTAAATCCGTAATCCATCAGGTTCTGCTCGATCTCTCTTTGTGTCATACCTTCCTTAAGATTATCACACACATATTTGACGGCCTTGTCCGTAAAATCTGCCATATCCCTAAGCGCTTGTATCTCATCTTGATCCTTGATAGTTCGCAAATCATTCAAAATTTCCTCAGCATCCACGGTTTCAAACATAGGATCGATAGCTGATAATGTCTCCTTTATAAAAGCCATGCAATTAAATCCGATTCCGATTCTTTTCCCCTTGATAAAAAGCGAGATCGTATCTTCCATTTGATCTAAATACGATAGATACAAATTTGGAAAATTGGGAAACTCATTTTTCAATGAAGGAATACAACAAATGAAACTCTCCCCTTTATCATTTAGAAAATAGAGTGCTTCAGGAACGTTTTTTGCACTGAATTTCCCCGCAATGTTGTTCATACTTGTGCGTTGCCAAAAATAATCAGTTGTATCGGCTAAATATTGAAAATTTGCACTGGAAGCATATAGTAAGCCATCTAAACGATTCTTTTTCATTAATTCTAAAGTTTTCGTAATCCTATCCTCTTTCATAGATTCACCTCTTTCGTTAAAACTCATCAACATGCTTATGAAGTCTAGGAATATCAATCTGATATCCATTAGCTGCTTTTACTAGTATCCCTTTTGCTATCAGTGTCGAAATCGTTCTTAGTAAATGACGATAGCTAGTGCCTAACATGTTTGCTGTGTCAGTTAGTCGTGCATCGAAGAAACCGAGATTACTCACCTTCAGCAAATGAACACATAGTCGATACTCCAATGGCATCAACCGGCTGGCAGCACTATGATGCAAGGAGGCATAAAGTTTACTTGCCAATATTTCTGATACTCTACGTAAGAATGAATTATTGTTTAACAAATACTCGCGATAATTGTTAAGAGGAATGGAAACACAAATTAGCTCCGAATCTGCGATTACGGTTGTCATCGCAGAAAAGTTCATGATGAGTTCATAATCCCCAATGACATATCCTTTTTTAAAGATGTTCAAAATCAATGATTTACCGTTGCGCTCATTGACATAAGAGCGACCATGTCCAACAACACAAATCAAAAAGGATCCCACTAAGCGATTTTCCTGGCATACGATATCCCCTTTATCGTATTTGACAATTGAAAGTTCTTTACGATCTATATCCTCAATCCCAAAGGCTTTCAGTGTATCAACGTATTTATCTTCAAAAACGAATTTTCGCATTTCATCCACCATGTGACATATGTCATATACTTTATCATTATATCAAGTTAGAATAGGGATATAAAGAAGAAACAATGGAGGAAATTATGGATTTTCTGACACTAAGTAAAAAGAGATATTCGGTTCGCAGTTATTCCGATACTCCGGTAAGCGATGAATTAATTGATAAGATGTTAACTGCCGCTCAAAATGCACCGACCGCGCATAACAACCAACCTCAAGTTATTTATGTCATGCGTTCTAAAGAAGCTTTGGACATCGTTGATGCTTCGACACGAGCCAGATTTAATGCACCTTTGGTATTTGTGGTTTGCTATGACTCGAATCTGAGTTGGAAAAGCAAAGACGGCAGAGACAGCGGTCATTGGGATGCCAGTATAATAGCTACCCATATTTTGCTTGAAGCAACAGATTTGGGATTAGGTTCGCTTTGGGTAGGACTGTTCAAACCAGATGTCATCAGGGAAAAACTTGAACTACCTGAGAATATTATTCCTGTATGCGTACTTCCGATCGGACATGCATCTGAGACCAGCGCTCCTTTGAATCTGCACGATCAACGCAGACCTCTGTCGGAAACCGTAAAATTTAAATAATCGAACTCGCTTATGTGGATAGTCATACTATTTCGTTTGCATTGTGATACAATTAACATGACATAAGATATGCCACATCATTAAATATCAAGGAGGTGTTATTTGTGAACACCAAAATGAAGCAATGTCATGCATGCGGAGCATTCATGAGTAGCCGTGCTAAAAAATGTTTTAAGTGCGGAAGCTATGATTTGACCAGTGACCACAATGTCATGGTTTGTCCGACGTGCGGATTTGAACTTGAACTCGAAGGGAATCGAGGAGAATGTACATTTTGCGGGGATACGATTTCGATAAACGATCACTACATCGTGCACTCTAAGTTTCGTGGAGATTCTTTCGAAAGCTATCATTAAAGATTTTAATTGGGACTCTTGTAGTTGATGGCTAGGCTATGTTGAAATAATATCGAGAGAAAAATTATCCCGATGTTTTGTTTATTTTAAATCTTCGAAATTGAAATTAGTATACATAAGTGAGTCAAATCAGTTCAATATATGGGATATATTTAATAAAACAGTTAAGAGTGATTTGTTCTGATGAATGAATCACTTTTAACTGATTGTACCTATTGAATGAAATAGTGAGAACTCAAGACATTAAACATTCAGTTACTGATAATAATCATGTAAAATTCTAACTCTTAAAAGACAATTAAACAGAAAGAAATAAGCTGTGATAGAATCTGGTATAATAAATAAAGTCAGATGATAGTCACGGAGGAAGGGTAAATAAATATGTCAAACACTGCACTTTTAGTCATCGATATGCAAGTTGGATTACTTGAGGATAAAGATTTTCCGATTTATCAAAGTAAACAGCTCATTTCTTATGTAAACGAATTGATTTCAAAAGCAAGAGCAGCTGATGCAACGATCATTTTCGTTCGACATACTGAATCGTCGAGATCTCCATTAGAAATCCATCAACCTGGATGGCAAATTTCATCTGAGCTAACAGTTGATGAAAATGACATAATCATTAACAAGTACACACCGGACTGCTTTCACCAAACATCTCTTGAAGATGACTTGAAGGAACGGCACATCTCAAATTTGGTCATTGCCGGGTTACAGAGTGAGTACTGCATTGACACAACTTGCCGAAGAGCATTTACTCTTGGATATCAAACTACTTTGGTAAGCGATACGCATAGTACATGTGATAGCAACATCCTTTCTGCACAGAAGATTATTGAACATCACAATCAAGTACTCTCAAACTGGTTTGTGACACTTAACCGACACGACCAGATAGAGTTCATCTAGACCAATTCTTGATAAAATGAATATAAAGTAAGGAAAAGATTGAATTGAAGATTGTTGTTATTGCTGAAAAGTCTATTATATGACATTGTTCATTTTGCACAATAGATAGTCTGATAATTCGTAGAATCCTATAAAAATGAAAGCGTTTACAAATTCTTATTGAGATAAGATATTATCAATGATAAAATACTAAAGACAATCGAAAGTTCTTTGTATCGATAGCAAATACAAGTTGAGTTGGCATGAAAACAGTTGTCACAGAAATAAAAGGAGTTGGATGAATGAAAAAACCGTTCAATAAAGGCATTATTGTATTATTAGCAGGACTTGGAGTGAACCTGATGTTAGGCACACTTTATTCGTGGGGGGTTATATCCGCAGCTTTAATTAATCGCGGATGGAGTGCAACAGCAACTCAGATTCCTTATATGGTTGCTTGTGCTGTATTTGCACTATCCATGGTACCCGGAGGTAAATTACAAGATAAATTTGGCCCAAGACAAGTCATTATGGGAAGTGCTGTCTTGGCTGGAATTGGGCTTTCGCTTTCAGGATTGTTGCTCCACCCGATTACCTTAGCAATCACTTTTGGTGTTATTTTCGGTATTGCTATGGGTATGGGCTA
Organism: uncultured Erysipelotrichaceae bacterium; assembly: GCA_927435855.1. GTDB lineage: Bacteria > Bacillota_I > Bacilli_A > Erysipelotrichales > Erysipelotrichaceae > UBA2227. The sequence goes on from CAKMJZ010000018.1 coordinate 3,959, forward strand.
TGCTGCACCGACCCCTGCAGCAGTTAAATGGTTCCATCCAAGTAAAAGAGGTGTGGTTTCAGGTGTTGTTGTCAGCGGTTTTGGGCTAGCACCAGTATATATTGGTCCATTAACTTCATATCTTATTGCAAATTACGGAATCGAATCGACATTCATTTTTCTTGGAGGAGCTTTTTTCGTCGGTATCATGACTCTTTCTCAAATAATCAAGAATCCCCCGAAAGGGTATGTTCCTCCGATGCCAGAAGATGTGGATAGCGTTAAAGTGAAACGTTCTTTCTCGACCACCGCAACAAAAGAATTTGAATCCGGTGAAATGTTAAAAACCAAGCAGTTTAAAATAATCTGGTCAATGTTTGCTTGCGGTACTTTTGCCGGCCTTTTGATTATTGGTCAACTTTCCAAAATCGGTTTAGAACAATCGGGAATTACCAATGGTTTTATTTTAGTAGCCATCTATGCTGTCTTTAATGCCGCTGGCAGAGTTACATGGGGGATTATCTCTGATCGGATTGGACGAACCAAATCTTTGTTTTTTATGTTTGCTCTACAGATATCCGCGTATATACTTCTGCCTTTTGCCACAACTCCTGCTCTTCTTATGCTAGGGGTTGCAACCGTAGGCTTTACCTTCGGTGGAATGTTGACAGTTTTCCCAGCCATCACCGGAGACTACTTCGGTATGAAGAACTTCGGAGTTAACTATGGGTTTGTCATTACAGCATGGGGAATTGGTGGAGTATTCGGCCCGTTGGTGGGTGGTTTAATTCGCGATTTTACCGGTGGATATACATACAGTTACATCATTTCGGGAGTGCTTAGTTTAGTTGGCTTTTATTTAGCCCTCAAAGTTGTTGCACCTACTGCTGAAAAAGTATTGGAGCCAGTAATTCAGTAATATATGTTAGCCATAAAAATTCTATCTTATACTCAAACAAAGAACCTTGTTTATAAATGACATGGTTCTTTGTTTTATTATTTCCAATAGAAATTCAATAAATCGTGTGTTATCCTTTAATAAAGTAGAAACAAAAAATAAAAACGATAAATGAAAGGGATATTATGGCAACTGTAAAAGCAATCAATATCAGTGATAAAAAAGGTGTGATTAAAACACCAATCGAAGTGGGAGAATTTGAGGTCGGATACGGACTGGCTAAAGATGCTCATGGTGGAGACTGGCATCGTCAAGTAAGTTTACTTGCTCAAGAAAGCATCGATAAAATGACTTCTATGGGCGTCAAAGATTTAGTGCCTGGCAAGTTCGCCGAAAATATTACGACTGAAGGAGTCGAGTTACACAAACTTCCGATCGGAAGTCAGTTTGAAATCAATGATGTTTTATTTGAAGTCACACAGATTGGTAAAAGCTGTCATCTAGGCTGTGAAATTCGGCATTTGGTCGGTGATTGCATTATGCCTCGCGAAGGAATCTTTGCGACTGTTTTAGTAGGTGGTTTCGTGAAAGCCGGAGATGAAATTAAATTAAGATAAAGGTAAGTTTTACAAATCGGCTCGAATTAAAACAAATCCTCAAACCTCTATAACTTCATAAAATCTTAAATAATTTTACTTTCCTTTCTGATCTGAAATCAATTTCTTAAAATTTAATCAAAATTTAATCGTAGATTCAGAGGATTTATATCTTGAGTTGTTACAATGGGTTCAATCAGGAAAGAGAGGATTAAATCCATGATTACAATCGAACAAGTAGAGAAGTTAAAAAAGTATACAGGTGTCTCTTATGCACTAGCCAAAGAAGCCCTCGAACAAACCGATGGTGACATCTTGGAGGCCGTGATTCTGTTGGAAAAACAACAAAAAATTCAGCCACAAGGTGGTAATGTCGCTGCTGAGACTAAAGTTGTAGAAAATCAAAAAAGTTTTGAAAATAGCGGGAAAAAGCCGAAAGATTCTGAAGTGAACGAAACGTTTAGAGAAATAGGACGATTTCTGAAGGACTTATTGCATAAAGGCAATACCAATCGCTTCGATGTCATTAAGGATAAGAAAGTCGTAATGATGATCCCGATGACGTTATTTGTCCTGTTGATCTTATTTGCCTTCTGGTTTATGTTACCACTATTGGTCATTGGTCTGTTCTTTGGCTATGGATACCGATTTAGCGGAGCAGATCTTGAGAAAACCAATGTTAATGAAGCCGTCGATAAAGTTACTGATGTGACACTGAAAGCCGGCGAAATCGTCGCAAAAGCTGCGAGTGATTTATCAAAGGAAATTAATCAAAAGAAAGATGATACACAACATGGAGAGAATTCTAATCATTGAAGATGAAGAAAAAATAGCCCGATTTGTTGAACTTGAATTGACACATGAAGGCTATCAAGTTGAAAAAGCAATGGACGGACGGGACGGGTTAGAAAGAATCAAAGCCCGTCCTTTCGACTTGGTTCTTCTCGATGTCATGTTGCCTACAATAAACGGTATTGAAGTATTACGACGGATTCGGCAGAACAATGATGTTCCTGTAATTCTTTTAACCGCAAGAGACTCTGTTGTCGATAAAGTCATGGGACTTGATGCCGGAGCAGATGACTATGTGACCAAACCTTTCGCTATTGAAGAACTTTTGGCAAGGATCCGTACGACGTTAAGAAAAAGAAAGACCACACGGAATACGCTATTGACGCATGGAGAGTGTATTTTGGATATCACACGTCGAACCTGTGTGATTAAAGGCATATCAGTAGAGCTAACAAAAAAAGAATTTGATCTGCTTCAGTTGTTACTTGAAAACAAAAACCATGTACTATCCCGAGAGATCTTGCTTGAAAAAATATGGGGATATGAGTTTGATGGCACTACCAATGCCATCGATGTCTATATTCGTCATTTGCGAATGAAAATCGAAGAACCTTTTAACCAACGAATCATCTCAGCCATTCGTGGTATCGGATATGTAATCAAAGATGAATGAAGAAAAAAATAAAAAGACAAAAATAAAATCCGTAAATCAAACCCGATCATCCATTGTAATTAAATTAAATCTTTCGATGATGGGTCTTTTAATTTCGGCCATGGTTGCCATCAACATCTTAATTTCCATCATCTTCTTTGGAAATATTCTTTATCAAAATGAGATAGTGATTAATAATCTGATCAAACAGACAGAAATCACCCAATCGATATCAACCAATGAGACTACTTTTCTTGACTATACATTTGTTAAAGCTGATCTAGCTAAAGGATGGCAATTGCCGACATCCATTCAACAGTGGCTTCCACTACAGAATCAAAGTTACCGGAGTCTGGGCTATCTCGGGGATGACCAGCTCTCAGTATTTGATCGCATATTGAATTTAGAGTATAGAGTTTATATACCTTATCAAGACAGTTACATTCAAGTAAGTCATATGATATTTGAATCAATGAAAAACCTGGTATGGATACTATTATTTCTGTTCGGGGTCGAACTTATCATGATTGTCTCACGATTTTCGAAAAATCACGTGAGAATTGCGGAAGCACTTAAGCCATTGACCCAGTTAACCGCATCTGCAAAAAATCTTCAAGAAGACATGAGAAAATTGACTTCATTTAAGAAGACGGATATTGAGAGCATGACAGGAGCAATTAGTAAAATCGATGCGAAAAAGTTAAATCAAAACACGTTTGTTCAATATGATCAAGAAGAGTTGCGTGAGCTGGCGGATGCGATTAATGATCTGTTGATGCGTATCAATGAATCCTATCAAGCGCAAGTCCGATTCGTTTCCGATGCATCACATGAACTGCGCACTCCGATTGCTGTCATTCAAGGATATGCCAACATGTTAGACCGTTGGGGAAAAAGTGATGAGAAGACTTTGAATGAATCGATTGATGCCATTAAGGGTGAGTCGGATCATATGAAAACACTGATTGAACACCTTTTGTTTTTAGCACGTGGGGACAGTGATACCATTCGCCTTCAACTAGAAAACTTTAATGTAAGAGAATTGTTGGAGGAAGTTATTAAAGAAGCGAGATTAATCGATGATGACCATCAATATGAATTCAATCAGACAGATCCGGTGTGGATTGTTGGAGATAAACAACTTATTAAACAGGTTTTACGGATTCTGGTTGATAATGCTATGAAGTATTCACCAAAACACGAGAAAATCATCCTAAAACTTATAAAGAATAATCATCAAATTCACATCGTTGTGCAAGACAACGGAATCGGAATAAAACCACAAGACGTACCTCATATTTTTGATCGTTTCTATCGATCAGATGAATCACGCGACAAAAAAACCGGAGGTTCCGGTCTGGGGCTGGCTATTGCGAAATGGATCATCGAGAAACACGGCGGACACTTCGAAGTAATTAGCCGGGTTGGTATAGGCACACGAATTACCATAACACTAAAAACGGAATTGGCAGTAAAATGAGCTATAATGGCTCATTTTTATAACTTAATTATTCGGTCGTCATTATCTTTTAGTATAATCGAGAAAACGATAATCACAAAGGCAACTAAAGCATACATAACCATCGAAATCACAGTAGCGACATCGACGGTGGACTGAGCGGACATTGAAGTCGATATCCATGTGCTAAACACAATTTCAAAAGGAATAATCAAGATTTTCGAAATAGAGTTGCTAATGGAAACAAATCCTAGGGCGGTTTGAGATAAATCATTGAACAGTCGGCTGGCCAGAATAATTTCCACGACTATCAAAATCAAGATAAACATGGGAATTGCAGAATTTTTGCGTTTTTTAACATCATATACTTGGGTAGTCATCTTTTCTCCTCAATCATTACTGATAGAACCAATGTAAGTCAAATCAAATCTATTGACTAAGGTAACAGTATAACACTTTGACAGATGGAATGATATTGTGGCAAATATGAGATACAAACAGTTGACGAGACATAAAATAGCGAATATACTGTACTCATACTTTAATGCTTTATCGTAGTAAAGTGAAGAGGAAAAATATGAACAACATTATATCAATGGCGAATGCCCACCACCATCATCACACGTAGAAGTTTGCGACCAACGACCTAGTCACGGATGCAAGCTCTTATTGTCATGATAGCCGGCATTCGCAAATCCTCTATGAATATTTCATGAGCATGCGCAGCTGGCATGCTTTTTTAATGAAAGAGGAACAATTATGGTACAACTAAAAAACCTATTACCTGACGGCGTTGAAACGCTTTACGGAGATGAATATGCATTCAAGGATGAAATTCTTAATAATGTTAAAGAAACTTTCCGTAGTTTTGGCTATCGTCAAGTTCTGACACCAACCTTCGAATATCTTGATCTATACAAAGAAATGTTTGGGGGAATCAATCTAAAACAAATGCTCAAGTTCATTAGCCCTCAAGGGGATATCATGGTGTTAAGACCTGATGCCACGATTCCGGTTGCTCGCATGGCCGCCAAAAATTTTAAGGACCGAGAGGAATATCTTAAATTCTTCTATACTGCTCCGATTTTCCGTCAGATGGAAACACAAAAGGGCGACGAGAGAGAATTTCTTCAAGCCGGAATTGAATATTTTGCTAACTCACAACCTGAGTGCGATGCAGAAGTCATTGCAATAGGCATTAAAACCCTGCTTGACAATGGAATCAGGAACTTTCGGATTGATTTGGGACAGGTCGATTACTTAGGCTCGTTACTAGAAGAGGTTGAGCCAGATGAACAAGTACGCAAGCGGATTATCGAGCTGATCGAAAGTAAAAATCAGGGAGAACTCAAGTACTATCTTGATCAACGATCGATTGACTTACAGTATAAAGAGTTAATTTTGAATATTGTGACTATGTATGGCAAACCTGAAGAGGTGTTACCTCTGGCTCGCAAGTGTGCAATTACTGAAAGAATGAGAATTGCCATCGATAATTGTGAGCAAGTATATCAGATTCTTGATGATTATGGATATAATAAATATATCATCTTCGATCTGGGATTCACCAATCCTCTTAACTACTACACCGGCATCATTTTTAAAGGATATGTTGACAATTTTGGTAGAGCCATCCTTCAAGGCGGCCGTTATGATCAGCTTACCCAAAACTTCGGAACTTACAAACCGGCATGTGGATTTGGGATTAACATCAACTATTTTGTTGACATTGTCAGTATGACTAAATCAAAAGATTCAGCCACCTGCTATACCGACTATCTAATTCTCTTCGAACAAGCAGATCGCAAACAAGCATTCTTGCTCGCACAACAATTGCGAACGAAGGGATTCATTGTAGAAACAGATAGATTAACAGATATTGATAAGCAAATCGGAAAAGCGAAACAAAGAAACATTCGTGATATTCTAAAAGTTGAAATGAATGAAATAAGTGTAGTTTCGGTCATTTTAAATGGTGTGGTCAACGATATTGAAGGGATACTGAAGAATGGATAAAGTAAAAGTTGCCTTGGCTAAAGGCCGTACGGCGGAAGAAGCTATTAAAATGCTTGCGATGGCAGGCGTTGAGTTTATGGATTACAATAAAAACAGTAGGAAACTGATTTTTACCGATACAACCGGCGCAGTAGAGATGATTTTGGTCAAATCAGGTGATGTACCAATTTATGTTGAAAAAGGGGCAGCGGATATCGGTGTTGTCGGAAAAGATGTATTGTTAGAAGAAGAAGCGGATGTATTCGAAGTGTTGAATCTAAACTTCGGAAAATGTCGGATGTGTGTTTGCGGGCGAAAAGATTTCGAATTGTCATTTAATAGAAAATTGATCGTTGCTTCAAAGTATCCCAAGATTGCCAAAAACTACTTTGATTTAAAGGGCATTCATTGTGAAGTTATCAGACTCAATGGATCTGTCGAGTTAGCACCTATCATCGGTTTGGCTGATGTGATTGTTGATATTGTAGAGTCTGGAAAAACATTAAAAGAAAATCATCTAGAAGTACTTCAGGAAGTATCGGATATTAGTGCTCGGCTAATTGTTAATAAGGTCAGTCTTAAAACAAAATCCACCATCATCAAGAATATAATTCAAAAACTGGAAGAGGCGACTTTGAAAGGAGAACCTAATGAAAATCGTTGAAGTATTTAGTAAAGACTACGATAAAATCTTGGATCGGTTGATTCGTCGAGGAGATGAGGACTTTCTGGAGGTTGATAGACAAGTGTATGAGATTTTAAGTGGTGTGAAATCACTTAAGGATGAGGCTCTTGTTACTTACACCCAGAAGTTTGATGGAGCAAATCTGACAAATCTGAAAGTGTCTGATAAGGAAATCGAAGATGCGATTAAAATGGTGGATACTGATTTGATTGAAATTATGAAAGAAGCCGCATCCAATATCCGTGAGTATCATCAGCTTCAAAAAGAGAAGACTTGGCTACAAACCAAGTCCAACGGAGTTATCCTTGGACAATTGATCACCCCAATTCAAAGAATTGGAGTTTATGTCCCTGGAGGAAAAGCGATCTATCCCTCGACCTTACTTATGAATGTCATTCCGGCACAAGTAGCAGAAGTCAAGTCGATCGCTATCGTGACACCACCGGATAAAAATGGTAATATCGACCCAAAGATTTTGGTAGCTGCAAGTATTCTTGGTATCACAGAAATATATAAAGTCGGTGGTGCACAAGCCATCGCTGCTTTGGCTTATGGAACTCAAACAATCAAAGCGGTAAATAAAATTGTCGGACCCGGTAATATCTATGTCGCAAGAGCTAAGCGCGCGGTGTTTGGTCAAGTGGATATCGATATGATCGCTGGACCGAGTGAAATTTGTGTTATAGCGGATGAATGTGCGAATCCAACATATGTCGCAGCTGACTTGTTGTCGCAAGCAGAGCACGATGAAATGGCATCCGCTATTTTGGTTACACATTCTAAAAAACTGGCTCTCAATGTTATTAAGGAGCTTGAAAGTCAAACAGAAAAGAGCGTTAGACAAGTTATTATCGAAGAGTCTTTGGCAAACTATGGATACATCTTCTTGACCAAGGATATTGAATCATCAATCGCTTTAGCCAATGAACTTGCGCCAGAACATCTTGAACTCATGATCTCTGATCCATTTTCCTATTTGTCGAAGATCGAAAATGCCGGTGCCATTTTCTTGGGTGAGTACACTCCCGAACCCCTCGGAGATTACTTTGCCGGACCCAATCACACCTTACCAACTGCATCAACTGCGAAATTCTCCTCGCCACTAGGTGTATATGACTTCATGAAGAAGTCGAGCATCATTTATTATCCGAAATCTGCGCTTGACGAAGTGAGCGATAAAGTTATAAAGTTTGCTGAAAGTGAAGGTTTGGATGCCCATGCTAACGCGCTGAGAGTGAGGAAATGACATGAATAAAAACGTAAGAGCAAAAATTGTTGACCTGGTACCTTATAAAGTTAGTTCAACCAACTATCGGTGGACACTTAATGCCAATGAAAGTCCTATTAACTTGTTTGATGATTGGCAGGATGAAATCATGGCGGAGCTGAAGAGTGAGAGTATTAATCTTTATCCGAGTGCAAATTGCGATGAATTGCGGAATCTGTTGGCTAATATCAATGGTTGTTTGGCGGATAATATCGTCTGTGGTAACGGATCTGATGAGATTATTAAGATGGTCACCGAGGTCTTCATCGATCAGAATGATAAAGTCGTCATCCCAACCCCGACATTCTCAGAATATTTTACTTCAGTGACCGTGGCAGGCGGAGATATTATTCCGATTAAATCAAAAACAGATTTTTCGTTTGATGTTGATGCGATTATTGAAGCCGCTAATCAAAATCAGGCAAAACTTATATTTTTATGTGTACCCAATAATCCGACCGGATTAGCTACGAAAACTTCGGATATTGAACGTATCGTCAACGAAACACAATCCATCATAGCGATAGATGAAGCATATTTTGAGTTCTATGGGAAAACCTCGGCTTTGCTTGCCATTGAAAATGAACGTTTGATCGTCATGCGCACACTATCCAAAGCGTTTGGAGTTGCCGGAATCCGATTAGGCTATGCCATCGCCAATCCCAATACCATCGATTTGATTCAACGTGTTCGCATGCCCTACAATATCAGCGCACTCACACAAGCTGTAGCAAGAGTTGCTGTTAGAAATTTCGAGCAGATTCAGTCAATCACTCAAATAATGATCGAAGAGCGTGAACGGATGGTTTCTCAATTATCCTTACTTGATCTTGAAATCATGGAAAGTCATACTAATTTTATCTTATATCGCTCGAAGAAGTTCGAGATACTAATGGAAAAATTCGAAGCAGAACGTATCGGTGTTCGAGTTTATCCCAAGGATCCTATGCTAAGAAATTGTATCCGGATCAGTTTGGGAACAAAAGAAGCAAATGATGCGGTCATTGCAGTATTCAAGGAGGTAGTTAACAATGTCTAGAAACAGTCAAATTGAGCGGAATACAACTGAAACTAAAATAAAGTTAAATTTCGAGTTAGATGGTAAAGGAATGTACAAAATTTCAAGTGGTGTTCGATTTTTCGATCACATGCTCGAACTTTTTACTAAGCATGGCCGATTTGATCTATCGGTTGATTGTATCGGGGATGTCGATGTGGATGCTCATCACTCCGTTGAAGATATTGGGATTTGTCTGGGATTGGCAATCAAGGAGGCTATGGGTGATAAAAAAGGTATACTTCGCTATGCAACCGCGTTTACACCGATGGATGAAGCGCTTAGCCAAGTGTCTCTTGACATCAGCAATCGCAGTTTTTTAGTGTTCAATACAGTTTTCACCAACGAAAGAGTAGGCGACTTGCCTACGGAACTTGTTGAAGAGTTCTTTCGTGCCGTTGCTTTCAATGCCGGACTAACTTTGCACATCGCAGTGGAATATGGCAAAAATAATCACCATATAATAGAAGCGATTTTCAAAGGATTTGGTCGTGCTTTACGTGAGGCGACCCGAATTGACCCATCGATTGAAGGTGTCATGTCGACGAAAGGTCAGCTATAAGTATGATTGTCATTGTAGATTACGGCGTTGGAAATATCCGAAACGTTGAAAGAGCATTCACAAAAATGGGTATGGAGGTTATAGTCACAAGAGATATTGAACTTATCGATCAGGCGACAGTGATTATTTTGCCAGGGGTGGGTGCCTTTCGTGATGCCATTCAAAATTTAAGGAAGTATGATCTGGTGGATTGTCTTAAGCGAAATGCGGTAAAGGGTACTTGGATTGTCGGCATTTGTTTAGGAATGCAATTACTCTATGATAAAAGTTATGAAGACGGAGATTATGAAGGATTAGGCTTATTACGTGGTGAAATCGTCAAATTTGACGACTCAGAGTTAAAAGTTCCACACATGGGATGGAATCAACTAGTCAAACAACAAGAAGATGAAATTGGTAAAGATTTATCAGAGAATGATTATGTGTACTTTGTTCATTCGTATTATTTAGTAAATGAAGACATTGACTCAGTAATCTTTACGAGTTCATATGGAGTCGATGTTCCTGCGATCATTCGTAAAAATAACATCATCGGTATGCAATTTCACCCTGTAAAAAGCGGAGCAGTCGGGAGCATAATTCTAAGAAATTTGAAGGAGTTGATTGTATGATCGTATTTCCGGCTATCGATATCAAAGATGGAAAATGTGTACGACTTGTACAAGGTCGCGCTGATCAACAAACGGTGTACTATCAAAATCCTGTAGAGGTGGCTAAACTGTGGGAAGCACAAGGAGCGACCTATTTGCATGTAGTAGATTTGGATGGAGCTTTTGGTCAAATAGCGAGAAATCGAAGTGTTATAAAAGCGATGATTGAAGCGATCAATATTCCCATTCAAGTAGGTGGAGGTGTCCGCTCTCTCGATGATGCAAAAGAGTTATTTGAAATTGGTGTTAATCGGGTGATCTTAGGTACTGCCGCAATCAAAAGTCCAACACTACTTGATGAATTACTAATTCTGTATAGAGAAAAAGTTGTCGTTTCCTTGGACTGTCTTGATGGTATTGTTCAATTAGAAGGGTGGATTGATGGAAGTATTATTGATGCCTTTGAGTTTGCGTTAACGTTAAAGCTAAAAGGGGTAGAAACTATCGTTTATACTGATATCTCAAAAGACGGAATGCTTCAAGGTCCCAATTTTGAGCAATTATCAAAAATTCAGGAAAGCGGATTAAACATTATCGCTTCTGGTGGTGTTTCGTCTATAGAAGATGTATTGAGAATCGAAAGTATGGGTATTTATGGAGCCATTGTCGGAAAAGCATTATATGAGAAAAAGATCGATTTGAAAGAATTGATGGAGGTCGTATGTTAAGCAAGCGAATCATTCCTTGTTTGGACGTTCGTAATGGTCGTGTCGTCAAAGGAACAAAATTTACGGATATTAGGGATGTTGATGATCCTGTGGTTCTAGCTGAGTTTTACGCACTAGCAGGAGCTGATGAACTCGTTTTTTATGACATTACCGCATCGAGTGATGAACGCAATATATTTCTGGATATTGTCAGAAAAACGGCAGATACCATCGATATTCCATTTACTATTGGTGGCGGTATTCGCTCGTTAGACGATTTTGATCGATTGATGAAAGCCGGAGCAGACAAGGTGTCTATTAACTCAGCTGCGGTCAGTGATCCGCAACTGATCAAAGAAGCAGCGCTTCGCTATGGCAGTCAGTGTGTCGTGCTTTCTATGGATGTAAAAAAGAATGTAGAAGGTCGTTGGGATGTGTATGTTAAGGGTGGTCGCGAGAATACCGGAATGGACGCAATCGAATGGGCGAAACAGGGTGTAGCATTGGGTGCCGGGGAGATCGTGCTTAACTGTATTGATACCGATGGAGTCAAAGATGGCTATTCCCTAGACATTACCCGGGAAATAAGTGAATCTGTCCGTGTGCCAGTGATTGCTTCTGGAGGTGCCGGAACGATGGAGCATTTCTATGATGTGTTAACCATAGGAAAAGCGGATGCGGCTTTATCAGCATCGGTGTTTCATTTTAAGGAAATAGAAATCAAAGAATTGAAGAAGTTCTTAAGAAGTAAAGGTGTGGAGGTGCGCACATGAGTATAAATGATATTAAATTTGATTCAAACGGGTTGGTCACCACCGTGATACAAGATTTTTCAACGAAGGAAGTGTTAATGGTTGCTTACATGAATGAAGAATCGCTAGAAAAAACCATTGAAACAGATCAGACTTGGTTTTTCAGCCGAAGCCGAAATGAACTTTGGCATAAAGGTGAAACTTCAGGGAATTTTCAAACAGTCAAAGCGATTCGTTATGATTGTGATGGTGATGCTCTGTTGATTGAGGTCGATCCCCAAGGTCCGGCTTGTCACACAGGTGAAAGATCGTGCTTCTATCGAGACATTGTTCAAAGCGAGTCAATGCAAATCAGTTCAGTAATTTCTCAACTTTATGTAACCATAAAAGAAAGAAAAGCCAACCCGAAGGAAGGCTCATATACAAATTACTTGTTTGATAAAGGAATCGATAAAATCTTAAAGAAAGTCGGTGAAGAAACGAGTGAAGTCATCATTGCGGCGAAGAACAACTCAAAAGATGAATTGATTTACGAAACAGCTGACTTGGTTTATCATATGACCGTCTTGCTAGTGAACCAAGGCATTAATCCTAATGAAATTTCTAATGAACTCAAGAAACGAGTTAGATAAGCAAGACCTGAGGTTTTGCTTTTTTATTAGCCGTTATCCTTAAGAATGTACTGAACTGCCAAACATCCCGGCCCACCTTGAGTGATCATGACCGGAGAGAGTTCCAAAACATCGATTTCTATGTTCTGGATTTTTTCTTTGATTTTATCAAAAGCCATCTGTGCTGCATCCATATTGAAAGCATGGGAAATATATACTTTATGTCTAAAGTCGACACCGTTTTGAATCATTTTTTCAATGATTTGATCAAGAGCATTGGACATCGTCCGAGCTACCCCAAACTTCTCTAGTTTCTGACTACCCTCCGTTTGTGTAACGATCGGTTTGATTTTCATTAAACCGCTAAGTGTAGCGGCGATTGGGGATAATCTTCCGCCACGACGTAAGAAATCAAAATCGCTGGGAATCAAGTACGACTGACATTGTGTCAGACAATTTTCCATTCGTTCGATGATTTGATCGATCGGTGTACTATCGATTAGTTTAGCCGCAAGCTCTACCAGATATTTCTCTGTACCAGCTAACGTCTTTGAATTGAACAACGTGATATGCTTGAATCCGCCAGACTCTAAAATTCCCAATGCGGAATCATAAGTGGCACTTAAACCTTTGGTCATGGTAATATGAAGGGCTTCTTTAACGCTTTCATACGCTTCCATAACTTCACCAATGGCCGGCTGAGAGGAAGTAGGTACGGCGTTTTTGATCATCTCTACAAATGTATCGGAAGCCAATTCAAAGTAATCGCGATAGTTTTTACCACTAACGGCCACTTGTAAAGGCAGAAGCGTGATATTCAATTCTTGAGCTTGTTGTTGGCTCATTAAAGAGCCGGTATCAGTGATTAGTTTCATTGTATTTACCTCAACATCATACTAACATAAAAACACCGTAAAAGTGAGTGTTAATGTGAAAATTGGCTGATTTTGAAACTTAGAAATGTCGACATGAATCGAAAGTAGAATAGTGGAAAAATTTGACTTGTGATGTTATTGTATAGAAAAATCAATAGGAGGATAATATGGAATTATTTGATGAATTTCTGGCTAAAATTGAAAACGAACAGTACCAAAGTCGAACCAGGGAAGTGTTGAGTTGGGTTAGTGATCAATATCCGCAATTGGTACCAAGAATCGCGTGGAATCAGCCGATGTTTACTGTTCACGGTACATTTATTATTGCTTTTAGTGTAGCTAAACATCATCTGGCTGTAACACCTGAGAAAGCGGGAATCGATCATTTGGTTTTTGAAATCGAAAAATCCGGTTATTCATATACAAGTATGATTGTGCGTTTTCCATGGAATAAACCTGTTGACTACGAGTTGCTTACGAAGATGATTGAGTTCAATCTGGATGACAAAAAAGAATGTGTTACTTTTTGGCGAAAATAACTTTCCCTTTGTATGAGTTTTAAATACGTTCGAACATATGAAAAGACAGTAAGAGTTCTCGGGTTTTTTATTGAAAGAAATTCGTCCTATTCCATTGACAATCACTCAGTATGTGTTACATTTTAAATATCAGTAGGTAGTTTCATCTGTTAGAATTGAGTAATTTAATATCCCAGAAAGAAAGGAGGTAATTCACGAAATTTTTCCTGTTTTAATTGCGTATACCAATTGTCAAAAAGGAGGAAATTTATGGCAAAGTATGTATTAGCAATGGACCAAGGGACGACCAGTTCCCGATCGATTATTTTTGATGAATTAGGAATTCCAGTAAAGGCACAAAATAAAGAGTTTGAGCAAATTTATCCAAAAGCCGGATGGGTTGAACATCGTCCGCTGGATATTTGGAACTCACAAATAGAAACTACACGTAATATACTAAGAGATGCAAACGTAGCACCGGAAGACATCGTTGCCGTAGGCATTACCAATCAACGTGAGACGACGATAATTTGGGATAAAAACACAGGTGAACCCATCTACAATGCGATCGTATGGCAATGCCGCCGTACCTCGGCGATGTGCGATGAGCTAAAGGCTAAAGGTTGGGGAGATAAAGTCCGAGCAAAAACCGGTGTTCCAATCGACGCTTACTTCTCCGGAACCAAGATCACCTGGTTGCTAGATAATGTTCCCGGTGCACGCAAAAGAGCTGAAAAAGGGGAGTTATTGTTTGGAACCGTAGATACTTGGCTAATGTGGAAGTTATCCGGTGGAACCGTTCATGCAACAGATTATTCCAATGCTTCGCGAACGATGATATTTAATATCCATACGTTGGATTGGGATGATGAACTGCTTGAAGCACTAAGAATCCCACGCATTATGTTGCCGGAAGTAAAACCTTCAAGTTATATTTACGGATATACTGACCCTAAGATTTTTGGGGCTAGAGTACCGATCGCTTCGAGTATTGGTGATCAGCAAGCAGCTTTGTTTGGCCAAACCTGTTTTGAAGAAGGTTCATCAAAAGCTACCTATGGAACCGGAGCATTCTTGATGATGACCACAGGCAAAAAAGCAGTTGAATCGAAGAACGGATTACTGACGACCATCGCTTGGGGTTTAAATAATGAAGTCATTTATTGCTTAGAAGGTAACACTTTCGTTGCCGGCGCAACAATCCAATGGTTGCGCGATGAATTGAAAATGATTAAAAGTGCTTCAGAAACCGAAGAAATCTGCTTAAGCGTACCAGATACCAATGGTATTTACTTGGTACCGGCCTTTGTTGGTATCGCTGCTCCTTATTGGGATCAATATGCCAGAGCATCCATTCATGGGATTACTCGTGGGGTAAATCGAGCTCATATCGTTCGTGCCGGCGTAGAATCCATGTGCTACCAAATCAAGGAAATCTTAGATGCTATGATTGTTGATGGTGGCATCGAGTTGAAAGAATTGAAAGTTGATGGTGGAGCTATTAATAATAATTTCCTACTCCAATTCCAATCGGATTTGCTTAATGTAACCGTTGCCCGTCCGGTTGTTACCGAATTGACAGCGTTGGGCACTGCCTACTTGGCTGGTTTAGCTGTTGGGTATTGGAAAAATACCGATGAATTACTAGACAAATGGCAATTGGATCGCAAGTTTACTCCAGACATGGATGAGAAAGTTCGAGCCAAATTGTATAAGGGTTGGAAGAAGGCCGTTCAACGTTCATTGAATTGGGCTGAAGACGAAGAATAGAAAATCTGACAAGACGAATATCCTGACGTTTAAACAAAATACCCCCTGTGGGTATTTTGCTTTATTCGAAATGTTTGATTCTGTATAATCAAGTTACAAGCTAGGAGTATAACGTGAAAAAATACGATCTGACCGAAGGAAGCATACTATCGCATGTTAAGGCAATCGCGATCCCATCTTCTGTGGGCTTTTTCTTTAATACCATGTTTAATGTCGTTGATAGTATATATGCCGGTCAGTTAAGCACGGATGCTTTAGCTGGATTATCCTTGTCGTTTCCTATTTTCTTTCTAATCATTGCTATTGGCTCTGGAATTGGAAATGGTACATCCACTTTATCGGCAATTGCCATTGGAAAAAAAGATATTCAAGAATACCATCAATTAGCCCGTAATTCTCTACAAATGGCACTGTTTGTCGGAGTCGCGTTAATCTTCTTGGCCCCATTTATCATCGAACCATTGTT
Source organism: uncultured Erysipelotrichaceae bacterium (assembly GCA_927435855.1). Taxonomy (GTDB): domain Bacteria; phylum Bacillota_I; class Bacilli_A; order Erysipelotrichales; family Erysipelotrichaceae; genus UBA2227. The sequence continues at coordinate 20,190 of CAKMJZ010000018.1, forward strand.
TAGACTCACCGGAGCTGAAGGAGCCAGTCTTGCGTTGGGTGTCGCTTATACGCAAACCATCTTCTATGGGTCATTATTCTTTCTACTGAACTTTACCCTAAATGGTTTATTGGCATCGCAAGGCAACACTAAACCCTATCGCAATTATTTGATTATCGGGTTCTTTATGAATCTCATACTCGACCCACTGCTCATATTTGGTTGGTTTGGTTTACCTGCTTTAGGCACGGTCGGAGTTGCTCTGGCTACGGTCATCGTTCAATTTTTTGGTACGGTTTATTTGTCATATCGTTGGATGAAGTCGGAGTTATTTGATCAAACGATGCTTAAAAAAGCACGAGCATCACTATCTACGATTAAAGAACTACTAAAACAAATTATCCCCTCATCACTTAACTCAGCAACGATCGCGTTAGGTATTTTTATAATAAATTATTACGTCTTGTTTTACGGTGGTTCCCAAACAATTGCGGCCTACGGAGCAGCCGTTCGCATAGAACAACTTATCCTTCTTCCTACTCTAGGACTAAATATTGCAGCGCTTAATATCGTCGGACAGAATTTCGGAGCTGGAAAATTTGAGAGAATTATGCAAGCTCGATCGCTTGTCACGAAGGTCGGAGTAGTGATCATGCTCGTCGGAGTAGTGATTATCTTTCCTTCGGCTCCTTATCTCATTCAAATTTTTAACGGTGATCCAGCCGTAATATCTGCCGGAAGTACTTATTTGCGCATTGAAGTGTTCGCATTTTTGACCTATGTCTTTCTGAATATGAACATTTCCGTTTTACAAGGCATTAAGAAACCTAATTTCGCTCTTTGGATTGGAATATTCCGCCAATTTCTGCCATTTGTATTGTTTTACTTTTTAGGAACAACGTTGAACATGGGTATCTTAGGAGTTTGGTGGGGAATTGTCATTATTAATTGGACAGCTGTTGGAATTACGTTGCTTTACACAAAATCACAACTTAAGAAACTTGAACAACAGATGTCATTTACACCATTATCAATCGAACAAACATAGCGTGGAAACATGCTTTTTTTAATGATTCATTGAGCACAACAAAGGCAAATGGTATACTTAGAAAAAGAGTGGAGGCACAAATGAAAAAAATCGATTTCACAAAATTTTATTTGTTTGATGGGGCCATGGGAACACGTTTACTTGAACTTGGCTTTTCATTTCGTCCTCGAATGGAAGAACTTAGTATTACACATCCAGAAGTCATTGAGAGCATTCACAAGGAATACATTGAAGCACACGCAGATTTCATTACCACCGCAACTTTTGGGGTGAATGGCTATAAGTATCAGGACAGTGAGTACACAGTTAGTGAGATTGTTCAGGCAGCGATTGCCAATGCGAAAAAACATGTGAAACAGTCTTATGTCGTATTGGATGTCGGCCCTATCGGCAAACTCATGGAGCCATATGGTGATATGACGGAGGAAGAGTGTTATGCTTATTTCAAAGAAATTATTGATGCTGGGAAAGAAAGTGTTGATGCGATCCTCTTTGAAACTTTTATGGATATAGAAGAAATTAAGATCGGTATTCGAGTGGCTAAAGAAAATAGCTCTTTGCCCATATTTGCCACAATGACTTTCAATCAAAATGAAAGAACAATGATGGGAGTGTCTATTGAAGAAATGGTTAAAGAATTTGAAACATTGGGTGTGGATGCACTGGGAGTTAATTGTTCTTGGGGACCGAAGGAATTAATACCCATCGTAGAAAAACTTTGTTTAATAAGTAAAACTCCGGTAATTGTACAACCCAACGCCGGAATGCCGTGTACGGATGAGCATGGAAGCATCTATTATCTGGTGGATGCAAAAGAATTTACAGATATTGCCCAACGTTATCTCGATATAGGTGTATCAATCATTGGCGGATGTTGCGGAACAGATGCTGATACAATTCGACAATGTTCAATGTTGAAGAAATTGAAAGAGGAAAATCATGGAAAAAATTAAGAGCTTCACTGTGAATCATAATACGTTAGTACCGGGGGTTTACGAGTCACGTCGTGATCAGGTAGGGAAATCAGTAGTTGTCACTTACGATATCCGCTTGATTAAACCCAATGTACTTCCCGTGCTGGGTAATCCAGAGATGCATACGATTGAACATCTAGGTGCAACCTTTTTACGCAATCATCCATTCTATAAAGATCAGATCATCTATTTCGGTCCGATGGGATGTCGGACGGGTTTTTACTTGTTGGTCGGGGGCGATATCGCCAATGAACAATTATTTGTTTTAGTAAAGGACATGTTTAAATTCATTAGTGCCTACGATCAGGAAATTCCCGGAACTAAAGAAATCGAATGTGGGAACTATTTAGATCATGACTTAAAAAAGGCCAATAATGTGGCTGAAAATTTCTTAAATGATTTGTATATGATAGATGATACATCCTTGGCATATCCAGATTAAATGTCACAACCAATATTAGGATAAGGCGCATGATGAATCATTCGCCTTCTTTTCTGTTATTTGATTCTCTCCATTTAACCTACTATTTACTTTTCCACTGTGTAGATGTTAAGTAAGGTCGAAATCCGATATTATAATAGAATTGCTGTGAAGAACCGACAAAAACAGTTCTCGCCCCGAGATCTTTACAGCGAAGGATACCTTCCAATACGGCAGCTTTTCCTAATCCCAATTTCCTGTATTTTGGATCGGTTGCTACTGGTTCAACTATCGCAAATCCTGCACATGCGTCATACCACATGCCACAGTAGGAAACAAAATTACCTTCTGGGTCGACTATAGCAATCTTTAAGTCAAGATTGACATTCGGTCGAATCATCTCATCTTCAAAAGCCTTACGTTTTTCATCAGTATAAACAAACTCACCTCCACCATCCAACTCATGATTGAAACCTTTCCATAATACCCGACCATATTGATAAAGATCGAATGTTTCTTTCATTGAGGTAACATTGACCCTTCCCGCGTTTGAATATCTTAAAAAAGAGATGTTGTTGTACGCAAAAGCAAACATGGCAAAAGATAGTCAGTTTGAAGTTACG
>CAKMJZ010000019.1 GCA_927435855.1 uncultured Erysipelotrichaceae bacterium
GCGCGGTTCTATAAGTGCAATCATGGGCTACGCAGTTTTCTCTATGGGAAAAAATACGTTGAGATTTAAGCCATGGTTTTCAGCACCACTTATGATCACGATCTTTCTGCTTGGATACTTTACACCATTACCGACGATAGCATTGATCATTGGTTCAGGATTAACCGGCTTGATTTATTTTGGACTGGTTAAGGAGAAAGTTACATGATATATCTTGAACTGTTTTGGACATTTATCCAAATCGGAGCTTTCAGTTTTGGTGGAGGTTATGCCGTATTGCCAATGATTCAAAAATATGTGGTAGAACAGCAACAATGGATCACCATGGGGGAATTAGCAGATATTACCTCAATTTCCCAAATGACACCCGGTCCGATCGCCATTAATGCCGCAACGTTTGTCGGAGTAAAAGTTGCCGGTATATGGGGTGGAATGATTGCAACAATCGGATGTGTACTTCCCTCATTTATACTATTGATTATTTTAGCTTACTATTTCTTTAAAAACAGCAACCTAAACTTTATCCAGAATATTCTCAAAGGTCTTCGACCGGCTATCGTTTCATTGATTGCACTTGCCGCTATTTCGCTTACTTTGATTGCATTTTGGATATCACCTCAAGCAGACTTGCTTTCAGTTGACAATCTCAATCTCAGCGGTATCGTCAGTGCCGCAGTTTCACTAGTATTACTCATAAAGTTCAAAACAGATACGATTGGTGTTATTGCCATGGGAGCCATCATTGGCATCATCATCTACTTCATATAAAAAGGTCCTTTCGGACCTAATTAACGTTTCGGATTTTTGATCGGGCTTCCTCAACCATATAATGATGGAAGATATACATAAACAACTTCATGTCGATTTGCATATAATTCAACATGATAAATATGAGTTCATCTCGGGTAAATGTTGCTAAATAACCCGAGACATCAAAGTTCTTTAGTCGTTGAAAATCCGCATGACTCCATCCATCAGGCATCGGTTGTTCCGGTGTTTTTTCTTCCATGACAACAGCATTTTCCAGTTCTTCAATATTGAAATTTTCCTGATGGTGAAGGATATCTATAAAACTTGCTACCTGATGTTTACAAAACCCAGATGCTGAGTAAGGGCAATCACATGAACTGAAAACAATCATATTTTCCTCACCCAAGTTTACAACAACTTTATAGTTGTTTTCTTGTCCGGCAACATCATAGTAATAGGTCTTATCGGATTGCTTATCCAACTTTTCCCTACCTTGTTGATAGTAGTGGATTCCCCTAAACAAAACCAATTTGCGCGTATTCTTGGTAAATTCGTTAAGTTTCAGTTTCATATGTCCACCCCCTACTACCATTATAAACCAAAAGCAGTGAATTTTCATTTTTCATACAAAAAGGAATATTACAAAAAAAGGTAAGTTTTACGCTTACCTTCGACAATTCTCTTTGCATAACTGCAAGTCACTGATCGTAAATGCTACACATCCGGCCTTGGTTCCTTCGTCGATATCTTCCTTTGATCTCAACAATCCCCCACCGATCAATGGCATGTTTAGCCTCTCTTTAACAAACGGAATTGCTTTATATGCTACTGCCGGCATGACCTCAACAGCATCCGGCTGACTTTTGAGAAGCATCTCAATACCCCGCTCTACCGAACGTCCATCAATCAAAAACATCCGCTGAATGGCTAGTTTGTGATTTCTTTTAGCGATCTCAATAATTTTAGCCTTAGACGAAATGATTCCGTCGACCCTCAACTTCTGACATAGAAATTCTGTGCCATACTCATCGTTGGCAACACCATTGATCATTTCAATGTGGACCAATGCTTTTCGCTCATTGCGATGAAGCATTGTTATCATGTCACTCAGCATCGAAATATGAATATCTTGCAAGACACACCATGTCAAATCCGAAGCTAAAAACTGCTCCAGTTTCTTCATGGTTGCGACTACCGGAATACACCGTTGATATGCGATTTCTTCAATCATGGCAAACACTTCCTTTTTGTATATCTATAGGTACATCATATCAGAAAAATTCATTAAATTGTTGACATTTCAATGGGTCACTCATGAATTTGATCATAAATCTCTGCAAGTTCATGGACCGTAATGATACCTAATGGCAGATGATTACGCTTTGCTTGTTTGGTAATCAAGATGACATAAAGCTTATTGCCTTTTCCCATGGCTTGTTCAAACAACTCCACTACATCAATCAAAGTGTGCTCAGGACTTAAAAAGGCGACTCGCTGAACATCTTTACCAGATGGCAATACATCAGAAACGTTCTCTCCATCCAGACTCTTGTTATTCAAAATCTGAAAACGCATCATCGTGTCGGTCGTCAACATCCCAATGAAGTGATGTGTTCGATCATAGGCTGGTATTTGCGAGAATGATTTCGATATCATAAGTTTTGCAATATCCAACACCTTTTCATCCGCAAAGCAGACATCAACTTTACGCAAGTATTTTTCTTTGATTAATGTCGGTTGAGTCAACAACTGGGCTATATGCTCAAATTGTAAAACAACTTTCTCATGAGGTTCCGCAATGACTTCACCATCGATGCGCTCATGAATGATCGCATTTCGTAAATCCGCAAACTCTTCAAGAACCCTGCGATACCGCTTAAAAAACGGATCGTATCCTGCTAATCTTCGAACTCGCTGTGAAAAACCGATATGACGGTCCATTTTCATGCGTTTTTCCATCTCGATTTCAATTTTGTTATATGCTTCAATGAACCGTGTTGAATTTTTAATCACTACAATACCTCCCAATGACGCAAAGCATCCTTATTTACAATGTGCTGAATCATCAGTTTTATCAATTTCTCCAATGGAGAATTTACAGAGTAATCCGCAGATGCCATGTATTCCACCCGACCATCCAACACCAATTGCTGTGCGGTCATCTTGCTTTTATCATCGTACGGATTGAATACAGCCACCGCAAATCCACCAGCCTCAGTCACAAGTTTCATGCTAGGAACATCCGTCAATCCATCCCCAAAGTAAATCATATGATCGAAGGGTACTGGTCTCATATTGTTTGGTAGCAAACTGTTTAAAGCAACATCATCTGTAACATTGCGTACACCTTTATTGATGCGAAACAGAAACTGAGTTTTAGTCGTATAATTAATAGCCATGGCTGGCCATATAGCTTCATTGTTTTCATTGTAAACAAAATCGCAGGCATAAATCTGAGAGAAATTTTGAGCGATGGACGTCGCTTCGATCATTGGCTTTAATCCGGAAGAAACGATAACATGCTCGATTTCCAAACGTTGCGACTTTCCATAAGCACTAATCCGCTCAAACCACCCCGGGACACCTTCAAATAGTTCAATATCCTTACCAAATTCAACAAAGTGTTCTTTCTTGATAGTAACCCCGCGCTTTTTAGACTCATGGATCATCAGATACATATAAGCCAAAATCCGATCCATAGAATATAATTTGGCTGTTTCATCTACCAATTTCCAAAACTGAGAAGGATCAAAAATACCCAATGACTCAATAAATCCATACTCTTGCATATCTTTGGGTGATAATGTCTTATCAAAATCGTAAAGAAAAACCACTTTGGTCATAGGATACCCTCCTGTTATTTTACCTTTTTACAAATCTCATCAACCATATCTAATGTTACATGGTGAATCATTTGATTATCAACCAATACGTTAATACCTTCGCGACAAAAACCGAAGCACTTTTGTGTCTTTAAGAAATACTTCCCATCTGGTGACATTTGGTTGACGGCTATACCAAGCGAATCACTAATCGCACTTAAAACTTTAGGTGAACCCCGCCCCTTACACCGATCGCCTACACATACTTTTACGATATGTGTAACTGATTCTCCTTGCAAGGAAGGAAACCGCATAATCAGCGCTTTAATGATCTTCATGTCAAATTCACATATCTCACTGGCATCCAATTGTGCGAAAACCGGGACTAACCCGAAAATTTCCTGGGTCTGTTTTAAAAAGTAAACCATTGCTTCTTGAGTCTGACGATCAACTCGATCTGCTGTATAATCTCTCAACGCAAGATACCGTGGTTCTTGCGGATTTAAATCAATTCGACTCATACTCACCTCGTTTATCCATGTTCTTCATCAATCCAATGCCTACCATCTACTCTTAACATCTCATCTGCTAAATGAGGACCACTTTGACCCGACGGATAAGGATGTAAGATCATTTGTTCTTCATTGATCCGTTCGACTAAATGGTCAATAAACTTCCAACTGGACAATACTTGAGCCCAGCTGGTAAACAACGCCTTGTCTTTCTTAAAAGCTGCTTCAATCAATCGCTCATAAGCTTCCGGTGTGTTGATCCTATTTTCATAAACGCAACTCTGACAGAAATCCATGAATACCGGCACGACTTCCGGTGTAGTTCCCGGTTTTTTTGCATTGAACCGCAAATAAATACCTTCATCCGGGTAGATTTTGATAATTAGAAGATTTGGTAAAATACCTTCAGGAGCCTTAAACTGAATGGCTACTTCGGTCGATCGTCGATCGCAACGCTTTCCGGTACGAATGTAAATCGGTACTCCGGCTAGTCTAGGTGTATCAATAAAAACCTTCATCGCCACAAAGGTCTCAGTCGTTGAGTTTGTATTGATATTTTCCTCTTCCAAATAACCTTTGACAGTCATATCTGAAGAAGTTCCACTGCTATATTGTCCAAGGACTAAATGTTCTCTCAACTTTCCCTTTTCAATCGGTATCAAAGCATCTAACACTTTGACTTGCTCACTTTGAATATCATACGCCGATGCATCCTCTGGCTTTTCCATTCCGACAATCGAAAGAATTTGAAATAAGTGGTTTTGAACCATATCTTTCAAAGCCCCGGTCTGATCATAATAAGCGCCACGATTCTCCACGCCGACAGTCTCTAATGCGGAGATTTGAATATTATCAATTTGAAGATTATTCCAAATCCCTTCAAATAAAGTATTGTTAAAGCGAACCGACATGATATTTTGAATCATCTCTTTTCCCAGATAGTGATCAATACGATAAATTGACTCATCATTAAAAGCCTGACACATTTGTTGGTGCAACATTTGAGCAGATGTAATATCGACGCCAAAAGGTTTCTCGATCATGACTTGATGTGAATCCTTTTCATCCAGAATTCCTGAGTTCTTTAAACTATGAGCAATCGGAGCGAAAAATTGAGGAGCCACAGCCAAGTAATATAGGCGTTGCTGAACACCGCCCCATTGTTCATATACATCCTTAATAAGAGCGTAATCCGCTTCTTCTGTAAAATTAATGACTAAATACTGTATGTGTTCGGACATTCGATCGAAAACTTCATCACGAAAATTCGTTCTTGTGAATTTCTTAAGCCATGGCTTGATGATTTCGATATATGACTCCGTAGTATACTCTTTTCTCCCTAAAATCAGGATCTCAAAATCTTGGGGCATTTTATATAGTGAAAAAAGATTGTAAAAGGCGGGTAATAATTTTCGATAAGTTAAGTCACCTGTACCACCAAAAATGGTGAATACCGTTTTGTTTTGTTTACCATTGCTCATGGAAGACACCTTCTTTATCCACTCTTTCAAATGTATGAGCACCAAAGAAATCTCTTTGTGCCTGAATCAGATTCGCTGGTAAACGGCGTGATGTAAATGCATCAAAATAACTCAAGGCATTGGCAAAAGCACTGACCGGAACACCTTTTTCGATAGCTAAGATAACAACTTTACGCAAATCTGCTTGATAACTCTTAAGTATTGCTGTAAATTCAGGAGCTAAAAGCAAGTGTTCTAAGTCAATATTATCCTGATAAGCTTGTGCAATTTTGTTTAAAAATGCTGCACGGATAATACAGCCGCCTCGCCAGCCTTTCGCAATAGCCCCAAAGTCAAGATTCCACTGATTTTCCTTCGCTGCTGCATCAAGCAAGGCGAACCCTTGCGCATAAGCAATCAGCTTACTTGTATACAATGCTCTACGTACCAATTCGACAATATCTTTATCAGAAACTGATGATTCCGGTTTTACATCTTCATACAACGCCGAAGCGCGAATACGCAACTCTTTGATCTCTGATATAAAACGTGCGAATACCGCTGAAGTTAACACTGAAGTATCGACATTTAAATCCAATGATTCTTGTGCTGTCCACTTTCCTGTACCTTTTTGCCTTGCTACATCCAAAATGACATCTACCAGCGGCAACCCGGTTTCCTCATCAATTTTCTTCAAAATTTGCGCAGTAATCTCAATTAGATAACTGTCGAGTTCCCCTTTATTATATTCTTCGAATATTCCTTGTAATTCAACTTGGTTCTTCCCACCAACTTGCTTAAGTAAATTATAAGCTTCCGCAATGAGCTCCATATCTCCATATTCGATTCCATTGTGCACCATTTTGACATAATGCCCACTGCCGTCCTGACCGATATAGAAACTGCAAGGCTCTCCATACGCTTTCGCGGCGATGGCATTCAATATTTGTTCTACCTCAAGATAAGTCTCCTTATCTCCAGAAGGCATGATTGCCGGGCCAAAGCGAGCACCCTCTTCACCACCGGATATACCGATACCCATGAAATTGATTTTCAACAGTTTTAATTGATGATATCGACGGATCGTATCTTTATAATAAGAATTACCGCCATCCATCACGATATCTCCTTGTTGTAAATGTGGGATAAGTGATTCAATCACCTTATCAACCGGTTTACCGGCTTGAACCATGATAAGTATTTTTCGAGGAATGGATAATGAGTTGACAAACTCTTCAATACTAGTCGTCATTATCAATCCCATCTCAGGATTTTCTTCAATAACTTCTTGTGAAACCGATGTCGTGCGGTTATATATAGATACCTTTAGACCGTGATCGGCCAAATTCAACGCTAAATTTTTTCCCATGACTGCCATACCAATGACCCCTATTTGACTTAACATAACAAACACCTCTTTCATTGAATTTATTTTACTTTAAATATTGCTTTCAACATAGTGTTAAGCAACCTGTTGTGTATATCTATATTATAACCGAAAAAAAGAAAATAACCGCATTCACGGTTATTCGATTACTCTCCACTCCAATTCTAAATCAATATCAAAATGATTCTTAACCCGATCCTTACACTCTCTAATCAAATTCATACAATCATAACATGTCGCATGATCGACATTGACGATAAACCCTGGATGCTTATCTGAAACACGTGCACCACCAACCTGAAAACCTCGCAATTGAACTTCATCAAAGAGTTTCCACACAAAGAAAGTTTCACTGCCTTTGGTCGGACGCTTGAAAACGCTGCCAGCATTTGGATAGTTACGTGGCTGTTTGAAATAGCGCTCTTTTTTGAACTCTAACATTCTTTCTAGAATCTCGCGATAATCCCCGTTTTCCGCCGTTAATCCGGCTCTGGCGATGACTACATTCATATGATTAAAATTAGAATTGCGATACTGAAAGAAATCACTGTCCGGCACGATCCGCAATGTACTTAATGTGTCCAAATCAATGACATCGACCCAGCGGACATACTGACTGATCGTCCATTGCCATTGACCGGCATTCATGATCAATGCCCCACCGGCTGTTCCTGGAATATCTTCACAAAATTCGAATCCGCCAATCTCATTATCTATGGCAAACCAAGCCAAATCATGTAGCGTAACTCCAGAATCAACGATGATTTCCGGTCCGTTTTTCTCAATATTGTTCATCATCGGTGTAATGATAAAGGCATAACTATCATCGTAAAACTCCTTCGTTAACAGTACATTTGAACCATTACCAAGAAACACTCGCTTGTGGTTTTGAGTTTTTATGACAGCTTCCAAAAGTCCTTCCATATTTAGTGGAAAGTAACATATCTCCGCAACACTTTTTAAGCGTAACGTATTATATTTGATTAGTGAGAAATTTTTAAATTCAATTAGATTCATATCATCATCTCTTTCCTCTAGCCTACTATTTATACCATATTCGACCATACTTTTCAATAACTTCGGTAAAACACACTCCTTATTGACAACTTGAGAAGTTAAATGAAGATGTCAATATTCTAAAAAAGTGGCTTAAATAGACACTTTTATGATAATTTCAGGCTATCGGTTGACACTCAGGTTTAATCGTTTTAAGATAGAGATAGACATAAACTGATACCGCTTACAGGTATCAACTTGTGAAAGGAGAGCATAATGCCCGTTTGGATTATGCAAAGTGATTATGAGTAGTTATACGATTGTTTTAGGAGTTATCGGTGCTGATGTTCATGCGGTGGGAAATAAAATTTTGCACTACGCATATAGTCAGGCCGGTTTTAATGTTGTTAACTTAGGCGTCATGGTTTCACAAGAAGAATTCATTCAAGCAGCTATTGAAGCTGATGCAAAAGCCATGATCGTCTCTTCGCTCTACGGACACGGTGAATTAGATTGTCGCGGGTTACGGGACAAGTGCATAGAAGCCGGACTGGAAAAAATCAAACTCTATGTTGGTGGAAATCTAGTTGTCGGAAAAACACCGTTTGAAGAAGTACAAAAGAAGTTTTTAGAAATGGGTTTTGACCGTGTATATCCCCCGGGATCTGATCCGGCCCTTAGCATATTGGACCTTGAAAAGGACTTAGGAAACTGACATGCAACCAATCTTGTGTATTGACTTTGGTTCAACCTTTACCAAAGTAACTGCCATTGATATCGATGTACCTCGAATCCTAGGCCGAACTCAATCATTCACAACCATTCACGATGATATCAACATCGGTTTACAAAAAGCGATCGATCAACTCGAAGAAATCACTGGCCTTTCAGACTGGCCGGTACGTTTTGCGTGTTCAAGTGCCGCTGGCGGATTGAAGATGATTGCCATCGGACTAGTTCCTCAACTGACTATGGAAGCGGCCAAACGCGCTGCGTTGAGTGCAGGAGCGAAACTGCTTAAGACTTATTCTTTTGAGCTCAATGACCGGGAAATCCGGGAGATTGAAGCTTTAAAGCCAGATATCTTACTTTTAACCGGAGGTATTGACGGTGGTAATCAAAAAGTAATCCTACATAACGCACATAAACTTTGTGAGTTAACCATTCGCTGTCCGATCATTTATGCTGGAAATAAAACAATTTCCAGTGAAATTGAGACGATTTTAAAATCGAGTAACTGGGATGCTACCATTGCGGATAATGTTATGCCTACACTTAATGAATTGAACATCGATTCTGCTCGCTCATGTATTCGGAAAGTTTTTCTTGACCATATCGTTGTTGCCAAAGGTTTAACTCAAGTTCAACGATGTATCGATAATATCTTAATGCCCACACCATCCGCTGTCTTACTGGCAGCCGAGCTTCTATCTAAGGGATATCTTAGTGAGCAAGGTGTTGGAGAGCTGATCATCGTTGATGTCGGCGGTGCAACTACCGATGTTCACAGTGTCGCCGATGGTGCTCCACGTCAGTCCAATGTTGTCATGCGTGGTCTTCAGGAACCGTTTGTCAAACGAACGGTTGAGGGCGACCTTGGTGCTCGATACAGCTTACAAGCTTTGGTCGATGGTGTCGGAATCGATGTAGTAGCTTCTGTTATCAACACTTCACAAGAAGTCGTCATGCAAATGCTGAAAGACCTGGCCGCTCATCCAGAAAGTTTTATGGAGGAGCCAGGGCTACTAAAGACTCTTGATGATGTTGCTGCTGAAATCGCTGTGCGCGAAAGTGTGACTCGTCACGCAGGATATTTAGAAGTTCACTACACACCTTTTGGTACCATCTACCAACAAACGGGTAAGGACTTGAGTTATGTCAGTCATGTCATCGGTACCGGCGGTCCATTAATTCATCACTCAAATATCCGATCAGCATTAAAAGCATCACAAGCCGACCCGAAAAACCCCTTAAGCTTAAAACCAAATCATGCCAGATTCTATCTGGATCATCAGTATATATTAGCCGCCATGGGACTTTTGTCCCTTAAATATCCGGCAGCCGCTCTTAAATTAATGAAAGAAACGATCATTGAGGTGTAATATGGATGTACAGAATAAACGACTGACGGATGAAGAATTTTATCGAATCCGCAGTGAAGTATTAATGCAATGGCATACCGGCAAAGAAGTTGACTTGCTTGAATCCTTTGAATATCATAAACGAATGGACAAGTCGAGAAGTTTTTCCGCATTACTACGACACGCAAAAGAAAATAAATATATCCTGATTCAACCCCGGGCTGGAGTTGCTTTAGTTGATAAGCACATTGAATTATTACAATACCTTCAAGATAAGGGGACTGCCGACTGTCTGCCTTCTACCATCGACAGTTACACGCGTCACAACCGTTATCAAGAAGCTCAACACGGCATCGAAGAAAGCATCCGTGAAGGTCGCTCGTTACTAAATGGTTTTCCTGCGGTAAACCATGGTGTGCAACAATGTCGTAAGGTCATCGAATCTGTTAGAGTACCTGTTCAAGTGCGACATGGGACACCGGACGCCCGCCTTTTAGCTGAAATAACACTTGCCGGAGGCTTTACATCATATGAAGGTGGTGGGATTTCGTATAATATTCCATATTCGAAGAATATATCCTTGGAAAAAACAATTACAGATTGGCAATACTGTGACCGATTGATTGGCATTTATGAAGAGAATGGTATTTCTATCAATCGCGAACCTTATGGACCATTGACTGGTACATTGGTTCCTCCAAGTATTTCTCATGCAGTTGCTATCGCTGAATGTTTGATGGCAGCTGAACAAGGCGTTAAAAACATATCTGTTGGCTATGGACAGTGTGGAAATCTCATTCAAGATGTTGCCGCAATCCGCACACTTGAAAAGCTTACAGAAGATTATTTGCATAAATTTGGTTATCATGATGTCTATGTGACAACAGTCTTTCATCAGTGGATGGGAGGTTTCCCACAAGATGAAGCCAAAGCTTATGGTGTTATATCTTGGGGAGCTGCGACAGCCGCTTTTGCCGGAGCAACCAAAGTTATTGTTAAATCTCCTCATGAAGCGTTAGGTATCCCAACTCCCCAAGCCAATGCTCAGGGATTACGTACCACCAAGCAAGTCGTAACGATGCTTAAAGATCAACGTATGCCTGAAACAATCGAACTCAAAATCGAAATGGATATCATCACAACTGAAACACGAGCAATCATTGACAAACTGTTAGAACTTGGAAATGGCGATATTGCTAAAGGAACGATTGCCGGTTTTGCAGCCGGTGTCATCGACGTACCGTTTGCGCCAAGCAAGTTCAACAAAGGATTGGTCTTACCCGCAAGAGACAATAATGGAGCCATCCGCTTTCTTGAATGTGGATTTTTACCTTTTAATGATGAATTAAAAGCGTTCCATAAGAATAAATTGGAAGAGCGAGGTCGCTTCGAGAAGCGTCCTGTCAGTTTCCAAATGGTTATTGACGATGTTTATGCCATTGGAAAAGGTCGGATGGTTGGTCGTCCGCATGGAGAGCAAGAATAATGAAAATCATAAATATCACCTGTTCACCAGGTAAAACCGGTTTCTTCTTTGATGATCAAAGAGCTATAAAAAAGCACGCAGTATCCGATGGATCGACGTACATAGGCGAACCATTAACCGAAGGGTTTACTGCGATACGTCAAGCCGGAGAGTCTATTTCAGTCATGATTTTGCTTGAGGATGGTCAGATTGCTTATGGCGATTGTGCGGCCGTTCAATACTCAGGTGCAGGTGGACGTGATCCTTTATTTCTCGCCTCTGACTATATTCCAATCATCAACCAATACATTAAACCTCAATTAGTCGGACAAGACATATCGACTTTTCGACCCTTAGCCGAGCAAATCGACCGATATATTCGCCCGGATACAAACAAACCGCTTCATACAGCGATTCGTTATGGTGTGACTCAAGCACTATTGGACGCTACAGCAAAAGCTAATCACACGTTGATGGCGGATATTGTTGCCAAAGAGTATGGCACACAGGTCAGTGATGAGGCCATTCCGATTTTTATGCAATCAGGAGATGACCGCTATAACAATGTTGATAAAATGATCCTAAAAGGCGCAGATGTACTTCCTCACGGATTGATCAATCATGTGGCAACAAAGCTTGGCTATGAAGGTGAGAAGTTATTGGAGTATATCCGGTGGTTAAAACAAAGAATTGAAACCAAGCGATTCAATGAAAAATATACTCCAGCAATCCACTTGGACGTTTACGGAACCATCGGTATCATCTTTAATCAAGATATGGACAAGATGGTTGAGTACTTGGCTAAATGTGCGATTGCGGCCTCTCCGTTCCAACTTCGAATCGAAGGTCCGATGGATGTCGAAGAGCGTGAAGCTCAAATGCTGGCACTCAAAGAAATCACCCAACGTCTTGATGAAGCGGATATTCCGGTAATCATTGTTGCGGATGAATGGTGCAACACGTTGGATGATATTAAATACTTCGCGGATAACAAAGCAGGACATATGATTCAAATAAAAACACCGGACTTAGGCGGTATTAATAATACGATAGAAGCTGTATTGTACTGTCGAGATAAAGGAGTATTAGCTTATCAAGGCGGTTCTTGTAATGAAACAGACAGAAGTTCTCAAGTTTGTGTTCATTGTGCTATGGCAACCCATCCTTGTCAGATATTGGCAAAACCGGGAATGGGCGTCGATGAAGGTTATATGATTGTATATAATGAAATGCAAAGAATAAAAGCTATCCATCAAATGCGACAAAGAGGGAATTAATCCCTCTTTTTATAACTGTATCCCTCAGGTTCGACATGTACAATGACCCCAAGATCATCCCCAAATTCTGTTCGTAAATTATCTTCCAAATCATGCGACAGATTGTGAGCATCCACAAGTGGCATATTGGGATCGCTTTTTACATGGAAGTCGATAAAGACCTGACTGCCAGATTTGCGCGAACGAATCTTATGAATGGAATAAACATTTGGATTTTTAAGGACAATATCTGTGATTAACTGCGGTTCAATAGCGATAGCATCCGTCAGCTCGTGAGAACTTTCTTTAAAAATACCATAAGCTGTTTTAAAAATAAGCAACGCTACTAACATGGATGTCACGGCATCTAGCCATAATGGAGCATTGAAAAATGTAATTAATATAAGATTAATCAATACACCCCCAGAAATGTATATATCCGATAATGTATGTTTTGCATCAGCAACTAACAAAGTGGACTTCAGTTTTCTTCCGGCGATACCCTCATACGTTGCAACAAAAATATTTACTCCGAAAGTAAACATAATTAAAAGCAACGTCAAAGGTTCTGGTCGGTTAAACAATGGATTACGGAATGATTCGATGCTATTAAATATAACTTCGATTCCAAGATAGGTCAAAAGAGCAACAATGAACAACGTAGCCAATGTCTCATAGCGCTGATGTCCATATGCATGATCTTCATCAATAGGTTTTTGAGCGATCTTCATTGTGAACAAACCGATGACATTGGATGAGGCATCTGCCAAGGAGTGATAACCATCAGCCAAAATACTTCCGATGCCGGTTAAAAGACCAACGATAATTTTGATTGAACTAACAAGAACATTCAGAAATAAAGTAACCCACAGTACAAATAGAACTTTTTTATTCTTGCTCATAATCCACCTCCACATTATTCTACCACTATCTCAATCATAAATAAACATTGAGCAATACAATTGATTTGACAGTGATTCTATCGCATAATTTACTTACAAAAAGTAAGTATATTGGAGGCACTATGTCAATCTATCACAAACCACCCATCGGTCATGTTTCAAAAGTATCATTACAAGTTCAAGATTTATCTAGATCAGTTGAGTTCTATACAAAGATTATCGGGTTTGCAGTCTTTCATCAGGATGGAAAACATGTCGATTTCACTGCTAATGGCAATGATATCCTTCTCACAGTTCATCAGTTAAGTGATGGCATAAAAAAACAGCCTCGCACGACTGGTCTTTACCATTTCGCATTGCTGCTACCAAATCGTAAAGAGTTGGGCAAGATACTGAGTCACTTTATAAAATATCGAATTCCCTTGCAGGGAGCTTCCGACCATGGAATTTCAGAAGCTATTTACTTAACTGATCCCGAAGGTAATGGAATTGAGATTGCGGTTGACACAGACCCAAAAACTTGGAAGTGGCGAAGTGGCTTGTTAGATGTCTTTTCAGATAATGGCCCGATGGATGTGACATCTGTGCTTCACACATCGCAAAACGAAACATTTAACAGTCTTCCCATGGAAACTATCCTTGGTCATATTCATCTGCATGTAAGAGAACTCATGAATATCCGACATTTCTACGAAAAGGTGTTAGGTATGGATGTCGTCATCGATCTCCCCAGACAGGCTCTTTTCTTCTCATATGGCAAGTATCATCATCACTTAGCAGTGAATGTTTGGAATGGTCTAGGAGCGCCTTCACCGGATAAAAACAGTGTCGGATTAAGAAACTTCGAATTGAGATTGCCTAACCATCTGACAATCAACGATATAAAGCAAAATCTACAACAAATGAATTCTCTATATTCTCTTACAGAAAAAGGGATCATTGTAAGTGATCCCTCTGGTAATAATATCTTCATAACTAGTTAAGAGGCTCTTTCGAGCCTCTTATAATTTATTATCTTGCGCCGAGTTTATCGTCGGTCAACATGATGGAAATCGGGCTACCGCCAAATTTCTCAAGACGAGCGATGATGTTAGTGAAGTTTTCTTCTTCTTCAGTTTGCTCATCGATAAACCATGTCAGAGTGCTAACTGCAGCATGATCTTTTTCTTTTGTGGCAATATCATACAAATCGCGAATGCGCTTGGTCACGATTTTTTCGTGAGCCAACGACATTTTAAATACTTCTAGATATCCCGGGAATTCTAACTCAGGACCCGGTATAGTTTTGAGTTCAACTCGTGCACCAACTTCTACCAAGAATTTGAAGAATTTCATGGCATGTTCCACTTCTTCTTCAGCTTGTTTACGCATAAAGTGAGCGGCACCCGGATAATCGTTAGCCTCCATAAATGCGGACATCGACAAATACAGATACGAAGACAACAATTCAAAATTGATTTGATCGTTAATAGCGTCTACTAATTTTTTGCTTATCATATAACTACCTCCTGTGTTTATGTATATTATAACTCTAAATAAGGTAAATTGCATAGATATGTCATCTTTGTACTAGAATTCGATTTGACTCCCATAAAAAAAGAAGTCTCGTAACCGAGACCTCTTTTAGATTTCTATTATGGATTGACAAAACTTGTTTTCGATATCTTGACTGTTATAAATCCTGAATTATCACCATAAGCATCATCTAGAATTGAAAACTTAATTTTTGAGCCCGTACCTAACACATTTTGCGTATACATATGATCTATATCATCAAATTCGCCTAACCACATAGCAGGTTGTCCATCAATTAGGACTTGCAAGTACGAATAACTCGGCCAAAATACTTGACCATCATACCAAATAGTTCCATCTGCATTAACAATATAGTCTACACCAGCAATTCTACCATCAAGATTTAATTTGTGCGCAACATTACGACAGTTAAACTTAGCATCAGCTAATCCAGCATCACCTGGGCCCCAATTTCCAAACCTATAGGTTCCACTAGCTTCTAGACAATAACTATATCCATCTTTCAAGGCAGCACTTTCGATTCCGACACTAGAGATTGATTGAACTTCAAGTATTTCCACTAGCACACAATCTACTTCAGGAATCGGAATGATCATCGACCAGTTTCCGCCCTTTTCTTGATTAACCGGAATACCTTTACCCCAAACTGATTCATAAACTTCTGGAGTGACTAACACAGTTTTCAATGAATTAACAACTAATTTGTAAACAATAGCACCAGGATTTGTTGTGACACTATCTGTTGGCCATGGCCAATTTGTTCCTGTAATTTTTAATGTATTCTCGCCATTCTTTACGTAATCGAGCACATCATAATCATTAACTACAGCCCAATTATTGTTAAAAAACTCAGGATCAGGCATTCCATTGATTGTAGCATAGAATTCATTATCAGCTGTAATCTTCAAAGTTGCTGAAGTTGGAACACCTACGATTGTAAAGTCTCTTTTAAAATAAACGGTGTCTCCTACTCTTGGTGCATCTACTTGATAACTTTCCCATATCCATTCAGCATCTGCAATTTGCGGCCAACTACCATGGTCCCAAGCAATTACCGAAGGATGCCAGTTATCAACTCCATTGGTTGAAAATAGCGTATTTGTATCACTGACGACTTCTAAGACATGCGGCTCTTCTACATAGATTGCATGTTGTCCGACAACCGCATGAGCCGAAAAATCAGTGACTGAATCACCAGCTCTATAAATAAAACTGAATACTACTACTTCATCTGCTAAATCCCATGATCTCTTTACCGTAAACTTACCTGGAATTAAGCCTCCTTTGCTATAAATAAAAGCATCATCGCCTTCACTAATAGCTTCAAAGTGAACTTCAGACAAAAACCAATCTGGCTCAGTGATCTTGTACGTTACTAAGTAAGTATCCTCCTCTGCAAGAGGATCAATAAACAAGTCCCCGACATCATGATCTTGCCCAGCCATTAGGTCCGCAATCTTAAACTCTGCCTCTTCACTGCTAATCTCAAATGTATCAATTGTTCGAGTACTTACCGGAGGACCAGCAAGCACGGTAATCGACATAGAAACCATCATGATGATGGTCAGTAGTAGAGCAAATAGCTTTTTCATATAGACAATCTCCTTTTTCTTTTCGACGTCAATACTCCATCGTCTCTTGCACACTACAAATAGACATTTCAATTAATTATAGGAACTTTATCACCTACGGAAAATTCCTATTCTCTGTATTTATATTATCTATCACCTCCTTGATTGAAACAAAAAACCGACCAAAAGGTCGGTTACGCTATTAGCTTATAAGGGAACAAGCGTCCAAGTACATCCCCTTACTCATCGCTTCCTATATATTTGTAACTAAATTATAGCACTATTGGTTCTTGAGTCAACGAAATACACGTAAATATTTGTGAAATATTTAATAAAAAAATACTGAAAACTGTAACTTTTTCAGTGACGAAAAAAACTCTGAAAACTTCCTTCGATGCGTGTTGAAATACATAAAAAAACCCGAAACTCGGGTTTACCTTGCTACTGGAGCAGGTGAGGGGAATTGAACCCCCGTATCAACCTTGGCAAGGTCGTGTTCTACCATTGAACTACACCTGCAAAAATAATGGCGGTCCAGACGGGGATCGAACCCGCGATCTCCTCCGTGACAGGGAGGCATGTTAACCACTACACCACTGAACCGTTTGTTATCTAAGAATGGCGGAGATGGAGGGATTTGAACCCTCGCGCCAGTTTCCC
>CAKMJZ010000020.1 GCA_927435855.1 uncultured Erysipelotrichaceae bacterium
ACCTGAAGAAGGATTTGTTCAAATCACGACACGGATAGATCCAAAAAAACCAAGTGAGTTTAAAAAAGCTCTGAGCGAAATGATTGTTGGAAATCAGATGAAGATGTATGGGCCAGTCGGGAACATGGTAATAAACAAAAAAAATAAAGTGGTTCTAATTGCTGGTGGAATTGGCATTACACCATTTCGCTCAATCATAGAACATATCAAACGAAACCATGCATCCCCAAAAATGGAAGTGACGTTGATATACATTGATTCAAGCGGGAACTTTCTATTTCATCCGTCAATCGAAGGCGATTACCTTTCGACATTTCAAATTCGCACAATGACTGATCGTGCTCAGTTCAAAAAAACGCTTGAAACTACTGCTGGCAAATATGGCGATCAAGCAGACTATCTAATTTCTGGAAGTGCTCCAATGGTGAAAGAGATCATCAATGAACTCAAGAATTTCGGTGTACCTTTGAAAAATATCAAAAATGATTCATTTTACGGATTAAAGTAGAAGAGAGGATATTTATGGGGAAAATACTAATCACCGGTGCACTGGGAAATGTCGGCGGCTATCTAGCAAAGCATTGTCTTCAAGAAAATCTGCCTGTTTTATTGGCGGACATAGATTCGAAAAAACTGAGCGAAAGATATGGTCAAGAAGTAGAGGTTACGAAGTTTGATTTTACAGATCCGACAACGTTTCCATCTGCACTCAATGGAGTTGATCGCGTTTTTATCATGAGACCGCCACACTTAGGAAAACCGGATGACTTAAAACCATTCGTAAACGCACTTTCTCAAAAGAAGGACATTACGTTGATTTGTTTCCTTTCATTGATCGGAATTGAGAATAATCCTGTACCGCCTCACTATCGTATTGAGAAAATGATTGAAAAATCAGGACATCCATATTGTCACATTCGCCCGAGTTTTTATATGCAAAACATCAGTGGCATTCATGCCTTTGAAATCAAACACTTCAATCGAATCGTAGTTCCAGTGAAAAAAGCTCTCACCAGCTTTATCGATGCGGAAGACATCGGTAAATTTGCATGTAAAATACTCAACCATCCAATCGCGCATAAGAATAAGGCATATTCCATCACCGGACCACGTGCCATCGACTACTATGAAGTTGCAAAAGCACTATCAGAAGAACTTCAACGTAAAATTGAGTATGCAAATCCCGCCCCTTCTTTTGCTAAAAAATACTGGATAAAAGTTCGAGGGATCGATCGTAAGTATGCGACGATTATGGGATTACTATACATGATGACGAGATTCAATACGGCTAAGAAAGTTACAACAGATTATATGGAAATAATGAACGAAAAACCGACAGACATACGTGAATTTATCAGAAAGAACCGAAGTGCTTGGATTTAAATAGAGAATATCTATTTATATTGATAACAATGATTGAAAGAAACAAAGCCTCATAGAAGGCTTTGTTTGTGCTTAGAATACCGAAACTTGGACAAAACCATAGAAAACAAGTTAAAATAATTTTAGTTTTTGATAGTGAAATTCATTCACAAATTTACTAAAATCATGTGAAAGAATTATCTTGATTTTTTATGAATTGGGTTATATACTATTATTGTTAACCACGGTTAACAATGGAGGCTTTGAATGAAATATCAAGACTCATCTGAAATGTATATTAAAACTATTTATATACTACAGAAAGATCACGGTCATGTTCATATAACCGATATTTCGAAAGCTCTTAATGTAACCAAACCAAGTGCAACCAAGGCAACTGAACTTTTAAAAAGTCGTCGGTTACTTGATAAAGAAGGGTATGGTCCAGTCAGACTAACTGATGAAGGAATACTATTGGCGGAGAGAATTTTAAATCGCCACGAAATTATAGCAAGATGCTTAAAAGAAACATTGATGCTATCACCAGAGGAAGTTGAAGAAAACGCATGTCGTATGGAACATGTCGTTACTGATGCTATGATTGATGCTATGTTGAAAATATCGGAAAGCAGTAAAGAGGTAGATGAGAATGAGTAAAGCATTTTTAATGAAGGGATTTCAATCACTAAGAGGTAATCCAATGGATGTTACAGCATGTGAAATCAATGAATTGATGACCATTAAATCCATCGAAACCATAGATCCAGAGATGCGAGATTTTCTTTTTTCTTTGGGTTGTTTCGAAGGTAGGACGATCACATTAATCTCCATTCTTGGCTCAACTTATATTGTTAATATTAGCGATGCACGATACAGTATCGACGCACAACTTGCCCAAGCCATTAAAGTTTAATTTTTTTAATAGAATTGTTAGCCATAGTAAACAAAAGGAGAAGAACTATGAGAATTGCTTTAGCAGGAAATCCCAATAGCGGAAAAACCACCTTGTTCAACGCTATTACAGGGAGTATTGAAAGTGTTGGCAACTGGCCAGGTGTAACCGTTGCTCGCAAAGAAGGGGAAGTAAAAAGGAATTTATATAAAAAAAATGAAGCCATTCGCATCATTGATCTCCCTGGAACCTACTCCATGTCACCTTTTACCCTAGAAGAAAGAATAACAAGAGACTTCGTTCGAAATGAAAGCCCCGATGTGATTATCAATATCATCGACGCCAACAATCTCAGTCGCAGCTTAGTCTACACAACTCAACTGCTCGAACTTGGCGTTCCGGTTGTCGTAGCGTTAAACAAGTGGGACACAGTCAAACAAAAGCAAACGGACATCAATACCGAAACATTGTCCAAACAATTGAACTGTCCGGTGATACCGATTTCTGCTATACAAAATCAAGGACTTCGCATTTTGATTGAAACCTGCTACCAAATCAAAGGTAAAAAACAGATTGCACCTTATCGTTGTATGATAGTTGAGAATGTTGAACATGTTGCCGAGTCAGATAAAAAGCGATTCGAATTTGTTAGTGCTATTGTCACCGAAGCTGAAAAACGTAAAGTTACCAGTGATAAACAAACCATCCATGATACTATTGACCGCATCGTAGCCAATCGCTACTTAGGAATGCCAATCTTTGCAATAATTCTGTATGCAGTATTCTCGATATCTCAAAGCACAATCGGACCGTGGATTGCTGATTATATGGTTGCCGGAATCGACTCGTTGTACGTATTTGCAGAATCCGCTATGTCAGAAGCTGTTTCACCATTACTAAAAACTTTACTTCTCGATGGAATCATTGGCGGTGTCGGTGCAATCGTCGGATTCTTACCGCTGATCATGGTTTTGTTCTTTATGCTCGCACTGCTCGAGGACAGTGGCTATATGGCGCGAGTAGCAGTCGTTATGGACCCCATCATGAAAAAAGTCGGTCTGTCCGGTCGCTCGATCATTCCTATGGTCATCAGTACGGGTTGTGCAATCCCTGGAATAATGTCTACCCGTACCATCAAAAATGAGCGTGAACGACGTACGACCGCCATGTTAACCTCATTTATGCCATGTGGAGCCAAACTACCTGTTATAGCATTGTTTGCAGGTGTGTTTTTTCAAGAAGCCGCATGGGTAGGAACACTCATGTACTTCTTAGGAATTTTGGTCATCATCTTCGGAGCGTATGTCATCCGAAAGATTAATAACGACACATCAAAGAAATCATTCTTCATTATGGAACTACCGGAATACCGTTGGCCAAGTGTGAAGCGTGCTTTTACATCCATGATCAATCAAGGCAAGGCCTTTGTAACCAAAGCGGTAACCATCATTTTGATCAGTAATGTGGTAGTCCAAATCATGCAGACATTCACATGGCAGTTCCAGTTGGTTGAAGAAGGTCTTGAGGCAACAAGTATTCTAGCCAATATATCATCACCTATCGCCTTTGCCATGATTCCACTTGGCTTTGGCATTTGGCAACTCACCGCAGCAGCGGTCACCGGTTTTATCGCCAAAGAAAACGTCGTAGGAACGTTGGCAGTAGTCTTTGGAATTACCAATTTCATTAACACGGAAGAACTAATCTTAGTATCTGGCTCCATTGAAGTCGCCGGAATCTTTGGATTGACCAGCGTTGCTGCTTTAGCCTATTTGGTATTCAACTTATTTACACCACCTTGCTTTGCCGCAATTGGCGCAATGAATGCTGAATTGGAAAGCAAGAAGTGGTTAATCGGTTCAATTGCGTTTCAACTGGGCATGGGATATGTATTGGCATATCTCATATATCAAATCGGAACCTTCGCCACCACCGGACAACTTGGAAGTGGTGCATTCGCAGGACTGTTTACAGTGCTTGTGCTAATTGGAATCGTGTTGTTAATTATTACGAAAAACAGTGTGGAAACCACATTGAAGGTACAATAAATATGGGAGATTTCATTGTTGCAAGTCTGATTCTCATTATTGTCGGACTAGCCATACTTAAAATAGTGATCGACCGGAAAAGTGGGGTTGTGTGCTCATCATGTCCACACGCCAAAAGAAAAACATCGAGCTGTCATAGCGAAAAATAGGTATTTAATAATCAAAGGCGAGAGAATTCTCGCCTTTATTGTTTAACTCTCATTGTATTGGTCTTACCAATGATTTCATTATTTGCACTCACAATCGCAACTCCGATCGTACTTCCCGGATAAACATCATCACTAGAAGCGACCAACATACTCTGACTAATATATTGCGTATCGACTAGAGCACCATTAACCGTGATTTGACTGTACTTAGTAAAGTTATGTCCGGTAACGATCATTTTTTCATGGAAGACTTGGGCTTGAGCCAATAACTGAGTACGGTAGCCAATTTGCAATTTCGATGGCACATAAGATTGCATCTGACTGTACGCATACTTCTCACCATAGAGAACATCGTACTGAAGCAAATGCAGTATCGTTTCATAGTTTGGATTGTTTTCTTCAAATTGATGAATCTGCGTAAACAAACCTTCATGTATATTCAATTTATTCAACACATGGGCACCCAACTGATATGTCTCCACGTTTTTATTTAATTTTTCTAAACCGAGATTATCCCAAATAACATAATCCGTTGTGTTTCTGTTACCGGAAATAAAACTCTCAAAATTCAATCCTGGTAAGTGATCGCCAAAGAAGACGATAACTGTCGGCTCACCGGTTTGTTCGACTCTCGCAATGATTTCAGGAATGACAGCATCTGACTGATTAATCTGATCCAAATAGTACTCAAACTGATTTTCATCGCTTTTATTCATAACCCCAAACACTTGGAAAGGGTAATTCGGATTCTCTATTCTAGGATAATCCCCATGAGACTGAACCGCAATTGTATATACGAAATCCGGTTCATCCGAATAAAGGATTGCTTCCATGATTTCATCAACCAAAACCTTATCCTTCGCCCAGCCGATCTCATTAAACTCCACATTACGCATGGTTTCCAGTGTGCTAAAAGCATCAAATCCCAAATTCGAAAATACTAAGTGACGTCCATAGAAATTTCCACTGTTATTGTGCATAATCGAAGCGCGATAGCCCAACTTCTTCAAGTTGTAAGCCATACTCTCCGCCGTCTGTTCTAACAATATGCTCTTATAAGGATATTCGCCGGTTCCAAAGTAATCTAAACTCATACCCGTTATAACTTCAAACTCCGTATTTGCGGTACCACCGCCAATGGTCGGAACATTGAGTAATCCTGAAGAATATTTCTGCTTTAATGCTGTGAAATTTGGGATAGGATTGGCGGAGTAACTAACACCAGAAAGACGAGTCACATCAAAAAAGGATTCCAACTGAACAAAAATTATATTAGCCTTAATCGCATTGTGACTATCCTTAGTCAAGTATTTAACGATGCTTTCAATGGACTTCTGCGTGTATATTTCAGGTTCTTGTATTCCCTTATTTAAAACACTGTTAACAAAGCTATAAACAAAACCAAACTCATCGTAAATCTCGACGAGATTTCCATTGGTATTTTGAAATGCGTGAATAGTCGGTGAAACGTTAGGCATCACGTTAAGTAATAAAAAAGATACCGACATCGTCACAAATCCATGTCGAAAAACTACGTTTAGCTTTGTGGATTTCAACCAAGATCGAATGATAATCATTAAACTGATACCAATCGCTAGAATGATTAAACTGATTTGGAAAGGATTTAAATATATACCAATGATATTGAACATGGAAGTGATTAATAAGAAATCATCGGAAGTCAGTGGTGTACGACGAAAGACTTGAATGATGAAATTACATACGCCCAACACAATCCAACCAAATGACACCATGCCAAACATAAAGTATTTGCGTTTAAAGAACAATGATGCGGATAAGGTAGCAAAGATAATCAGAACATTATAGGCAAAGACCATCGGTTTTGAAATTGCAAACGTAAAAACCGCCGTCACTGATTGACGGTGCAATATTTCAAGAATGACCCCCAACACCAGCGAATATACCCAAATTCGCAATATGGTCAATCTTTTATGTGAGACAGACAATAGGTCCATCCGATTTAAATCCTTCATACGGACAAACATCGTTTGACACCTCTTTTAAGTACCCACCCATTATAGCACTCTAAAAGTTAATTGCATGAAATATGATGGACAAGTTGCATGATTAGTGTGATAACTTGATGAAAGATAGTTACTTACACCCAATTTGAGTCAAACAGAAAGCAACTCCACAATATCATAGATATAATTAAACAATAATAAAACCCTTCCTCACATTTGCATAATGGCAGGCAGAAATTGATTAGTACTGGCAAAACTATCCCGCATCCTGATTCGTGGGGATGGTGAAAAGATCGCTTTGAGTGTCTTGGCAAATCACTTCGTCCAACTGGGATGAAGTGTTATTTTAAGGAAGAGAACAGAAAAAGTCTGAGTAGTCAAAGCATTTCTTCAAATAAAGAAATTTGACTTGGCACAATTAGAACGTGCCAGAAAAGGAGAATAACATGCAAAGAAAAAGTGTGATAATACAAACCACAGTGAAAGCCCCAATGAAAACAGTTTGGAAAGGCTGGCTTGACCCCAAACATGTGGAACAATGGAATGCGGCATCGGATGATTGGCATACACCAAAAGCCATAAGTGATGTGCGTGAAGGTGGACGATTTGTATATACGATGGCCGCGAAAGACGAAAGTGTTTCATTTGATTTTACCGGATCATTTATTGAGATTATCGATTACGAAAAAATCGTAACTCAACTTGACGATCATCGCATGGTTTGGGTAATGTTTGAAAACAAAGATGATGAAGTTATTGTTGTCCAAACCTTTGAGATTGAAGATGAAAACACCGAAGAACTTCAACGTCAAGGATGGCAAGCGATTCTCAACAACTTCAAAAAATACATAGAAACTCTATAAACAAGCAAAACGTCCGATCGGACGTTTTCTTGTTTTAACCCATTAATGATTTAAGCTGCTCAGCAATCATCCTGGCGGCTCGCCTCGGACTCAACCGATTCATAAAATTCAACATCTTCGAATCACTACCCGCATACACATGATAGAGATTGTTCTCAATCGCATTGACAATGATGTCCGCAGCTTCCTGAGGTGTGAGCACCTTGATTCTAGACGTATCGACATCCGCTGAAAAACTCGTTTCCACACCGGAATTCTTCGTGATCTCCGTAGCGACTCCGCCAGGAAATACGACACTGACCCCAATATTAGTATCCATAAGCTCTGACTTTAAACCTTCTGTGAGCAGTTTTACGGCTGCCTTAGAAGCTCCATATATCGTCTGACCTGGAACCGGTACAAAGCCACCCATACTCGACACATTCAAAATATGAGCATCGGTACGTTGAAGTAAGTGTGGGATAAATGCTTTGCACATGTAAAGAGTGCCATAAAAGTTAACATTAAAAACTCTTTCAATCCGATCGTATTCCATATCATTGACTGTGACAAATGGTTGAATGATTCCGGCAACATTAACAATTCCATCAACGTATCCAAATTCATCAAGAGTGAATTGCGGGATTCTCTCAACCTCTTCACGCACACTGATGTTTGCGGTGTAAACACGCAATTGATTGCCAAATGTAACTGCTAAATGTTGTGTGTCTTTAAGTGCGTCTGAATTAATATCGACCGCAACAACTTTAGCACCTTTTGCCAATAGGTTCAAAACGACAGCACGACCGATCCCATTACCGCCTCCGGTTACCACAAAAACTTTTTCGTTTACTTGCATAATTCCTCCTTATTCATTACTTAAATTCATGTTTGTAACTATCGTACCATGACTCACAAGTTAGAGCAAATTTCATGCCTTTAACAATAGTTCAATGAGTATTCAAGTTGTCGGCGAAAATAAAAAATCGCCGGAATATTCGGCGATGGCGTATACAATATAATATCTAAACAGACCAACTGGTTATTACTATTAAAGTGAGAAATATTTGATTGTTTATCAGAAATTAACTAAATCATGACTGATTTCACTGACCAACTCATTGGCCTTTACAAAAATTTCGTACAGTTTATCATATTTATTATTCGATTCAGAAATACTACCAATGGTTTTAATAATTCTATAAGTAGCATTGCTTGCATCCTCGATGGACTTATATGCGCCTACACCAATAGCACCTAACATTGCGGCTCCTAATAGAGTCGCCTCGGTTGCTGCTGGAATATTGATTGCCCGATTATTCACCATAGCCTTTATGTTTTGCCAATAAATCAATCTACTACCACCGCCTACTGTATTCAGTGCAGATATTTCTGAGCCAGACGCCTTTTCCATAACATCTACAATCATTCTGCTCTGCATTGCTAATCCCTCAAAGATAGCTTTCATCAGCTGTGCACTTGTTGTGTTTGAACTCAGTCCAAAGAAAGCTCCACGAATTGTAGGATTCCAATAAGGCGCACCCGCACCACGCAAGTGTGGAAGAAAGATCAAATTATCAGATCCGATGGGTAAATCCTGTAGGTGAGTATCAAAGAATAAATCATAGCCCAATTTATCGAAAGTTAGCTCACCAAACTCTTTGCCATTACACAAACGCTGGATACCCCACTCAACCGAAGCTCCTGAGCTAATGATTCCACCCCAAAGAGCATATTTATCTTTTGTTAAGTACCGACCAACTCTTAACCCCGAAAATTCTTTCGGTAAAGGAGCATTCGATTTTGAGATATAGATAAAACTCTCGGCAGTGCCAGAACTGTCCAAAACATGCTCTCCATTGATGGCTCCAGAGGGGATCGTGCCACATATATGATCATGCCCTCCGACAACTACTGCGCAATTGACTGTCAATCCTGTTAGGTCTGACGTTTCTGAGGAAACAGAGCCTATTCGAGTACCTCCATCAACGATATTTGGTAGGTTAGATTTTATTAAAGAAGCATAACCTAATAACTCTTCACACCAATCATTGTTGTGAATGTCAAATAACATGGTTCGACTGGCTAGTGAGTAGTCGGTATAGAATTCGCCACTCAATTTATAGAGTATAAACTCAGGCATTTGTAACCAGACACTTACTTTCTGGAACTCTTCAGAATTCATCTCCCGAATCAACATTAGTTTTGGTAATGAAAAAATCGGATTCACATCTAGCCCTGTAATACTAAATATTTTTTCACTGCCTAGATCGTCTTTGATTTGGATTGAGTATTGCTTAGATCTTGTGTCGAACCACGGAATCACATAACCCAAACACTTTCCGTTTTCATCAATACCGACCATAGCTTCAGCCATTCCGGTTGTAGATACTGAAACAATACTATCATGTTTTAATTCGCAATTGATGTCCCTAATCATAGATACGATTTCATCCCAAAATTCATCAGCATCATAATATGCTAATCCATCAAGTCCAGTAATCGTCGGGGTTGATTTTTTTCTTAAAGAAACCAATTCTCCATCAATTGTAAAAGCTCCAACTTTGAGATTGGTCGTTCCGACATCTATTCCCAGATAAACATCCATATCATTTCTCCTCCGCTTCCACATTATATATAATCTTACAACCGCTTCGATTGATTGCATCTAACAAGCTTCCCGTAGGTCTGGTATCTGTAACTAGGTAATTGAAGTCTGAGAAATCAGCAAAATGGAATAAATAGACATTGTTGAACTTTGAACTGTCGCAAAGCAGAATTTTCGTTCTCGCGTTCTTCATCATTGTCTTTTTTATTATTGACTGATCATGACTGATGACTGTGCATCCAGAACTTGCCGATATCCCTTTACAACCAATAATGGCTAAGTCAGTTTTAAAGTTACTTAGAAATTCAATCGTGAAGTTTCCGTTAGTGTTATGAAAACTCTTAAATATTTTACCCCCTGCTAAGTATATCTCGGCAGAGTCTATTTCAGTAAGGTCTCCCACAGTCTTAAAACTATTGGTGATAAACACCATATTCGAAAACTTCTTAAATACAGGAACTAAATATCGATTCGTTGAGGAGCCGTCAAGAAAAAGAGTTTGGTTACTGGCAAGACATTGTTCAACAAGATGAGCGATTACCTTCTTTTTGTCAGAATTCACATACTCCCGAAAGTCCTGGGACATTTCAGTAAAAGAGTTGTCAGCAATTACTGCGCCTCCATGTACACGATTGAGTAAGCCATTCTTCTCGAGGATTTCTAAATCCCTTCGAATCGTTGTTGGACTTGAGTATAAAGTTTTTACCAAAAATGCAACTGAAACCGATCGTTTTGATTGTATAATGTCGTAAATCTGTTGATGTCTGACCTCTTTTAGATTGATTGCTGCTTCCTGATTGGTCATAATTTCCTGCTCTTTCTAATGGTTGATATTGGTTGAAAATGATTGATATTAGTTATTGTAAGCGCTTAAATACCGATATCTACACCATTCATTGACTATTTTGGTTGTTTTCTATAGTATAACATTGTAAATATGAATGTCAATATAGGCAAAACAAGCCGATAAGAGGAGATAATTATGTCACTAGTAACTCCAAAAGAACTGTATGCTTTAGTCAAAGAGAAAAAGATGGCAGTAGGAGCATTTAATGTACACAATATGGAGTACACCCAAGCTGTAATTCAAGCTGCGGAATCAGAAAATATGCCGGTAATTCTAATGCTTGGCGAACCGATTCTTGAATTTGCTAATCTGGAAATGTTATCAACTATTACATTATTTGCTGCTAGAAACGCAAAAGTACCTGTAGCGGTTACACTGGATCACGGCAAGAAAATGTCAAACATTGTACGTTGTATTGAATTGGGTATATCTGTCATGGTTGATGGATCTGATTTACCTTATAATGAGAATGTTGAGTTCACACGAAGAGTTGTTGAGTTAGCTCATGAAAGAGGTTTATCTGTTGAAGGTGAACTGGGATCTCTTAGTGGAGTTGAAGATGATGAGGCAACCTATAACCAACGTTTAACTGATCCTGATTTAGCAAAGGATTTCGCCGAAAAAACTGGAATCGATGCATTGGCAATCTCCATAGGTAATCAACATGGGAAGTATCTAAAAAAACCTAAAATAGATTTTGACAGGTTAGTCGAAATTTATAAGAAGGTAAATGTCCCACTAGTCATGCATGGTGGTAGCGATTTGCCTGAAGAAGTCAGTATCCGGTCAATTAACGAAGGCATCAAAAAATTCAATATTGGAACGGACCTAAAATACGCAATGAGCTATAGCCTTAAGGAATCATTAAACAAAGATCCTATGCCGTTTCAACCACATCAAGTCTTAGCTGATGCAAGAAATGCGATTAAAAAAGTAGCCATCGAAAAGATTCGCTTATTCAAAAATGGTCTAGAACTATAGGAGGTATACAATGAGAGAACCAAAAGAAATATTCAAGAATTTAATCCAAATAGGATTAATCGTAGAAAATTTGGATACTGCATTAAATAACCTAGAAGAAATTATTGGTATGGGACCATTTCGCATTGCCGAATACCCACCAGCCGATGAACCCAATTGTGAACGAACATATTATGAAGGTGATGGAGACTATAAGGGAAAATTCTGTTTCTTCCATTATGGCAATATCGAATTTGAAGTTATTCAACCAATCGAAGGTGAAAATATCTGGACTGATTACTTAAAAGAAAATAAAGGTCCGGGTCTGCATCACCTGAAATTCTTAATTGATGACCATCAAGAAGTTAATGAATTTTTCGAATCAAAAGGAATTCATCGCATTCAAAGTGGAGCAAGTGTAGGTATAAACAAAGGTAAAAGTTGGGCATATTACGATACTAAAGAGAAATTCGGATTTTACATTGAAGTCATGAATGACTTAAAAAAGGTATGAACTAGAAAATGAGTAAAAACATAAAATTAGGATTATCGGTGGCTACATTTGAAACAAATTTCGGACCAATAGTATATGCTACATCCGATTTGGTAAAACTGAGTGAGATATTTCATAAAGTCCGCAATATTGGATACGAAAGTGTTGATCTGTTTATTGATCAGACATCAGAAGAGAAAGCTTATGCCATTAAGAAGTTATTGGACGAAAATGAGTTGAAAGTCTCAATGCTCGTTTGTATCTACCTGGCAGAATTAGGCGTGAATTTTGGATCGACAGATGCAAAAGTAAGAGAGAAATCAATCCAAACTTACATCGATCAAATGAAAATAGCCAAAATCCTTGACGCACCTACGATGCCCGTTGGTTTTATCCGAGGCAGAATTACTGAAAAAGATAATCTAGGGGATTATTATAAGCGATTAAGTGAGAGTTTAAAAATTCTGGTTGAAGGCGCAAAACAATATTCAGTAGAACTTTGTCTTGAACCGATTAACCGCTATGAAGTCAATACGATTTTCAGTCTTGATGATGCAATTGATTTTATTGATCAGTATGAAGTGCAAGGGCTCAAAATTCTTGCAGATTTCTTCCATATGAATATTGAAGATGCCGATATGGTATCAAGCATAAAAAGAGCAGGGAATAAAATCAGACATGTTCATATTCCGGATAGCAACAGAAAGGCTCCGGGAATGGGTCATCTGAATTATTATGAGCTACTTGACTCTTTAAATTCAATCGGTTACAACGGATATCTGGTCAGTGAAGCGAACCCCTTTGGACAGTCCGATTTATGTGCAACATTTGGATTTGAATACTTAGAGAAAGTCATGAACACAAAAAAGTGAACGAAAGCGAAAAGGTAAAATTATGCAAACACAATTTAAGTTAGTTATTGGATGCGATTTAGCAGCATATGATTTCAAGAATTTGGCTATCAAAGAATTGAAAGCCAGAGGATATGATGTGACCGACGTTGGATGTTGGAGCGCTCTTGAAGGCGATTATCCACAAGCGGCTGAAGAAGTTGCAAGTAGAGTAGTGAGCGGAGAATTTGACAAGGGCTTGTTAATTTGCGGTACTGGGCAAGGTATGGCAATGTCAGCCAATAAAGTAAAAGGTGCTAGAGCTGCACTCTGTTACGATATTTTCCCTGCTTTAATGAGTCGTGAGCACAATAACTCCAATGTATTATGCTCTGGGGCTTGGATGGTCAGCCTTGAGAAATATTTGGATATCGTTGAAGCTTGGTTGTTTGGAAAGTATAGTCCGGGTAGACATGATGTAAGAATCAACGCTATGTTTGATATTGAGAATAAGAGATAAACCAAAAAGATCATTTTCGCAACTTCATGTTGATCATACCATCACTGATCAACATGACCTCCTGCATATACATGAAGTTGCTTCTCACATTTTGAAAGTTGAGGTGATTCGATGAAAGAACCAATTCTACAGATTAAGAACATTACAAAAGATTTCCCTGGGGTCAGAGCACTAAATAATGTAAGCCTTGAGCTGTACGAAGGCGAAGTATTATGTATTGTCGGAGAGAATGGCGCTGGGAAGTCAACGCTTATCAAATGCTTATCTGGTGTATACATTCCTGAATCTGGCGAGATTATCCTGGATGGAACACCTATGCATTTCAAAAAGCCTGAAGATTCGATAAAGGCAGGATTTAGTGTAGTTTATCAAGAGCATAAGTTAATTCTAAACCTAACAGTAGCAGAGAATATCTTCTTTGGCCGATTTCCGCTTTTACCAGGGGGCTTTATTGATTATAAAAAATTGAACAGTGATGCGAAAAATATCCTTAATCAGTTTGATATGGATATTAATCCAAAAAAACTTGTTTCAACATTGAACAGTTCACAATCTCAAATGGTTGAAATTGCCAAAGCATATTCCCGCGGTGCTCGGATCATGATTCTTGACGAACCTTCCGCATCAATTACTGAAAGTGAATTGAAGAAACTCTTCGAAATAATTAATGCCCTCAAAAAAGAAGGGAAGTCCTTTATTTACATCTCACACCGACTTGTAGAGCTCTTCGAAATTGGCGATCGTGTTTATGTATTCAAAGATGGAAACAACGCTGGCAATGATGAGATTAAAAATGTCACAATTGATCGGCTGATTGCAATGATGATTGGACGTGAATTAGGAAAATCATTTAAAGCCAAAGACAGACCAATTGGCGAAGAGCTACTAAGAGTTGAAAACTTGTCGAATAAACTAGTGACAGATTGCAGTTTTAACGTAAGAGAGGGAGAAATTGTCGGATTTGCTGGATTGGTCGGCTCTGGAAGAAGTGAAATGATTGAATCTCTATTCGGCTATAAAAGGAAAACAAGCGGAAAAGTCTTCATTAATGGAAAAGAAGTTCACATAAAAAATCCAAGAGATGCTATCAATCACGGATTGGGATTTGTTACCGAGGATCGAAAAACGACAGGTGTTATATTAAATCAAAGTGTTGCGCTGAATATAACATTTGCAATACTTGATAAAATTAGCAAATTTGGACTTATCAATTTTAAGAAGGACAACGCACTAGTAAAAAAATCGATTGAACAACTAAGCATCAAAACCCCTAGTCCGAAACAGGAGACAATATTTCTATCGGGAGGCAATCAACAAAAAGTCATTTTGAGCAAGTGGTTGCTCACAAACTCCAAGATTCTGATTTGTGACGAGCCGACTAAAGGAATTGATGTAGGTACGAAACAAGAATTTTATACAATATTGGACTCTCTAGCAAGACAAGGCAAAGCGATCATTGTTATCTCATCTGAGTTGCCCGAAGTTATTGGCCTGAGTAATCGTGTATATGTAATGAGACATGGCAAAATTGTAACGGAACTCAATGAGAATGAACTGACTGAAGAGAGAATTGCTACATTCTCAATGAAATATTAAGGGGTGATGGAAATATGAACATAGAAATGAAGAAACTTATAAAAAAGATTAATCTTTCAGCATTTGGATCTATCTTCGGTTTAATGATAGTGTTTATTGTCGCAACAACATTAACAAATGGTGACTTCCTGCGTATGCAGAATATGCTTAATGTATTTAGACAAGTCACAATCTTGGGGTTTGCAGCATTGGGAATGAGTATTGTCATCATAACAGGAAATATTGACCTCTCAATCATCGGCAATATAAGTATGACAACAGTTATTACAGCTGTTTTGATGCAAAGAGGTGTTAGTACACCAATGATTATTATCATTGTACTACTATCGGGCATGCTTGTAGGATTGGTGAACGGTCTTATTTTGAATTTTTGGAAAATAGAATCATTTGTCGTCACAATGGGAATGCAAGTTTTGTGTTTCGGGATGGCATTACTAATTTCTGACAGTAGAACAGTAATTGTTGATGGAATGCAACTATTGAAATACCCGCTATTAACCGGTATATCACAGTGGAGAATTACACTAATACCCAGGGTATTAGTTGTGCCATCCATGTTTGTGATATTGCTGCTGTTTTACCTAGCGGTATATTTATTTACAACTAGAACAAAAATGGGAAGATACATCTTTGCACTCGGTGGTAATGAAGAAGTTAGTTATATTTCTGGAGTTAATGTTAATACTGTTCGATTGGTAGCGTATGTTTTGAGTGGTATGATGGCGGCAATTGCTGGAATATTCATGTTCAGTCGATCAGTTGCTGGAGATCCAACAGCAGGCAGCGCTTTGGGTATGTATGTAGTCGCAGCCGTCGTTGTAGGTGGCACTAAAATGAGTGGTGGGAAAGGCAGTGTTCTCTTCACTATCATTGGTATTTTCATTATCGGCAGCATTAATAACATTTTAAATCTCATTAATGCACCTTATCAGTTCCAACAGATTGTACAAGGAATCATCATTATCACAGCAGTCGTTATAAGTAGTCCACGAAGGAGATAATTAGGAAACTAATTCATCATAAAGGAGGAAAAGATGAAGAAATTATTATTATTACTATTATCATTTGCTTTAGTATTAGGTTTCACAGCATGTGCTCAAGAAGACCCGGGAGAAGAGGAAAAGTATGTAATTGGTATCTCTCAGCCTTTCATGGGTCACCCAGTACGTAAAGCAGGACAAGTCCTTATCGACAAATGGGCAGCCGAGCATCCGGAAGTTACGGTTATCGTTACTGATGGACAGCTGAATGCACAAAAACAAATCGCAGATCTTGAAGATTTGATTGTAAAAGGAGCAGATATTATTTTAGTTGCTGCTCATCAGTCTCCCACATTGGTAGGTGTGTTGCGAGAAATCAAAGCTGAAGGGATTCCAATCTTACCGTTTGACCGAATTCTGACGGATACGAGCGTACAAGTCGGTTCAGTGCTAAATGATGAATTTGCAGGTGGCTTTGCCGCAGGTGAAATTATGATTGAAGCTATCGGAACTGGAGACATCGTCGTATTAGAAGGGGTTGCTGGTAATACTGGAGCAATCTTGAGAAATAACGGCTTCTTGGCTGCTATCAAGGACAAAGGAATCAATATTCTTTCTAGTCAAGTAGCAAACTTCCAACGTGTGCAAGCAGTTGATATTTTCGAAAACATGTTACAAGCCAATCCTAGTATTAAAGCAGTCTTTGCTCATAACGATGAAATGGCTTTAGGTGCAGTTCAAGTTTTGCAAGCTGCAGGCAGAACCGATGTTCTCGTTATCGGTTATGATGGGCAAAAAGATGCTCTTGAAGCAATCATAGATGGAAAAATGTATGGAACCGTTCGTCGTGTTATGGAATTCCCAACTGTATTGGATATGGCATTGGAATACCTTAAGACCGGTAATTTGGAAACTCCTAATGTGTTCCTTGAGCCTCTAAAAATCACAAAAGAAAATGTAAACGATGTTTACGATCCTAACGCTGTATTCTAGAAGAAAACCCAATAATACTCGGCACAGTCGTATCACCAAAATATGGCTGTGCCATTTTACTAATAAACACTAAACGAAAGGAGATTTCCTTTTTGAAAATTTAGGAAAGAACTATGAGCAATATCAATTTAAGCAATATCCCTATAGTCTTAGAATTAAACCGTGTTGAACGCCTATACACAGGAGGGAAACTATTGGACAACTGGCAAGGAATCAATCCTGCCACTGACAGTTCTCTTTCTGAAGAGTTTATAGTCTCAACAGTAGAATATAAAGGACCAGGCAAGCCAGAAAATAAAGGCATTAGTCAAACAAAATTACCAGATGGTAGTTATATAGATCTGTTTTCGATAATAAATAGTGATCGAACTGCCTATTTAGGGCAAATGTATGCAGATATCACGAATCAGCAATCAGGAGTTTTATGTAGAGTAGGCGATAGTAATGTGCGTTTAGTCATTCAATGCCATCCTGACCAACAAAAGGCAAAACATTTTTTAGACTTTCAATCAGGAAAGACTGAAGCTTGGTATATAGCCGATACAAGAGAAATCGATGGGGTAAAACCTTATATTTATTGTGGATTTAAACAAGGTGTAACCAAAGAGTTATGGACCGAACTATTCAATAAGCAAGATATCCAAGGTATGCTTAATTGTATGCACCGACTAGAGGTAAAAATTGGAGAAGTATATGTGATCGAAGCTGGAATGCCACATGCGATGGGAAGTGGATGTTTGTTTATAGAAGTTCACGAACCTTGTGACTACACGATTCGCGTTGAAAGAAATTATTCCACCAAAACATTGACAGATGAAGAGATGCACTATGGTTTAGGATTTGAAGCCATGTTGGATTTCTTTAACTATACAACTTATGATGAAAATGAAATCATAAATAAGTGCAAATGCAAACCGAATACTATATATAAAAATGAAGATGCATCGGTTACAAGTTTTGTAACCTATAAACATACAGATCGTTTTATCGTTAATAAACTTGAGGTAAAGAACAGATACTTATTTGAGAAGTATGACGGACATTACATTTTGATCACTCTCAAAAACGAAGCAAAACTATTATGTTCTGGTGAAGAGTTTATTGTGCCTCAAGGCCGTGGCATTTTTGTTCCGGCTAATGTAGAACCGCTTACAGTCGTAGGAAATTGCGAAATCATCGTTGCATATCCTTTCAATACAGAGTAGGAGACAAATATGAAATATACGCCATCAATTGCCTGTGCAAATCAACTTAACTTAGAAAAAGACATTGAAGAAATAATCAGTACTGACATCCGCAATCTTCATGTTGATATTATGGATGGACATTACGTGCCAAATTTATGTTTAAGTCTAGATACTATCAAGCAAATTTCTCAACGATTCCCATCTATGAAACTAGATACTCACATTATGGTTACCAACCCTGATGATTATATCGATAGGCTTCAACAATGTGGAATTGAGTCTTTGGCTTTTCATGTAAATGCTACAAACTTCTCCTACAGAACGATACAGAAAATCAAGAAACTTTCTATGCGAGCAGGAATTGTGCTAAATCCATCAGAACCAGTTTCGATTTTGTCAGAGATAATTGATGAAATCGATTATGTTTTGGTTATGAGTATTGAACCTGGATTTGCAGGACAGAAATTTATCGAGAAAACTTACGAAAAAATCAAAGAACTGGCAAAAATTAAACAAGATAGACAATTAGCTTTTGAAATTTTTGTTGATGGGGGGATATCACCGCATATTGGCAAACTGTTAAAAGAGATTGGCGCAGACTATTTGATATTAGGTTACCCAGCAATATTTGATCAGCCGGATGGAATCCAGTCTTCGTTCAAGCGATTCAAAGATATTGTCGAAGGAGACAAGTGATGAAAAAAATATTTATTAATTTGAAGCGATTTGATATACCTCGTTCACTCGGGGGTATAAGTTTTTCAGATTCTATTTTGGATTACGGTAAAAATGTTGTTGACGGTCTTCGCACAAACTATTCAAAAAACCTCTCGGAGTTGGTCGTTTTCTTTCCTGAAGCACATCTTATAACTGCTACAAAAGCTAAGAAGGATGATGATATTATTGCGGTTGGGTGTCAAGGAGTTTTTCGAGAGGACGTAGTTTTTAAAGGAAACTTCGGTGCATTCACAACCAATCATACTGCGATCAGTATGAAAGCTATAGGATGCCAATATGTTCTTATTGGTCATACAGAAGAACGAAAAGATAAAGCAGGTATACTTATGGCAGCAGGAGTTGAAGATATGGTTGCTGTTTCAAAAATTCTAAACTCCGAAGTCAAGTGTGCAATCAGTGCAGGACTAAAAATTTTGTTTTGTGTAGGAGAAACAATGGATGAAATGAAGAATCAAGAACAGGTAATCAGTGATCAACTTAGAGTCGGACTTGAAAACATTGACTTAAGCCAAGTCACAATTGCATATGAGCCAGTGTGGGCTATCGGACCAGGAAAAACTCCTCCCGATAGAGACTACATTCAGAAGACCGCACAACTTATCAAAAGTTATGTACCATGTGATGTCGTTTACGGAGGCGGGTTGAAATTAGAAAATTCAGAAATGTTGGCTTCTATCAATGAAATTGACGGTGGTTTGATTGGTTTAACCAGATTTACAGGTGACTTTGGCTTCTATCCCGATGAATGTATAGACATAATTAAGAAATACATAGGAGAGGAGTAAATTATGAAAGTAAATTTCGAGTACGGACATGGCACTATGTCTGCTGAATTGCCGGAGTATACCGATGTATTCATTCCAGGGCAAACTGTTTCAGATCCACCTTTTCTAGAAGATGTGTTTACTGCTACAAAAGATTCAATTCTTAATCCCATAGGAATGGAACCGCTTAGCAAACTAGTAAAAAAAGGTTCAAAAGCAGTAGTTATCTTCCCGGATCGAGTAAAAGGTGGGGAGCAACCAACTGCGCATCGCAAGGTTTCCATACCAATTGTTCTCGAAGAACTTTATAAAGCAGGTGTGTTGAAGTCGGATGTATTATTGATTTGTTCAAACGGCCTTCACCGTCGTAGCACAAAGGAAGAATTACTGGCGGTTTTAGGGCAAGATCTGTTTGATGATTTTTACTACAGTAACCAAATCATTAATCATGACAGTGAAGATTATGAACACTTAGTCGACTTAGGAAAAACTGCTCATGGTGATCCAGTCATTATGAATAAATATGTTTTTGATGCAGATATCGCGATATTGATTGGTCATACACAAGGGAATCCCTATGGAGGATACTCAGGAGGCTATAAACACGCTGCCACAGGTATTACTCATTGGCGAAGCATTGCATCACACCATGTCCCAGATGTAATGCATAGGAAGGATTTTACTCCTGTAAGTACAAACAGTCTGATGAGATCGAAGTTTGATGAAATCGCTATGCACATGGAAGAGAAAATGGGTAAGAAATTCTTTTGCTGCGATGCGGTGTTAGACACCAAAGCTCGTCAAATTGCCGTATTTTCGGGTTATGCTAAAGAAATGCAATCTGTCTCATGGGAAGTAGCTGACAAACGGACGTATGTACATTGGGCAGAGAAAAAATATGATGTGTTATTGTTTGGTATGCCTCTGGCGTTTCATTATGGCGATGGAATGGGAACAAATCCGATCATGCTGATGCAAGCAATATCGGCACAGGTTATCCGACACAAAAGAGTATTAAGCGACAAATGTGTCATTATTTGCTCATCAATATGTAATGGTTATTTTCATGATGAGTTGTGGCCGTATACACGCAAAATGTATGAAGTGTTTCAAAAAGATTACATGAACACTTTACCTGATATGCATAGATATGGAGAGTACTTTGCAACCAACGAAGAATACATACGCCAATATCGCTTTTCAAATGCGTTTCATCCTTTCCATGGATTTTCCATGATAAGTTGCGGACATTTAGCTGAAAAGCACACGGCAGCCATTTATATTGTTGGAGCTCAAGAACCCGGCATTGCTAGACAAATGGGACTGAAGACAAGGGTGTCTTTTGAAGAGGCATTGAAAGATGCAATGGAGAAATACGTTGGCGATAAACCCAATATTCTAGCATTACCTTTGGCATTCAAATCTGCTTCAGTTCATTTATGTATGAAAGATGAAACACTGACAGGAAACCTTGATTGCTCACACGGATGCGGATGATCAACTGAGCATGGAAATTTATATCATGATTGCAGCAGCTGCCATTGGTGGTTTTCTACAGTCAAGTACTGGTTTTGGATATTCTTTGGTTTGTATGACAATTTACTCATATTTCTTACCAATCAAAGAAGCAATCGTACTTCAAGCATTTGTTGCCATGTTTACAATTGCTTATTACACATTCCTTCAGTTCAAACACATAAACTTCAAACTATTCGTTATTCCTGCACTTTTTTCGATAATAACAACCTATATCGGAACCGAATTAGTATATATAGGCAGTGAAGAAGTTCTTAAAAAAGTATTGGGTATTACGTTTATATTACTAACCATTGCTTCGATTACTATATTTAAGAAAATTAAGATTTCAAAAGGAATCGGAGGTATGTTTGTTGCTGGTTCTGTAAGTGGGCTTATTGGCGGTTTGACAAACCTCTCTGGGCCACCCATGGTCATCTATTACCTTCAAGTCACTACAGACAAAAATGAATATAACGGTACAATTCAAGCATTTTTTCTTGTTAGTACAGTATTTAAAACGATAATAAATCTTTCCAACGGATTAATAACATCTCAAGTTCTATCCATGACGCCATTACTGTTAGCAGGAACCGCCGTTGGATCCTATTTTGGAATTAAGTTATTTAGAAATATGAACATGGAAATGATTAAAGTCCTTGTCAATTCACTGATGATTCTTGTCGGTCTATACTACACTTTCATTGCTTAGTGTGCCTAGTGATATAGCTTTAGTTGTTTCATATGTTTAAGAGAATAAAGCGAATCTGCTTTTTCTAGAAAGGGATAAAATGACACAGAATCTAAAATTATTTTCTGCAGAGATTAGACTTGCTACATGCAAAATGTTATTACACAGAGGATTTGGTCATTTAGGAGGATCATTGTCAATAGTAGAGACTTTATCTGTTCTTTTCGGTGAGGTAATGAATGTAAGACCGACAGAACCAAGCTGGCGGGATAGAGATTTTTTTGTTTTGTCCAAAGGTCATGCAGCGCCGGCTTACTATAGTACCTTAGCATTAAAAGGTTATTTTCCTATGGAAATGTTAGATACGCTTAATGACAATGGAACAAACCTCCCGTCTCATCCAGATCGCTTAAAAGTGCCCGGAGTAGACACGACAACGGGTTCATTAGGACAAGGCATTTCTATGGCCGTTGGAATAGCCAAGTCCTTTAAAATCAGTAAGAAAGACAACCGAGTTTTCTGCATCGTTGGGGATGGAGAGTGTAATGAAGGTCAAGTTTGGGAAGCCTTTCAGTTTGCTGCCCATAGTAAACTCAATAATCTAATAATTTTTATTGATGAAAACTTGAAGCAACTCGATGGATTTACTACTGAAATATTGAATCCGTTTGACCTAAAAGAAAAAGCAGCCGCATTCGGCTTGTATGCAGTTCGAGCAGATGGATCAAATGAAAAAGAAATATTAGATGCTATTAATGAATGCAAAGAAAAAGATACAACCGGTTGCATAATCCTAAGTACTGTTAAGGGGCAAGGCATCAAATATTTCGAGGACATGATGAGTAATCATCATGTAAAACTCATCGGTGAAAGTATAAATGAGATGACTAAAGCAATTGAAGAGCTCGAGGCTAAAATAGAGCTAATGAAAGGAAAATCTCAATGAACATCGTAAGAACAATAGAGCAAAGAAATATTGAGATGAGCAAAGTTTATCAGGACACAATGTTAGAGTTGCTTGAAACAAATGGAGAGGTTGTCATATGTGATGCCGATCTAGTTGGAGCGATAGGCATGACAAGTGTATATAATAAGCACAAAGACAGATGTATAAATATGGGTATATGTGAGGCGAATATGATGAGTGCTGCTGCAGGTATGTCACTAACGGGAAAGATACCATTTGTTCACTCCCTAGCACCGTTTGCTGTTCGTCGACTATTTGATCAACTATACTTATCCGGTGCTTATCAAAAAGCAAATGTAAGGGTGTTCGGTTCTGATCCTGGTTTTTGGGCATCCTATAATGGTGGTACGCACACATCTGTAGAAGATTTAGCCTTAACTCGTGTCATACCTAATGTTACAGTTCTAGCTCCAGCCGATGCGGTTCAATTCCAGTGGATACTTAGAGAAATAGCAGGCAAATATGGAATGTTCTATGTACGTGCTGCTAGACACAGAAAGCTTCTAGATCTTTATGCCCCAGGCAGCACATTTGAAATTGGTAAAGGAGTTGTATTGTGTGAAGGTAAGGATGTTGTGATATTTGCAATCGGAGAGATGATTAAGGAAGCTTTGGATGCAAAAGAGATATTAGAGAAAAGTTCGCTTTCGGTAACTGTAGTTGATATGTTTACAATCAAACCATTAGACAAAGAACTGGTAAGAAAGGTTATTCAAGGGAAAAAAGTTGTGGTGACCGCTGAGAATCACTCAATTATCGGAGGATTGGGATCTGCTGTTGCAGAAGTTATGGCTGAAAATGGTTCGCCAGCACTTCTTTCAAGAGTAGGTATTCAAGACCATTTTGGTGAAGTCGGGACTCCAGAATATTTACAAGCCAAATTTAAACTAAAAGCAGTTGATATAGTAAATGCAGTAATAGCACAGATGGAGAGAAAAGTATGAAACTAAAATTTGGACTCGTCGGTGGTGGAGGAATTTCACATAATCACATCCTCGCAGCTACTTTTGGGAATCTTGCTGAACTTACTTCGGGATGTTTTTCAAGAAACGAGGAAAAAAACAACAATTTTGCTTCTCAATACAATCTTGATTTTGAACGAATTTACGTAGATTATCAAACTATGGCTGAAAATGAATCGATTCGAGAAGATAAGATTGATTTCGTAATCGTTTGTACACCCAATGTAAGCCACTATGAGATCTGTAAAGCATTTCTATCTAAGGGAATTGCTGTTGTATGTGATAAACCGCTAACTACCTCAGTAGAACAAGCGGAAGAATTAGTGATACTCGCAAACGCAAATTCGTTAACCTGTGCAACAACGTACACGTTTGGCGGTTTTCCTTATCTGCACCTTGCTAGAGAGTTGTATCTATCGAACGAAATCGGAAAAGCCTATTATATTACAGTGAAATATTTCAGAGGCGCGAGATTAGCCGAAATATTTG
Source organism: uncultured Erysipelotrichaceae bacterium (assembly GCA_927435855.1). Lineage (GTDB taxonomy): Bacteria > Bacillota_I > Bacilli_A > Erysipelotrichales > Erysipelotrichaceae > UBA2227. Next base: position 24,419 of record CAKMJZ010000020.1, read on the forward strand.
CTGACGATATTAAGACTTGGCGTTTCACAAGAGCTGTCAGTGGGCAAGCCGGAGCAATTGGTGACTTGGGTTCACACCTTGAATATATATCACGTTTATTGCTTGACAGTGATTTAAAAAGACTTCTTGCCAATCTGATTAACAAACCAGGCAAAGTTGAACTCGACACTACGGGTACTGTTTTACTGGAATTTGAGAATGGCGTCAACGGGGTTTTGACTGTTGCTCAAGCAGCATGTGGACATGACAATGACATAGAAGTCGAAATTCTAGGTGAAAAAGGCACGATTTTTTGGAGCATGAAAAACTTTAGTGAAGTTAAAATTGATTATCTAGATGGGAAAACGGTGATTCACCGTGATCCAGGTGTAAAAAATGCTTCTGTAAGGCAATTTGACCATCGTAAACCATTACTAGTGAATCCACCAGTCATGGGATTTATTAACATCTACACTGGCTTTTTAAAAAAATTGATTGATGAAAAGAAAGGGCTAGACAGTAATCAATATTTCCCAACATTGGAAGATGGACTAAAAGGTGTGAAGTTTATAGAATCATGTGTTGAAAGTCATATCAAGAGTAACATTTGGATTAACTTGTAGAAGTATAATAAAAGTTGTTTCTATATGAATTTTTACTCTGGATATTCTCAAAGTCAAAATTTCTTCAGATCAGATATTTTCTATAATGAAAACTATTCTAATCAACAATCTGATCTTACTAGTTCACGTCTCATGGAAAATTCGTAATCTCATATTAAAAAATGACGGGGATCCCGTCATTTTTAGTGTTGTCTGACTTCTAACTATATTTTTGCTCCGCATTTCTTACAGTATGAAGCATCTTCATCATTAAGTTCACCACAACTTCGACAGCGCACTTTGATTACTTCTTTAGTTGTGGATAAGTGCTCTTTAAGTTCTGCTGCTTCCAAAGCATCGCTTAACATACCACCGGCCTGACGAGAGAACGGTTTGAGATCCTCACGAGCTTGATCAGGATCTAGAACCATTCCTGAACCAGCCTTACCATGAGCACCGACATTAGATATTAATGTTCCGATAAAAAGCATGATAAAGCCAATGATGCCAGGGCCCATCGGATTAGAATTACCAAATTCCCATGGATCAAAAAAAGCAAAGATCACAAATGTTGACAGAAATAGGACAAGGCCTACACCCATCAAAGCTCTACCTAAGTAAAAAAGTGTTTTACGTTCGCTAGAAATCTTATTCTGAGATTGATTTTTTTCGTTCATATGTACCCCCAAGTTATTGATTATATTCTAACATATAAACAGTTTTGTGGAAAATTAAAGATAAAAACTTCCTTGGGAATAGCACATTTCACGTAACCGTCATGCAGAGCCTAAATAAAGTGCTATACTGAAAGTAACCAGAACCGTGGAGGAATGCAATGAAGAGGCGAGATTTCATGGGTATCGTGGGTGCAGTCTTAGGGGGTTTGATTGGAATATTTATAGGCGGAATGATTGGCATATTTATCGGTGGCAACTTTTTAAGCAATGTAACCATGTTTGGCGTAACCGGATATGAACTCGGCGCAAACATTGGTTTAATTCTAGGATTGATCATTTTTATACCCATTGGCATCATCTTGGGAATGAAATCAGTAAGTGAATGAAAGACCTGCGAAAGCAGGTTTTGATTTTAGTTTTACAAAAGCAGCGGTGTATGGTAATGTAATTTCATTATTCAATAGTCAAAGTCTATAAAGAGGTGATAAAGATGAACTCTAAGATAATACGTAGTGAACAATTAAGAGAGTTTTGTGAGGAAGCCTTCTTCAGACTTGGCTTCAATAGAGGGGATAGCACAATTATTACAGACGTGCTTTTGTTATCCGATCTCTTTGGTATTGACTCCCATGGCATAAACCGCATCAAAATGTATTATCAACACATAAAAGCAGGTTATATCGACATTTCTGCTCAACCAGAAATCATCATGGAAACCCCTGTATCCGCGGTAATCGATGGAAGGAAAGGCATGGGTCAGTTGGTATCTAACGTTGCAATGAAGGTTGCAATTGAGAAAGCTAAGACTTTCGGCGTCGGATTGGTTACCGTTCGCAACTCTAATCATTATGGAATCGCAGGATATTACTCCTTAATGGCAAGTAATGAAGGACTGATTGGAATCTCCATGACCAACTCATTGGCCGCCGTTGTTCCGACCTTTTCAAAAACTCCAATGTTAGGAACAAATCCAATTGCTTTCAGTTTTCCCGCAAGCCCTCAACCCTTCCTTTTTGACAGTGCAACTTCCGTTGTATCTGTAGGAAAGATCGAAATTTATAACAAACTAGATAAACCCATTCCCCTTGGGTGGGGCTTGAATTCGGATGGCATCGATGAACATGATCCCGCAGAAGTGCTAAAAAGTGTTTTTAGCGGCAAGTCAGGATTACATCCCCTAGGTGGAGGAAGTGAGGAATTCGGGGGACACAAAGGCTATGGATTCTCCATGGTCGTCGAAATATTATCCTCAATCATCTCATTAGGAACAACTTCCAATCACATTGAAAAAGAAAAAAGCACGGCTGGTGTATGCCATTTCTTCGCGGTTGTTGACCCAAAAATCTTCGGTGACCCGATGACTATTCAAAAACACCTTGAAAATTACCTAGAGGAAATCCGAAGTTCTCATAAAGCAAATGATCACGATCGAATATATACTCACGGAGAAAAAGAGGCAGAGATGTTTAACCATCGCAAAGTGCAGGGGATAGTCATCCATGAGAGAACACTGATCGAAATGAAAGAACTATCTGATGAACTAAGCATGGATTTTGATACTTATTTCTAAAAAAGACGACCGATTCGGTCGTCTTTGACTTTTATAAGCAGATTTGATTACTCAATCCCCAATATTTTAAATACGATTGAACCATATTGAAGAATTAGTGGAGCAAATACTAAGGCAACGATCGACATCAGTTTAATCAAAATGTTCATCGCCGGACCGGCAGTATCCTTAAAGGGATCTCCAACCGTATCCCCGACAATACCAGCATTATGAGCAAAACTGCCCTTACCACCATGTACACCGGATTCAATATACTTTTTCGCATTATCCCAAGCACCACCGGCATTTGACATCATAATAGCAAGCAAGACCCCGGTTGTAATCGTTCCGGCAATCATCCCACCCAACGTTTCAACCCCAAACAGTAGTCCAACTAAAATCGGTAAAACAATGGCCAATATCCCCGGCAAAACCATTTCTTTAAGTGCAGCTTTCGTTGATATTTGAACACACTTCTCATAATCGGGTAACGTGGTTCCTTCCATGATTCCCGGAATTTCCTTGAACTGACGACGAACCTCAATAACCATTTCATTAGCTGCTTTAGAAACTGATTTAAGCGTTAAAGCACTGAACATAAATGGCAACATACCGCCAATCATCAAACCAATCAAACTTAAAGGATTTAACAGATTGATACTTGTCATTTTGACAGCTTCAGCGTAAGCCGCAAAGAGTGCTAACGACGTCAGCGCAGCGGAGCCAATCGCAAAGCCCTTACCGATTGCAGCTGTCGTATTGCCAACCGAATCCAACTTATCCGTGATTTCTCTTACTTCCGGAGGTAAATCTGCCATCTGAGCGATACCACCGGCATTATCCGCAATCGGCCCATAAGCATCGACCGCAACGGTAATCCCTGTTGTTGACAACATTCCCACGGCAGATAAGGCAATTCCATATAACCCCATCGTCGGATTTTGTGCTCCACCCATGACATAATAAGAAACGATGATTCCAATAACAATGAAAATTGTCGGGGGCATCGTGGAGAACATACCTTCACCTAAACCTGCGATAATATTTGTCGCTGAGCCAGACATTGACTCATAAGCGATTCGTTGAACCCGCGCAAACTCCGCGGAAGTAAATAACTCAGTAGTTAATCCAATCAAAACCCCAACCAGTAACCCAGCCGCAACCGGATAGAAAGCCAGTGAGTTACCAAATACCATATCACTTAATATCCAAGTAGCAATCAATACGAATATACCCGCCGCATATGTACCCATGTTCAATACGCGCTGAGCATTGGGATTATGGGAGGCACGAACGATTATGATGCCTAGGATAGAAGAAACGATACCGATTGCTGCTAAGACCAGTGGGAATAAAGCGCCATTACGACCAAACACAATGGATCCTAATGTAATAGCCGAAATAATCGAACCGACATAAGATTCAAATAAGTCAGCACCCATTCCGGCAACATCACCGACATTATCACCGACATTGTCCGCGATAACCGCTGGATTACGTGGATCATCCTCCGGAATTCCTGCTTCCATCTTACCGACTAAATCCGCACCGACATCCGCTGCTTTAGTATAAATACCACCACCGACACGCGCAAACAAAGCGATGGAAGAAGCACCTAAACCAAACCCGGTCATATTTAACACATTACCGCTAAAAAGCATTAATAATACGCCAAGACCGACAATACCAAGACCAACCACAGCCATCCCCATGACTGCACCGCCTGAAAAGGCTATGGTCAAAGCTTTCTTTTGACTCGTTCTAGCCGCTTGAGCTGTCTTGACATTAGCCTGAGTTGCAATCTTCATTCCGAAGAACCCAGCCAACATAGATAGCATTGCGCCTAAAACAAAAGCCACAGCTGTCTCAATGTTTATAGCAAAAACCAAAGTAACCGTAACTAAAGCCGCAAATATGCTCAGGTACTTGTACTCGCTTTTGAGAAACGCCATGGCTCCATTATGGATAAATCCTGCAATTTCTTGCATCCTTGGGTTCCCTTCTTCAGCTGACACAACCGTATAACTGAGATAAACCGCAAAGAGCAAAGCTACAATGCCAATAACAATTACTCCAACAAATAGTAAATCCATTTTTCCTCCTCGACAATAAACTGCCATTTCATAATCCGACGAAATCCGCGAGTTCTCTGTAGATCTGCGTCAACGAGATACTCTCTGATATCTATTTTATCAGAAGTCCATAGACTGTTCTATACAAAAGATGTGAAATTCCACAAGTTTGTGAAACTTCATTCATCTTTGAAACTTTCACTTTACTTTTGTAGACACCAACTTCAAACTTTGTTACAATGTGTCAGATGATTTATATAACATAACTCGTCAAAAATTATACGTTAGTTGACATAAAATATGCTAATATGATGTTAGAAATTGACGTCTACCTAAGGAGTACCAATGAAATTTATTTATAAATACGATAAGCTGATTATTATTGCCTTGACCGTTACTTTAGGGTTACTCTTAAGTATGACCAATGTTTTAAATCAGCTCTTACCTGAACCAACGATTGGATATGAGTTTAAGGTTGATGGTGAAGTCTGGTTTGTTCTTGAAAGTAAAGAAGAAATTCACCGCATGCTCGAAGTATATAAGAATAAATACTTAAGAAACATAGATGAAAATGCGAAAATTCGAAGTGTCGATTTTGATCAAGATATTTTAATCACTGAAATCGAACTTGAAGACGAAGTGTCTGTTTCGGTTAAAGAGGCAGAAGCGATGATCAATGAGAATGAAGATGAAGCCGTGTATTATACCGTAGTATCCGGTGACAGCTTCTGGAAAATTGCAGCTGAAAGTGATATCTCCTTATCTAAACTTATTGAGTTTAATCCTGACATGAACCCAGAGCGGATATGGCCTGGGAATAAAATCATGTTTGAACCTGCGAACCCAAAATTAGACATAACCGTCCGATTCCAAAATACATTGATTGAACCTGTTGAATTTGGTACGGAATACATACAAGACAATTCACTATATGCATCACAGCGTGTAACCACTAAAGCTGGGATTGAAGGTGAGGTGCGTGTAACCTATGATATTACGATGAAAAACGGTTATCCGACCGTAGTTGAAGTTCTAAATGAAGAAATCTTGGTCGAACCGGTTACTCGTGTCGTTCGAGTCGGAACTAAACGGACATTAACACGTAGTAACTCAATGAACTTCGGGGTTGTCTCAGGGAGGTTGACCAGCGGATTTGGATATCGCAAAGACCCAATTTCCGGTGCTCGTAAGTTCCATAGCGGTATCGATATTGCAGCTCCTCGCGGAACACCGGTATATGCATATACCAATGGCAAAGTAGTTACCGCTGGTTGGGGAAATATGACGGGTAATTATGTTGTTATTGATCATGGTGGTGGACTAAGAACTCAATATTTACACTTATCCAGCATTTCAGTTAAAGTCGGACAGACGGTCGCGGTCGGACAAAAACTTGGCGGAGTAGGTTCCACTGGGTATAGCACCGGCAATCATCTAGACTTTAGAGTCACAAAAAACGGAGTAGCCGTTAACCCATTACTCTATCTATAAAGTACACGCGAGCATGAAAGTGCTCGCTTTTTTGTTGTTTAAAAGAAATCAGAGTATAATGAACTTAAACAGGAGGGATTAATCATGGATATTTTATCGATACTTAATTCGCTACAAGAAAAACAAACTGTCAACCAATTGACAAAGTCTGTTGGTGGGGACTCTGATCAAGTACGAAAGGCCGTTGCACTGGGATTGCCGATGCTTATGCAAGCCATGACCAAAAATGCTCAAACTCCACAGGGTGCCGCATCTTTAGCCAAAGCTTTAGATCAACATAAAGAAGACCCCCTGGATGATGTTCTCGGATTTCTCAAAGGAGCAGATATAAATGACGGAAAGAAGATTCTTGGTCATGTCTTTAACCAAAAAACTCAAAAAGTAGAGAAAAATTTAGCTGCTTCAACCGGCATGTCTGAAAATCAAGTGGAAAAACTGCTCGCTCAACTGGCTCCGGTCTTATTAGGTGCGTTGGGAAAAGAAAAGAACCAAAAAGGAGTAGATGCTTCTGGGCTTGCCTCAATGCTACCCATGATTACCGAGTTTTTAGGATCAGGTTCTAATATAGATACTCTCGGTATGGCCACTAAACTATTGGACACCGACGGAGATGGTGACATCATGGACGATGTCTCAAAACTACTCGGCGGATTCCTTAAAAAGTAGAAAAAAGGGATCTCAGTTATCCCGTTTTTTATTTGATTCAAAAATATTTTATGATAGGCATATCGGTTGAAACTGATAATTGAATTGTTATACTTAGGTTGTCAATCATAAATAACAAATATTCATATCCCAATGAATAAGCATACTTTTATGTTGAAATTAAGCCCAAAAGAGTTAATTTCAGAAAGGAGATCTCCTTATGAGAGAATCACTATCCATTGTACTCTCCGGTGAAGCAGGTCAAGGTTTACAAACCATCGAAGAATTCTTGGTAGAAGCCTTATCAAACGAATACTATGTCTTCACTTCCAAAGAAGTTATGTCGCGGGTACGCGGCGGAAACAACTCCGTCGAGATCCGTGTAGCTTCCTCACCGGTATACGCCTTGCGCTATACCATTGATTACTTATTCTTATTGAACAATCACTCCTTCTATCGACTGGCTAAACGTGTCGATAGCGAAACCGTTGTTTTTGGTGAAGCAGGACATTTAAGTGATGAAGAGAAAGCGAAGTACGGCGTTGATTTAACGACCTTCGACTTGTCCTCACTTGCCAAACAGGCCGGTAGTAAGCTGTACGCCAACACGATACTATTTGGATACATTGCCGGAATGCTTGATTTAAGTAAGAAAGTCGGACACGACTTGATTACATCGCGGTTTGAAAGCCGTGGTGAAAAAGTCATACAAGATAACATCAATGCTTATGATATCGGCTACAGCTTAGGTGAGCCCTTTATCGTTAAAACACCGATTAAAAAGCGCACTGATAACAAATCATATGTCATTATGGACGGAAACAAATCTTTAGGAATCGGTGCTTTAGCTGGCGGTGTCAATTATATCGCTTCCTATCCGATGTCACCAGGTACCAGTCTGCTAAGCTTTTTGTCATCCAAAGGTGAAGAATTTGGTGTATTGGCCGAACAAGCTGAAGATGAAATCGCTGCCCTCAATATGACTATTGGCGCATGGTATGCCGGTGCTCGCGGAATTGTCACCACCTCAGGGGGTGGATTTGCATTAATGACAGAAGCTGTATCTCTGGCCGGTATTACCGAAAATCCAGCAGTCATCCACGTCGCACAACGACCTGGACCGGCTACCGGTCTTCCTACTCGAACTGAACAAGGCGACCTTAATTTAGTCGTATATGCCGGACACGGTGAATTTCCAAGAATCGTACTGGCACCTGGTAAGACGGAAGACGGTATCAACCTGGCTCAACAAGCTTTCTGGCTAGCGGATAAATATCAAGTTCCCGTCTTTATCCTCTCTGATCAATATTGGCTGGAATCGATGAGCCAAATGGAACCTTTCGAATTATCTGATAAATACTTAGAAACTTTCATGGTCACCACCGAAAAAGGTTATAAACGTTATAACTGGGATACTACGATTTCCCCACGTGGAGTTCCAGGATTTGGGGAAGGATTTGTTAAAGTTGACAGTGATGAACATGATGAAGAAGGACAAATCACCGAAGATTTCGATGTTCGCGTCCGCATGCACGAAAAACGCTTAGCAAAACGGGAATTACTATTGGAAGATTATATAGAACCTGATTTCCTTGGAAATAAAGACAGCAAGAACTTGGTCGTCGGTTGGGGATCAACGTATGGTGTACTTAAAGAACTCGTTGAGACATCCGGTTTGGATGTTGCGATGATGTACGTCAAGCAACCATTCCCGTTGCCACTATCTCTAAAAGAGCATTTTAAAGGTAAAAATGTCATCGTTTTAGAGAATAACGCAACCGGACAATTTGCTAACATCTTAAAATTAGAATTGGATGTAAAAATCGACAGTCGGATTCTTAAGTACAATGGAGAACCGTTCCATATCGAAGAAGTTGAAACAAAGGTCAAGGAGGTGCTGAAATGAGTAAATTTGAATTTGATCGCGAAATAGATATCGCTTGGTGCCCGGGGTGCGGTAACTTTCCATTGCGCAACGGCTTAATCAAAGCTCTTAAAGAACTGGATCTCGATCCGACACAAGTAGTATTCTCATCCGGAATCGGTCAAGCAGCCAAAATGCCCCAATACATCGATGCCAACTATTTCAATGGTTTGCATGGTCGTGGTTTAAGTGTGGCGCAAGCCATCCAATCCGTAAACCCAAAACTCACCGTAATCGCGGAAGGTGGGGATGGGGATATGTATGGTGAGGGCGGAAATCACTTGTTACACAACATTCGCCGCAATCCGAATATTGCTCACATCGTCCACAACAATATGGTCTACGGTTTGACCAAAGGTCAAGCCTCACCTACCTCACAAAAAGGCATGGAAACCAATGTTCAGGTCAGTGGAGTTTATAATGAACCACTAAATCCGATCGCCTTGGCACTGGCTCTTGGCGCAACCTTCGTTGCCCGAGCATTTACCGGTGATACCGAGCGGACCAAAGATCTTATCAAAGCAGCCATTCAACACGAAGGTTATGCATTGGTAGACATCTTCCATCCGTGTCCGACGTTCAATAAGATTAACACGTTTGCCTGGTATAAAAACAACACATACTGGCTCGATGAAAGTCATGATCCCTCAGATTTTAAGAAAGCGATGGATATGGCAATAAGTGATGAGAAGTATGCATTAGGTATTTTGTATAAAAAAGAAGGTCAACCGACCTTTGATCAGGTACATCCTGTGTATAAAGATAATCAAACACCAATCGTAGAGCGTAAGCGTGATATCAAACAAGTTCAGAAATTAATCCGATAAAATACACTAGCCGTAGAATTACGGCTTTTTTTGATGAACTTTATCAAAAAGAACTATATCGTTATACAGCAGTTCTCGATGATTTGGTATAAATTTATATTCTCATTAAACTATACCATCTAGGTAAATATGCTATAATACTGATAGAATTTGGAAAGTTATGCAGTTTTTTGATAGAAAGAAGGCAACTATGATCAACAATGGAATGGACCTCACCTTTGATCTTGAATCAATGGAATTCATTTATAACCAAGATAACTTTGGACCGAAAACCGAGAAGCGTCATTTGGACGATGTCCGTGCGACTTTGCGCGACCCTCAAGCAAGCGGTCCCGATATCCTCTATAGCATCGCAATGGATGTGGGAATGAATCAAGACAAAGAAATGCTTATTAAACAGAATCTACTATACGGAGCTTGCCTCTATAATAAAGGTCAAGTTGGAGATGAACCTGTCCGTTCTCAAGGGCACATCCACTTTCAATCCCCATCGTGTCAATGTTCGACCGGTGAACTTTATGAAATCTGGCATGGCAAGGCTATCGTATTTATGCAAGAAAAAGCCACCGATCATCCCGGCCGTATCTTTGCTATTGAGGGCAAGGTGGGGGATGTCATCCTGGTACCACCGGAATGGGCTCACTATACGGTCAACGCTGATATTGAACAGCCAATGGCCTTTGGGGCTTGGTGTGTACGGGACTATGGTTTTGATTATAAAGAAGTAAAAGAGCATCGCGGTTTGGCCTATTATCCCATTGTCAATGGTTCCGACATCGACTTCATCCCCAATCCACATTACCATCAAGTGGATATCATTCGTAAGAGCCCCAGGAAATATACAGAATTCGACTTAGATTATTCTAAATCACTGTATGAACAATTTCAGGATGATCCCACTCGTTTTGACTTTATTCCCAATCCGAGTTTAGTTGAGGATCTTTGGGAAAACTTTATCCCATAGGAGGCAAAAATGGAAATCAGAAAACCTAAAAATATTCAAGCGTATCTTACCGGAGTGATCGAAGGTGAGAATGTATCTCACTATATCAAACCATATAAAGATGTCGTTCACATTTATAAGAATACGGATGAGAATCTTTCTTTAGATACTGCAATGTACGAAGTCTATTCGCTTTTTGATCAAGATGATAAATCTCTTCTTTGGGGATTGACCATCATGCATCCGATAACTGTCGCCCAAGAATGTAACATGACCCGCGGACATTATCATGCCCAGCAGAGTCAACCGGAGATCTATTTTGGACTTGGAGGGCGCGGATTATTAATGTTTATGCGTGGTGACGAGATATTTGCGGAGGAAGTATTTGAAGGATCGATTCATTATATCGACGGACAATACGCTCACCGACTCATCAATACCGGCAGTACAGACTTTAAAGTTGGGGCTTGTTGGCCAAAACTAGCCGGACATGACTATAAAGCGATTGAAGAAAAGCCGTTTTCTGTGCGTGTCTATAAGAAAGATGGTAAAATTGTTTTAGAATGATGCGGAGGAAATGCTATGCAAACCTGGTTCAAATTTAAACCGACGTTTAAAGAAATGATTTGGGGCGGAAACCGCCTGAAAACCGAATTTGGCTTCGATATTCCCTCAGATAAAACCGGAGAAGCCTGGATTATCAGTGCTCACCCACAAGGGGAATCTATCGTCGAAAACGGTGATGCGGCTAATGTTCCACTGAGTCAGCTGTATAAAATGATTCGATCGTATTTCGGACCGGGTAAAAACGAAGAATTTCCAATCATGGTCAAAATCATCGATGCCAATAAAGACTTAAGCGTTCAAGTGCATCCCGATGATGAGTATGCTCGCAGAGTGGAAGACTCACTGGGAAAATCGGAGAGTTGGTATGTCCTGGACTGTCAACCGGATACCCGGATGGTCATGGGTCATCATGCCCGCACCAGTGAAGAATTTAATGCTCACTTACTATCCGGAAACTATGATACGCTATTTAGAAATCTGACCGTCAATAAAGGTGATTGTTTCGATGTATCCGCCGGAACCATTCATGCCATCTGTGAAGGAACTTTACTGTATGAGGCACAGGAAAACTCCAATGTGACTTACCGAGTTTATGATTACGATCGTACCGATGCCAAAGGAAACAAACGTGAATTACATTTGCGTAAAGCTATGGAAGTTACGACGTCGCCATCTAAACCTGATTCAATCAAAACAGAACCGATCGCCATTGGCAAAAACAATGTTACTTACTTAGTTAAAAACGAGTATTTCCAGATGCGTAAATACGAAGTTATCGATGAACTGACGATGGATTTAAGCGATGTATTTATGATTATCAGTGTCATTGAGGGCAATGGCAAAATTAACAATAACATCATTAATAAAGGTGACAGTTTCATTGCTTTACCAAAAGAAGAAAAACTGCTTATTGAAGGACCTGTTACTTTATTAATTGTAGAACCAAAAGCTGAGAAAATGATGTAGAGCGGAATTTCCGCTCTTTTTTAACAGGTTACTATAATAACTTGATACAGGGAGGTCTAATGGAAATGAAGATTAAATGCACCTTGGCTATGAGTTTGGATGGTTACATCGCAGATGAACAGGGAGGCTATGATTGGATTATGGGTGATGGAAATAAAGTAAATGATACTGAGAAAAAGTGGGACTTTGAATCTTTTATGTACGATGTCGATGTAGTTGTGATGGGTAGAAACTGCTATGATTTGAATATGCATAAAGAATTTTTGCATAAAGAAGTTGTGGTGATTACTTCACGGCAAATCGAAGATGATACCGTAACTTTTCTTAACGAAGATATCCTATCGAAACTTCTCGAAATAAAGAAAACCAAAAAAATCTATATTTTTGGTGGTGGAATATTGGTTTCACAACTCAGAGAAATTATCGATGAGTATGCTATTGGCATCATTCCAATCATCTTGGGAAAGGGCATTCCCCTGTTTCATCCCGATGAAAACCGTGTTAAACTAAACCTTAAGGAAATCATTTGTGAAGATGGGATAATCGTTCTAACTTATATAAAAAAAGGGGAGTAGCATGGAAATAAAACTGGAAATAACAAAATGCAGTATTTTGGATTGTCCGGTCGAAGTTATCGTCAATGCGGCCAATGAAGATTTGATGCGTGGTGGCGGGGTTTGTGGTGTCATCCATAAAGCGGCTGGGATACTGCTTGATGAAGAACTCTTTGGTTTTGGCGGTTGCAAATCCGGAGAAGCCGTTGTGACCAAAGGCTATAAGACTGGATTCAAACACATCATACACACGGTTGCGCCACGTTGGTACGACAATCCTCCCGATAAAGAAACCTTGCTTTTTGGCTGTTATATCAACAGTCTGAAACTTGCAGATTCATTGGGTATCACATCTATCGCCTTTCCAGCCTTGGGTATGGGAATCTTCCAGGTTCCTTTGGGCATTGGCAGCAAAACAGCCTTAATGGCCGTCAATCAGTATCAGAAAGTGAATAAAAACATTCGAAAGGTCATCTTTGCCTTACCGGACGAAATCATTTATCGTGAGTTTGACCGAATGCTCGATAAAGACAAAGAATACATACGTTTCAACTAGGAGAAAAAAATATGAACTTCAACAAAATCAATGATCGCAAAAACACTCATTCCATCAAGTGGGACGGGCATACCAAAATGAACATCCCGGATGACTGTCTTCCCATGTGGGTGGCAGATATGGACTTTCAAACAGTTCCTGAAGTAATAGAAGCCTTGAACAACTTAGCTCACAGCGGGATATACGGATATGCTTTTGAAAGTGATGAATACTTTCAATCAGTCATTGGTTGGATGAAACGTCGTCATCAATGGACTATTTTGAAAGAATGGATCAGTACTTCACCTGGTGTCGTATCCGCAATCCATGCCTGCATATTGGCATTTACGCAATTAGGCGATGCTGTCATGATTCAAAAGCCGGTCTATCATCCGTTTGCCCATTCTATCAATTCGTTAGAACGCAAGCTTATCAACAATGCTTTAGTATATAAAGATGATCAATATATAATTGACTTTGTTGATTTTGAAAAGCAAATCATTGATAACAGTATCAAACTTTTTATTCTATGCTCTCCACATAATCCGGTGGGAAGGGTATGGACCACAGATGAACTAACAATGATGGCTGATATATGTATTAAACATAATGTTCTGATTGTTTCCGATGAAATTCATATGGACTTTGTGTTTAAACCATATCGCCACCAGATTTTGGTTGATTTGAATGAAAACTTTAAAGATCATGTCATTACCCTGACTGCCCCAAGTAAGACATTCAATTTAGCCGGATTGAAATTATCGAACACCATCATTCTTAATCAAAAACTTAAGAAAAAGTATGATAAAGTCTATGATGATTTATCGGTTCATGCCGGACATTCTTTTGGATTGATTGCAACACAGGCTGCCTATGAACATGGCGATGCCTACGTCGATGAAATGGTTGATTATCTACATGAAAACCTGATGTTTATGGACGGATTTTTCAAAGAACATTGTCCGAAGATAAAAATCATCCAACCTCAAGGATTGTATCTGGTGTGGGTCGATTTTCGTGAGTTAGGGATGAAAGATCGCGAACTTAAAAGTTTTCTACTTACCAAAGCCAAACTATGGTTGAATGATGGTGTGATTTTCGGACGTGAAGGCTCCGGATTTCAACGAATCAATATCGCAACCCCGCGAGCAACCATAGAAAAAGCACTGAACCAGTTGCTCAGTGCTCTAAAAGAAGAAAATCTCTGTTAAAAGGCCTATGGGCCTTTTATACTTATTGCTCGTCGATTTTGATGACTTCTTCACCTTCCGCACGAATGTTCAGTCCGGAAAGTTTCATGTTATAGGTAATGAATAAAACCGGTTGATCATCACTCAAAAGATTGGCACAACCATTATTGATGCCCGATCCATGATTGACGCCATTAGCAATGACTCGCCAATTCTTAGGAACGACGATATCAATTCCAGATAAATTACCGAATATTGCCAATTGACCCATATTGTTCTTAAGTGTGGCATTCGTGAAATCCACATGCAATCCAGAATAATTGACCGCATAGGAAGCGTAATCAAACACATTTTCAAATTTCACGGTTTCGCCTTTAAAACTGACTTTCTTGTCATAACCCTTCATCTGCTTCTGCGTGGTAATTACGTTGTAAGCAATAGCTCCAGCCCCAGCCGCAACCGTTAGGCCAGCCACGGTTAGAAAAATATACCTTTTTTTCATTAAAAATCCTCCTTTTATCTGACTGCTGATTTTTCAGGTAAGACAATCCAAAGAACTACATAAATCCAAAATCCTATGGTAACACCAAAAAGTGCCAACAAAAATAAGATTCGAACCAAAGAGACATCAATTTTAAAGCGCTCTGAAATTCCGGAACAAACGCCGCCCAAAACAGCGCCATCTTTACTGCGATATAATTGAGTGTCAGGATCATGATAGGCCATAAAAGCACCCCCTTTAACTGAGTATATTATAGCACAGATAAAAATAACTAAGGTATAATAATGGAATAAGACGGAGGAAAATCCGATGAAGAAACCGATTTTATTTCAAGGAAATATGAAAATGGACCACTATTTTGAAGGATGGTATTTTAAGCAGGTATGTGAAAAACATCAACAGACCATTAGCTTTATACCTGGCGTCAGCTTAATAAAAGGGGATGAGCATGCTTTTATTCAGGTAATCATCGCACCTAAAATCGAAACGCATTATTTCCGCTTTGACATTAAAGAGTTTTCAGCTCTGGATGAACCATTTACGGTTCGTATTGCGAACAATATATTCAAAAAAGATGGAATATCAATGAATCTTCAAGATGATAAACTGTCTGTCAAAGGTGACTTAAACTATGGCACATTCAAAATCATCGAAACTTCACTTTATTCGCCATCCATCATGGGACCATTTACTTATATTCCCAATATGGAATGTAACCATGGCGTCATCAGTATGGACCACTCTGTCAACGGACAGATAAACGTCAACGGAAAATCATGGCAGTTTCAAAACGACCGGGGTTACATCGAGAAAGATTGGGGGACGTCTTTTCCCAAACGATACCTCTGGGTACAGGCCAATCATTTTGACGATCCCTCCGTTTGTTTGATGGCCAGTGTCGCTAAAGTACCGTTTCTTGGATGTTCGTTCAACGGAGTTATTGCCAATTTGATTATTGATGGAAAAGAACACCGCTTTGCGACATACAACGGATATAGAGATAGAAACATTCAAAAGTTTGATGGCGGTTTCTCATTTGAACTGAAAAAAGGGGGCGATTTGTGTAAAGTTGTTGTCCACTTTGATGATAGCGGTGAATTAAAAGCACCGCAGTACGGTGCTATGAGTGGTGTGATCAAAGAAGGACTAGGTGCAAAAATAACAGTAAGTTATCAAGGAAAAACCTACCTCAGCGAGTATGGCGGTGCAGAACTGGTGGGTTATTGAGTTGTTTTACTTAGAATCAAATTGATTCTCTTTGGCAGACATTCGATGTGAGCTTTTTTATAGGCTCCTCCGAATTCTCCATCCAGACACCAATTCAAAGCTTCTGATGATTCGATACTCAAGGAAGTTACGGAACGCATTTCAATCAACGGATGCTGATAATTGCCTTTTGCCAATTCGATAACGATTTCCAACCACTGTAATACATTCTTTGGATAGCGAATAATTAACAACTCTAGTAGTCCATCGTCGGTTTTGACTTTTTCTTTTGGATATCTTAGCATACCGGCAACCGATGTAGAATTGGTAATGGCTAAGAAAATGACATCTTCTGTTACTGATTCTCCGTCAATTTTGATTGTCACACGATGTTTTCGCAAAGATGTAAAGTGATTCAACGAGTAAAGTAAGTAAGCCCCATATCCCAAGGCATTTTTTGCTAATTGCGGAGTTTTATATGAAACAGCGGTAAAAGCACCAATCGATGCAATATAGCTAAAGTAACTG
Organism: uncultured Erysipelotrichaceae bacterium; assembly: GCA_927435855.1. Classification (GTDB taxonomy): domain Bacteria; phylum Bacillota_I; class Bacilli_A; order Erysipelotrichales; family Erysipelotrichaceae; genus UBA2227. The sequence goes on from CAKMJZ010000020.1 coordinate 41,176, forward strand.
TTTTCAAACTGTCCGATGTCCAAAGGATGCACTTCGCCGGTCATGATATCTTCAGCTGATTGACGAATATTGCGCACCATATGATGACTACGTGCAAAATCGTTGGTGGTTCCAGCTGGAATGAATCCCAAAGAAACATCTGAGTTTACATTCATAATGCCGGTAATGACTTCATTCAATGTACCATCACCACCTAAACAGGCGATAATGTCATATTTGCTATGATTTTTCTCAACCAATGTCGTAGCATCCGACGGTCGTCGGGTCATTACCATGTTACACACATCAGCACGAAGCGAGATCTGTTTAACTAAGGAAAAAAGGCGACTACGCGACTTAAGTTTACCGGCTTTAGGATTTACGATTAATAATACTTTTTTCGTCATTCTGATCGCCCCCAACGTATTATTTCCTACTTACATTATACGGTTTTAACCGACAATATTCAATCAAGCCCCTATATTATGATATACTGATATTGCCTTTAGGGAGGAATTATGGACATAAAACGCAAACAAAAATTTTTAATTGAAGCCGCGTATGTAATTGTCATGTTAGCTTTGATTTATGTTACATTCAAATATTTCATTCCGCTCATATTTCCATTTGTTTTGGGTTTTATTATTGCCTTTGCTTTTAAACCGCTTATCCGTTCAGTAACCAATAAGCTCAAACTTCCCAATAAGCTTTCTGCTTTGGTCGTTATCGGATTTTTTTATTTGATATTACTGACGATTACGATATTCTTGGGTATTGAAGTATTCTTGTATCTCAAAGACTTCTTTTTGGGAATCCCTGAGTTGTACAATAATGTACTTGTTCCCTGGCTTTCAAATGCGTTGATAAATCTGGAGCAAATCGCTTCACAGATTGATCCGATGCTAGTCCAACAAGTCCGCATCTACTCCCAACAAATTCTTGAATCATTGGGCAATTTAATCACGTCCATTTCTGTGGGAAGCGTAGGATTTATCACAGGTTTTGCTTCCAAAGTTCCGATGTTTCTGGTCGGATTCTTATTGACCGTCATTTCCTCTTTCTTTATTGCCATGGATTACCAACTGATCGTAAATTTTTTGCTAGATCAAGTTTCGCCTAACAAGCGCAGTCTGCTTATAGAAGCACAGCTATTTCTGGTGTCAACTCTTCATAAATATGCGAAGTCATATTTGATGATCATGTCCATCACATTTGTGGAACTGACGATTGGATTTTCGATCTTGGGAATTGAATCAGCGATCGTCGTTGCATTTTTGATTGCGATTTTCGATATCTTACCGATAGCTGGTACCGGCGGTGTCATGATACCTTGGATGATCCTTACCTTTTTAGAAGGTAATTCAAGTTTAGGTCTTGGTTTATTGATCATTTATCTAGTCGTTACCGTCATCCGAAATATCATCGAACCGAAGATCATTGGTGATCAAGTCGGATTACATCCGTTGTTGACCTTGTTTGCCATGTATATTGGTGTTCAACTCTTCGGCGTTGCGGGACTGTTTGGTTTCCCGATCACTTTAGCCATTCTCAACGGATTGCATCGCAGTCATAAAATTGTCTTATATAAACAACCCAAAGAACCTGAAATCGTTCAAGCTGAAGTTGCAAGCGACTAATTTGTCCGAATGTCATTGAAAAGATGTTGGGATTTGATATACTTTAGATATAAAATAAGAAAGGAACAAATAAAATGAAATATCAATGTTTAGCATGTGAATACATCTATGACCCGGCTATCGGCGATCCGGATAGCGGAATTGCTCCGGGAACATCGTTTGAGGATATTCCTGATGATTGGATGTGCCCACTTTGCGGCGTAAGCAAAGACATGTTTGAGCCTATCACAGAATAAGCTTGCTGGCACAGTCATCGATTGTGCCTTTCTATAGAAGGAGAACTTATGAACCCTATCATCACATTGACCATGGAAAATGGCAATGAAATCAAGATCGAACTTTTCCCCGAAGTGGCACCAAATACCGTCAACAATTTTATTTCCCTTGTATCCAAGAGCTATTATGATGGACTTATTTTCCATCGCGTTATTCCCGGATTTATGATTCAAGGCGGATGTCCGACGGGTACCGGGATGGGTAATCCCGGATATTCTATAGCGGGAGAATTTACATCCAATGGATTTAAAAACGAACTTAAACACAAACGTGGCATCATCTCGATGGCTCGTTCCTCACTGCCCAACAGTGCCGGATCACAGTTTTTCTTGATGGTCGCGGATTCACCACATCTGGATGGCCAGTACGCATCTTTTGGACAGGTTATTTCCGGAATGGAAGAGGCTGATCGGATCGTTAAAGTAAAAAGTTTCCGTGATCGTCCGACTGAGGATCAACGCATCCTAAAGGCTACCGTTGAAACCTTTGATATCGAATACTCTGAAGTTGTCAAAGTTTAACCTTCGCAAGAAGGTTTTTCTTTAGGGTTAAACGGATGACTTTAATGATAGAAAATGATAGAATATGATTGAAAATGATAGTTAAGTTCAATTAATTCTCGAAAGGAGTATTTATGAGCACCGTATATAACGAATACTTATCCGCATCTTATAAAATCATGAAAGACATCACGACTTCTCAAATGGAAACCATTGAGCAGGTCTCCCAAATTTTCGCCAATTGTATTGCCAATGAGGGCTTAGTTCATGTCTATGGATCAGGTCACTCACGCATGGCCGTTGAAGAAGTGTTCCCGCGTTATGGCAGTTTCCCGGGATTCCACACGATCGTCGAACTGTCGATGACCTTCCACAATCAAGTCGTTGGGGCTAATGGTCAACGCCAGGCCATGTTTATCGAAAACGTAGAAGGACTGGCAGAACAAATTCTCAATAACTTCATATTTAAACCGCAAGATGTCTTTTTGTTATTCTCAACCAGTGGCGTCGGGAATGTCGTCGTCGAAATGGCGATGGGAGCTAAAAAGCGCGGGATGAAAGTCATTGCGATCACCGCGGTAGAAAATTGTAAGATGACCCCACATAAGCACTCATCGGGTTCCAAACTGATTGATATCGCCGATATTTTGATTGATACCTGTGTTCCCATGGGGGATGCGGTCGTGCATGTCCCTAACCTGATCACTCCGGTCGGACCTACCTCTACCATCGCAAACACGCTGATCGTCAATTTGATTAAAGTTCGTGTAGCTGAGTTATTAACACAGGCCGGTCAGCCACCATTGGTATTGACCAGTCCGGTGTTCGTTGGAAAAGAAGCGTCCCGCCAGCTTTTTGAAGACACGTATAACGACTACCGTCGTCGGGTTAACCGAGTATTATGAAAACGCCCAGAATTATAGTCATAACCGGAGCCTTAGGCGGAATTGGGTTGGCATCAACAGAAGTATTCACTCGTGATCATGACATCGTTGTGGGCATTGATATCAAAGATAAAAATGACAATTTAGTCTTAGAAACGCAGAATAAATATGGAAAATTATTTTCCTACTATCCAGCGGACTGTACACAGGAAGATCAGGTAAAATCAGTGATAGAAAGCATAGTGTCCGACTATGGAAAAATCGATGTTCTATTCAATATTATAGGTGGTAGCGGTCGGCGATTCGGTGATGGACCGATCCATACCGTCTCTTTAGAAGCGTACCACCAAACCTTAAATCTAAACCTGACATCGCAGTTTCTACTATCGAAATATGTTGTGATTCAGATGCTAAAACAGAACTATGGAAACATCATCAATACCGGATCAGTTCTTGGCATGGTAGGGGGCAATGAGATGTTTTCAACCGTGACCTATGCGGCCTCAAAAGCTGCGATTATTGGTATGTCTCGATCGATGGCTATGGCTTATGCGAAAAATAACATTCGCGTCAACGTCATCTCACCAGGTCTGATTGAATCCAATATGACCCAACGGGCTCAAAACAATGATGAAATCATTGCGTATATCGATGAAAAACAACCCATCTATTATGGACGTCATAGACTCGGAAATCCGATGTCCATCGCTTTAGCCGCTCGATTTTTAGCGGATAGTGAAGCCGATTTTGTAACCGGAATCAATCTTCCGGTCGATGGAGGTTGGACAGCACAATGAACTATGAAAAACAAATTAATAACAAAATAAAAACAGAGGTCCTTGTTATCGGAGGGGGTAGTGCCGGATCAATGGCTGCTATTGCATCAGGTAAAGAAGGACGCAAAACGCTTTTGGTTGAACGGTATGGCTTTCTGGGCGGAACAAGCACCACGATTTTAGATACTTTCTATGGATTTTATATTCCAGGAACAAGCAATCGTAAGGTCGTCGGGGGTATCCCGGATATCCTTCTTGAAAAATTACATCAACGAAAGGCTATGTTGCTACGACCAAATACTTATGGTGCCGGAACCGGGGTTACCTATGATCCTGAAATATTGAAAGTTGTTTGGGAAGAGCTGGTAAATGAAGCGAATGTGGATATTCTTTTGCACAGTTTTGTTGCGGATGTCGTGATGGAAGGCAAAAAAATCAGGGGGGTCATTGTTGTTAATAAGTCTGGATTCACACTCGTCGAAGCGGATGTTGTTATTGATGCTTCCGGAGACGCCGATGTAACCGCACTTGCCGGCTATCCATATGATGGCATTGGCAGTCACATTCCCGTGCAATCTTTGACCACAACCTTTAGAGTGGGTAATGTTGATGAGCAACGCACGAAACTATTTAACAAAAATCAAATGTGGGATTGGATGAAGGAAGCCAATCAAAGCGGGAAGTACTTTTTACCTCGTGAAGAAGGCAGTGTACATATTACGACTTTACCGGGAGTGATGGCGACCAATATGGTTCGCTTAGCAATACCGGATCCGACCAATATCATTGAATTATCCAAAGCCGAAATCCTCGGACGCAGACAGGCATTGGAGTATTTTCGCTTTATGAAAGACTATCTGCCAGGCTATGAGAATTCTGTTTTCTTAAACTTCTCGACTCAAATCGGCGTTCGTGAAACCCGAAGGATCATCGGTGAGTACACATTAACCAAAGAAGATGTTCTTGAGGCACGTAAATTTGAGGATGCTATCGTATTATGTGGGGCTCCGATTGAAGATCATCACAATCAGACTGGAACCAAGTGGGAGTATTTACCTGCGGATGAAACGTATCAAGTTCCGTATCGATGTCTGATTCCTAAGGACAGCGTCAATCTTTTGGTCGCCGGACGATGCTTATCCGCAACTCATGATGCACATGCTTCAGTTCGAAGCATGGGTCAGTGCATGGGTATGGGGCAAGCCGCCGGAATTGCCGCAAGTCTGGCTTTTGAAAACAACTGTCGCCCTTTGGATATAAGTATTGAGATGTTACAAGATAAACTGCGCAGTTATGGCGCAATTTTGGAGGGATGATGAAAAATAAAATAATGACAGTTACAGGACGGATCGCTCCTGAACAATTAAATAAAACCTATGGTCACGAACATTTGTATACAACGGCGACCGAAAAAGTCGTAGCTGAAAATGAGAAGATGGCACTAATTGACACCGATAAAATTGCGGTGGATTTACGCTTGTTTAAGGAGTTGGGTGGTAACTGTATCGTTGAAGTGACGACGATGGATTATGGAAGAGATGTATTAAAACTTAAAGAATTATCTAAGAAGAGTGGCGTTTACATCATTGCTTCGGGAGGATTTAATAAAGGAACCTATAATCGACCCTATCTGGAGAATAAAGATGTTACGGTAGTTGCGGATATGCTGATTCGTGAGATTCGCGAAGGTGTTGGTGATACCGGGATTTCCCCGGGAATATTAAAAATCGGTACAAGCCAGGATGTCATTCACCCTTGGGAGCTTGTTGGTATTAAGGCAGTGTCGTTGGCACACAAGGCCACCGGGATTCCCATTACGACTCACACCCAAAGTGGAAGTATGGCCAAAGAACAGTTAGACGAATTTGAAGCGATGGGTGTTGATTTATCAAAAGTACTGATCGGACACATGGATCAGTTAGATGATTTTGACTTTCATGTAAGGTGCATCAAGTGCGGTGCTTATCTGGGCTATGATTCATTGCCTAAAGAGAAATATGGCACACAAAAACGAGCCATTGACTTTATATGTCGGTTATCACAACAGAACTTACATACCCATATTCTTATCAGCGGTGATTATGCCCGTCAGGACTATTTTAAAGGATATGGCGGCACACTGGGATTAGACTATATTCTAACGACTTTTCAAGAAAACTTTTTAAGTGAGTGTACTGTTCGAGGGCTTGATGGCAAGAAAATCCTTTTTGATCTTCTTATCGAAAATCCTCGTCGACTACTGACATTCAAGGAGGATGAATATGGACATTAAAAAACAACTGCTTGATGGCGGTGTGATTGCGGTCATCCGTCATGCCAATAAAGAAAATATTGTGCCTGTAGTACAAGCGCTACGAGCAGGTGGGATCATCGGTATTGAAATTACCGTCGAAAACGACGGTGGTTTTGAGGCGATTTCCGCATGTCGGGATGCGTTTGACGACATTGCTCTTGGTGCAGGAACGGTTCTTACGGTACAAAGTGCGAAACGTGCAATTGAAAGTGGCGCAACTTTCATTTTTTCGCCGATTCTCAGTGAAGAAGTGGTAAAATATAGTAAAGAACAAGGTGTTTTATCCATTCCCGGCTGTTATAGTCCAACAGAGATCTTCCATGCCATCCAATGGGGTGCTGATATGGTCAAAATCTTTCCGGCTGTCAATTTGGGCACCTCTTATATAAAAAACATTCGGGTACCGCTACCCTTTATTCCTATGGTTGTTACCGGAGGAATCGACTTAAATAATTTAGGAGATTTTATTAAAGCTTCAGCAGATGCGGTTGGCATCGGCAGTCAGTTGGTCGATATGAAGAGATTATCTGAGGAAGGATATCTTGATTTGATTACCGAAAATTCCCGGAAGTTTACGGAGGCGGTAAGGATGGCAAGAGCAAAATAGAAAGTACTTCTAGGGAGGTTACTTATGGCTTATACGATCATTAAGGCTAAGCGCATCGTCAGTGGTGATGGATTGGATATCTTCGAAGGATATCTGGTTTTAAAAGACGGATTGGTTGAAAAAGTTGCGGATATGGATGATGGAGAAGTGAAAAGTCTGTTTGCTCAGGAAGATACGGAAATTATCATTGAAGATGATATGACGATCGTTCCAGGGATGTTTGATATTCACACCCATGGTGCTATGGGCGTTGATTTCATCGATGTCGATGAAGAGAAACTGAAAATCGTGGGTCAGCGTTACCTTATGGAAGGTGTCACCGGATTTTGTACTTCGACTATGGTTTTGGTGAGAGAAAAGGAAAAAGAACTGCTTAAGAAGTTTGGAAGTTTACCTCAAATTTCCGCTCCGCGCTGGTTGGGTGTTCACCTAGAAGGCCCGCATATGAATGAGAAATATCATGCGATGATGGATCCAAGATATCTGAGAAAACCTTCAATAGAAGAGCTTTTGGAAAATATTGAACTGACCAACCATCGGCTTTTGATGATAACCATGGCACCCGAACTTGAGGGAGCTAAAGAGTTTATCGAGGCTTGTGTTGAGAATAATGTTGTTGTCATGCTTGCGCATAGTAATGCCACAAGCAAACAAACTACGGAAGCCCTGACTTGGGGTGTCTCCGGCTTTACGCATTTATATAATGCCATGTCACAACACACCCATCGCAATCCGGGGATGGTCACGGCAGCACTGCTTGACGATAACACATTTAAGGAACTGATCGTCGATGGTTATCATATCGATGAAGATGTTATAAAACTGACCTATAAGATTTTGGGCAAGGATCAAATCATCCTTGTGACCGATGCCATGCCAGGAAAAGGGTTAGGTGATGGGGAATATGAATTTGGCAAGTTGCCGTGTGTTATCAAGGATAATAAAGCCTTTGAGAAAGCATCGGGACGGATCGCCGGTTCAACCTTAGGAATGAATGATGCCATGCGCAATGTCATGGCGTTTACCGGCTGTTCACTTTCGGATGCCGTGGTTATGGCATGTGTCAATCCGGCAAAGTTATTGAAACTAGACAATAGATATGGATCACTAAGCAAAGGAAAAGCCGCAGATTTTGTCCTTCTCGACGAAGATTTGAATGTATTTGCTACATTCATTGATGCCAACTGCGTCTATCGACAAGCTCATGAGTAAGCTGTATAAAATCGATCCGGTATTCAACTATCGGATATGGGGTGGTAACCGCCTTAAAGAAAAATATGGATATCAAAGTGATTTACCTAATATTGGTGAGTGTTATCATGTGATCGCTATGCCTGGTCATTTGGATTGTTGGGTGCCGGATGCCGATTTGCCGTTATCTCAGTTTTATAATGAGAACCGCGATCTTTTCGCTTGTACAAAAGCGGAGATGCCCGTACGAACCGCATCAGCAAATCCAATCGCACCGATGTCGATCCAACTTCATCCGGACAATGAATATGCAATGAAACATGAAGGCAAAAAAGGCAAGCCGGATGGCGTTTTCTTCATCGAAGGCGAAGGCGAAATGGTTTTAGGGCATAGTGCCAAAACCAAAGATGAGTTTGTAAGAATGATCAATGAAGGTGAGTGGGACCAACTTGTTCGTAACGTTCGGGTCAAACAGGGGGATTTCGTGAATGTTCCATTTGGTACATTGCATGCTTTTGGGGCGGGATTTCTGTTGATTGAATTTACTCAAAACGCTGATTTGACGTATCGGTTGTATGATTATGATCGAATTGATCCCATTACGAAAAAGTTAAGGACCTTACATACTCAACAAGTGTTGGATAATGTGAAAATCCCCAACGGAGATACCAAAATCGTTGATTTGACCAAAGAGATTCTTGGCGGCTATACGTATACTTTATTTCATGATGAGCCCAATGTATACACAGCTGGAAGATATGATGTTTGGCATCAAGCCGATATTCAACGCGATGAGTTTTATTTCCTGACTTGCATCGAAGGATCGGGATTTATCGATGGACATCCGCTTTACGGTGGAGATACATGGTTTGTACCGGCAAAATTTGGATCGGTCAATGTTTCAGGACCTGTAGATCTGGTTTTTGTGTCTTTGATTGAGAGGTAGATCATGAAACTTATAAAGCCTTTAAATAAATACTTTGATCATACGATCCTAAAACCATTTGCATCATCATCGGATATCGACAAAGTCATTGATGAATGTATTCGCTATGATTTTCGGATGATTGCGATCAATTCCGTTCAAGTTCGTTATTGCAAAGAAAAACTGAAAGATTTTGATGTTCATGTTGGAGCGGCGATCGGGTTTCCTTTAGGTCAAACTACGATTAGAACCAAAGTTTTTGAAACGCAAAACGCCATTGATGATGGTTGTGATGAGATTGATTATGTCGTAAATTTAACTGAAGTAAAAAATGGAAATTGGAATTATGTCGAGAGAGAAATGAAGACTATTGTCGAAGTGTGTAAAGAACAAGGTATTATAAGTAAGGTTATTTTTGAAAACTGCTATTTGAATCAACGAGAAATCACGGCATTGGCTCAAATTGCCCGTGTTGTCGGTCCGGATTATATAAAAACATCCACCGGCTTTGGTACCGGTGGAGCAACTGTAGAAGATGTGCGTTTGATGAAAGAATTTGCCGGAGACAATGTTAAAGTGAAGGCGGCTGGGGGTATTCGGGATTTGAAAACGGCAATGGCCATGATTGAAGCCGGAGCATCACGCATTGGGTCCAGTGCCGGATGTTTAATCATGGATGAATATAACGGTTTAAAGCAAAGACTTGAAATAGTCGATACTTACTAATGTTTCAATATCATCGACTTCGGGTTCAAGTGAAAACATGGCGGGATGCGAAGTCTTTTTCATGAAATCTACGATTTGAGGATAGGGTAAATCCCCTTTACCGACGGCTACATGTTGATACGGTTTAGCCAATCCTTCAACATATCGATAGTCCTTAACGTGTATATGACCAATCAGAGGAGCGATAAATTCCATCTCCTCCAGTATTGAGAGTTTTTTGTACATAGTAGCTAAACGCTTATGATCCGCACGGACACTGTTGGCAGGATCCCAAAGCAGACCTAACCACGGACTATCGATGGTTTTAACGACAAAGTTCGTCATCTCTCCACGAGGTAAGTGAGTATGAGGGCAGTTCTCAATCAAAATCCGCTTGTTCGCGTTCTTTGCGAAAGGTACAAGTCTTGTAAAATGATCGAGGATTTCTCTTTGATCGTCCAGTACACCGATGATTTGGCGGTTATCGGGAGCACGAAAGGGAAAAGCACGAATCGTAGGACAGTCAAGTGCAACAGCGATTTCCAATGCCCGCTTGGCTGCGTCCATATGGTCTTTCGTTTTTCCTTTGACCGCATAGAATGAATCACTAAAAGAGGAAATGGTATCGTTGGGATATAACTTAGCCATAAAGAAAATCGTTGATGCCAGATTTATGACTTTTAAATGATACTTGTTCAAGATTTCGATAACTTTTTTTACTTCAGAAGAACTAAGATCCTCCACAGTTTTACCCCAAAGTGAATGGATTTCGACAAATTCAAATCCATGATGTTTGGCTATAGCGCAAGCTTTTTCAAAATCTTGACTTAATTGATCTGTAATAATACTTATAGACATAAAATCACCTCTTACTTCATTATAACTGTTATTTGAGTTAGGTGGTAAAGATTAGCAAATACATCAGAAAGGAATTATTATGAAAAAACAAATCCTAGAAGTATTGCCGGTATTCAAAGAACGTATATGGGGAGGAAATAAGATTAAGAGTACTTACCATGGGAATACCGACATTGAACCGGTAGGTGAGATGTGGAATGTCAGTGCACTACCTTCCGGAGATTGTGCAATTCCGCAACTAAGTACAACGCTTTCTCAACTGTATAGCAATTATCCGGATTGGTTCAAATGTGAAAGTTCACAGTTACCTTTGCACTGTACGCTCATTGATCCGATCGCAGACTTATCAGTTCAGGTCCATCCTACAGAAGAATATGCCAATATTCATGAAAATTCTGTTGGCAAACCCGAGGCGTGGTATATTATCGATGCTCCACAAAATGCTAGAATCCAATTTGGTCATACGGCGAAAACGAAAGAAGAAGTTATTAAGCTTATTTCAAATTTAAAGTGGGATCAATTGCTCAGCTATGTTAAGGCAAAGAAAAAGGACTTTCTATTTGTTGGGGATGGTCATGTTCATGCCATCGGGAAGAATGTCCTTTGTTTTGAGATAGCGCGCAATGCGGATGTTACTTATCGCTTATATGACTACGATCGAATCGATAAGAAAACCGGGAAGAAACGGGATTTGCATGTTGAGAAAAGTTTGGATGTACTTGCGATTCCACATAATGCCCCAGGACCCTATACAGTACCGGAGATTTTGGTAAATGGGTGTCGAATTCGGGATTATTTCGATCAACCCAAAGTGTTTACCTTTAAGTCGATTGAAGTAGATAAACAGGGTACATTCAATTTTGATCGATTCTACTTTCTGACGTGTATCGAAGGTGAGGGTAATGTCAGTGAACATTCGATACATCCGGGAACCACATTACTAATTCCAGATGGATTCGGTAAGATCGATATCAAGGGTAACATTACCTTGCTATTATCAAGTTATCGGGACTGATTAGCGAATGGAAAGTGCACTGAGCTGATTGTCTGCTTGGGTTTCAATGGTGTATTGAGCCAAAACCGACTTCAATAAGTATACTTTATGGATGATCTGAAGGGAGAGCGAATGCTCTTCTTTTCTTAAGTGACGAGCAGCCTCACTATTCAACTGTACAGCCTGAATTTTCTTGAAATCGTGACTGATGACATAATTGCGATTTTCGATGTATTTCATGACTGAACCATACAAGTCCGATTCATTAAAGTCCTCAAACAAACTGACGGGCATCCAAGTTTCTTCCAGTGCGACGGGGATATCGTCAACCAATCGGATACGACGGAAATGATATAATTTTTGACCTTCGAAAAGATGAAACATTCTTCTCATTTCATCACTACCTTCGACGATGTCAAATGCCAAAACTATTGAAGACAAGTTTTTGTTGGCGTAGCGATCGGAAAGGGTTGTCAGGTGTTGTTCTTTATAGAATTCAGGAGGATTGACATAGTAACCTGATCCTTGTCGGGAGTGTATATAACCTTTGTCTTTAAGTAGTGATAATGCTTTACGAATGGTAACGCGAGACGCTGAAAACAGGCGAGTTAAGTACAATTCGCCTTCAAGCACACCCCATGACCGGTATTCACCGGCTTCTATCATAGCAATCAACTGTTGAGCAATATCCACATATTTTGACATGTTTACCTCAAATGAAGATTAGTTCATTTTCCATGGTTACATTGCGAATCTGTCTGATTCGAATTTCATTTCTCCACTGCTCTTTTTTTAAAAAATCCGCAACCGTGAAGAACTCACGGTCATTGAGTAATTTGAATTGTTGTTTTTTACGTAATTTATGATAGGATAACAGATTCGTTTCAATAATATTATCATACTCATTAACCAGATTTGCAAGCATGTCAAATAAAGCGGAGTCATCATTTATGTCTTCAATTAATGGAACACGCAAGATGACCGGTTTATTTCTTAGAAGTTCAAGCATGACCTTTGGATCAAGGGTCTGACGGATATACTTTTGATAGATCTCATCCTTGGCGGCTTTGATATCGAGAAGATAGAGATCGATTAAGTCAAATGTCTTGGGTAACAATCCACCTGGGTCATATCCGGAAATATCCAAGGTCAGATGAAGATGGTATTCTTTTAGTTTTTTTGCCAAAGGCTCAATAAATGACCACTGATTTAATGCTTCACCTCCGGAAAATGTTACACCGCCACCAGACTCGCGATAATAATCTATATCTTTTAGAATGATAGATACGATCTCATCTACACTTTTCTCTTCGCCCAATACACTAAAACAGCCCTGAGGACAAACAGAAACTAAATCCACACTCTGATCGTGGATATTCATATCAACTTCGGCTTTATTGTTTATCATTGAAATGCCAGTTCCGTTAACATGATCAAAACACTTTCGACAGCCGTCACAACGAGTTGGATCGTAGCTCAACTGACGATAGCTTGCGATCGATTCCGGATTATGGCACCATGCGCATCTTAGCCCGCAGCCTTTGAAAAATACGGTTGTCCGGATACCGGGTCCGTCGTTGACTGAAAAGCGTTGAATGTCAAATATCAGTCCTTTAGTCATTGCATGTTCTTTCCATGATTTCTTTTTGAACGTCTTTATCCAAATTAACAAAGCGCGCACTGAAACCGCCGACCCGCACAATCAAATCGCGATGTCTTTCGGGATGATGATAAGCATCGATTAGGTCGGCTTGATTGACGATGTTGACCATTAGTTGTGGCCCGCCTTTTTTGAAATAGGTTTTAAATAGAGCTTTGATTTTTACTCTTTCCTGATTAAACATCCGGCCAGAGAACTTGATGTTTTGTACAGTGCCGGCATTAATATCGGCACGTATTTTACACAGTGAGTTCAACATGGCCGTTGGTCCGTTGATGTCCGCACCGCTTTGTGGGTTGTTGGCATTGGACATATACATTCCGGCAATTCGGCCATCCGGTGAACTGGCGGTTGCTCGTCCCCATTCGGTATTGACTTGATTGTTGATCACGACGACCAACCAACTGTCCAATCCGACTTTCTCAGCCTGGTCAGCCACATGTTGACAAGTAAATTCGTGCAACCAGATCGCCAGATTATCGACTTCTTCGATATCATTACCAAATTTCGGTAAATCAATCATCTTTTGACGTAAATCTTCGTGTCCATCGAAGTCGTGAGCAAGAATGTCCTGTAGCTGAGGCATGGTCAATACGTTGTCATCGAACACGAGTTTCTTAATAGCATATAGCGAATCCGCCGCATTGATATTGCCATACATTTCATTGGTTCCACCCAAATGGAAGACACCGCCATCCAACACCATTTTTCCGCGATTGATACAATCGTCGGTTAGGATACTGGTATAAATGAATCCGACTTGTTGGTTCATGACTTGGTATGATTGAGCATGAGAGTGAGCACCGGATTCTATGTAGTAGGAAAGCTGTTGTTTATACTGATCAAGAAATTCCTCAAAAGTAGAAATTTCATTCATTTTTTTTAGTTTTAGTGGCCCAAGTTTATATTGATAATCCCATTGATCGACTCCGTCATGTATCAACAATGTTAAACTTTTTAGCAGATTGATACAAACGTTGGGAGTTCCGACGCCTTTACCGGCAAGAACAAACTCACCACAGCCAAATGGAACGTAGTTGCAAGCTGTATTATAGTCTACATGCATCATTTTCATGACCGCATCAATATTGACATCATCATTATATAGAATAGGATAAGTGATTCCGGTGGAAATACTGTCCATAGCCTTTTCGAATATTTCCGGATCCATTCCATCGTAAAAGCGTAAGGTAAACTGCGGTTCAACCATTTGAGCGCGTTTGGTAGCTTCAATGGCTAACTTACAGAAGACATCCGCATTTTTCTCATTGCGTCTGCCTCTTCCACCGACAATGACACGACCGTTAACATTGGTGCGCTTGACTTCAATCAGTCGCCACTGCGAAAGTATAAGCTCAATGGCTTCTTCTTCACTTAAATGACCGGAAGTTAAGTCATTGACCAGGTAGTCACCTAAATAGTCATCCATACGACCGTAATTGACGACACCGGCCATGGATGAATACAACCATGACAATTGCATCGCGCCAAGCATTGTTGAAGGTCGTTCACTACGGATTTCCCTAAGAGCATCAAGCAAATTAACAAGCTGTTGTTTTCTCTTTTTACTCATTGACGTGGTCAACTTTGTTTCAACTTCATCAATATGATGATCGACAACTTTTTGAAGTAATTTCAGTGCTTCGATCATACTTTCATATTCAACAACAGATGAAGGGTTTATAGTTAACTTGGATTCAATAAGATTGATCAATCCAACGATTCCATGATCTAGTAATTTATTATAGTCCAGATACATCCCGCTGAAACGAGCGGTAATGATGACCGGATAGTGCACATCCACAAATGGTCCACATACGTTTTCTAGAAGGTTATCCTTATAGAAAATCTCACGGGTATCATGTTGTTTCCAGTATCCAATTAACTCATCGATCGTGACATAATATTTTTCATCCATACGACTTTTCATTTTTGCCATTTGATCAAATCGACAGTAGTGTCCTGGAGCACCAACGGAAGTTACCGACCCAAAGCCGATGGGTAAGGCATCATATCTGCCAACCATCAAGTCACCTTCGTACATCGGGCGAAACACAGCTGGAAATAACACGTTCAAACAAGCGATCTCTCGCTCCAATCTCTGTGAATTGCTAAATCGTTTGTGCGTATCGGTATAACGAACCATGATTTCCAATTGTTCTACATCTTTTTTATGTAGTGGTTCCTTGGGTGCCACGGCTACATTCTGTTCATTTTTCTTAAGAGTTCGTTCGATCATAAGTACTCCTTTATAGCTCTACATGGAAATTATAGGGCTGTTCACACAGTGAGTCAACGAAATATTGCAAATTTGTTAATACAAATATCTAAAGTGTGAAAATCGTCTATCAAAACATGCTTTTTTCTGATATTTTTTAATACAAAGGGGATTGTATGCAAGAAAATGTTTGATTTAATACTTTTTGTGTTATTAATATGTGTTTTGTGCGATATAAAATGACATATTCTGATAATTTATGAAAGTATTTGCAACCATGTTTTTCTATGCTATAATGACTTTAGGCATAAAACGGAGGGCTATCATGAACGATAATAAGTACAGACCCAACCCGCTAATTGAAATCCAATCCGTCACTTCCGGTATCACCGAAGGTTTTGATGAGATTATAAAAGTAATAAAAAATGAATTAAGAAATCATCGTTTCGTTGCGATTGAGACATATCCGGGAACTGATAAAAAATCATTGATCACCGGACTGGGACAGCTGTTTGAACATGTTGTTGACACGGATGAAGTGATGTTTTCTAGCCAACAACTCAATGAGATACTGTTTAATGATTTGACAGATGACCGGGTTTTCGGGCGTTTGACTCATAAGAAAATAGAACATATTACGGATTCCATGAAATTTTCTCAACTTGTAGAAAAACTCAGTGCCATGGAGGGGAAAATTCTTCTTATCGGTTTTGGTTCAAGTCGTTTGGTCGATAAGGCGTGTGTAATTTTTACCAGCGTGACTCGTTGGGAAATTCAAATGCGATTTAGAAATAAGTCGATGGACAATTATAATGCAGGAAATTTCGGCGAAGATCCGTTGCGCATGTTTAAACGTGGATATTTCGTAGATTGGCGTATTGCGGATAATTACAAAGATTCCATCTGGCATAAAGTTGATTATGTGATGGATACCGATAAGATCGATCAGCCAAAAATGTTGGCTAAAGACAGTTTTATGAAAGCTTTAAAAGAAATCGTCAGTAAGCCGTTTTCAATGGTTCCGTATTTCGATATAGGACTTTGGGGCGGACAATGGATGAAGGAAAAGTGTAATCTGAATCCGGATAAGGCGAATTACGCCTGGTCGTTTAACGGAGTTCCGGAAGAAAATGCCTTAACGATTCGCATTGGTAATCGCTATATGACTTTTCAGGCGATGGATGCGGTTATGCGCTTCCCTAATCAATTGATGGGCGAGCTGAATGTTGCTCGTTTCGGACGTGAATTCCCAATTAGATTTGACTTTCTCGACACGATGGATGGTGGGCATTTGTCCCTTCAAGTCCATCCAGTGACAGATTATATCCAACGTCAGTTTGGTATGCATTATACTCAGGATGAATCATATTACATCCTTGATGCTAAAGAGGATGCCCATGTATATCTCGGGGTTAAAAACGGTGTTAAACTCGATAACTTAATGGAAGATTTACAACAGGCAAACTCTGGTGAGAAGTTCTTCGATGATGAAGTCTATATCAATAAGATTCCGGCGAAGAAGCACGATCACTTTTTGATTCCTGCAGGCACGATTCACTGTTCCGGTCGCAATTCAATGGTATTGGAAATCAGTGCAACGCCATATATTTTTACCTTTAAGATGTGGGACTGGGGACGCATAGGGTTGGATGGCATGCCTAGACCGGTTCATTTGGCACATGCTGAAAAAGTAGTGGATATCCAACGAGATACCGATTGGGTGTACGATCATCTGGTCAATGATTTTACCTTATTGAATGAGGAAGAAGATATAAAGCAAGAGCGAACCGGATTACATGAGTTGGAGTTTATCGACACGGTAAGAACTTGGTTTACAAAGCCGTTTAATATACCGATTCAACATACAGTACATTCGCTGATGTTGGTGGAAGGTGATATGGCGACTATTAAGAGTAAAAAGAATGCCTTTGCTCCATTTGATATTTATTATGCGGAATGTGTGATAATTCCGGCATCACTTGACGAAATTACAATCATACCGCAAAATAGTAATAAGCATGCTTTAATCCACGCGTTTGTGCGTGGGTCTAAAAAGAATAAAAAGAAATAATCTGTGGGGGATTATATGAACATTGATGCTCTTAAGCAACAACTCAAAGGAAAACTGATTGTATCTTGTCAGACTTTTGAGGGTGAACCCATTCACGGTGAGGGTATCGTTGTAAAAATGGCGCTATCTGCGAAATGGGCAGATGCAGCTGGTATACGTGCTAATGAACCACAAAATGTCGCAGATATTAAAGCGGCTGTAAACCTTCCGGTTATTGGCATTTGGAAAGTCGTGAAAACTGGATGTGATGTGTATATCACTCCGACGATGGAAGCGGTAGATGCATTAGTTGAAGCCGGAAGTGATATCGTAGCACTTGATGCGACCGATCGGATATCTCATGATGGACGCAAGGCGTATGAATTGATTAGAGATATTAAGGTGAAATATCCTTTGTTGCCAGTTATGGCCGATATATCGACTTTTGAAGAAGGAGTCAATGCCATTGATTATGGTGCGGATTTCGTCGGTACGACATTGAGTGGTTATACCACGCATTCTAAAAAGACCGATGGACCGAATTTTGATTTGATTGAAAAACTGTGCGAACGCTTTGAGGACAAAGTCATTGCCGAGGGCAAGGTTAACTGTCCCCAAGAGGCGGTTCGCTGTATAAAACTGGGTGCATTGTGTGTCGTGGTTGGCGGTGCCATCACGCGTCCGCACTTGACTGCCCAACGCTTTGTTTCATTTTTGAAAGAGGTGGAAGATGATGCATGATGTAAAAAAGTATGTTCAATCGACGATTGATGGAATTTATACCACTCAAATCGATAATATCGCATTGGCTGCTCAGTTGACTGCGGATGCTTTTGAAAAGGGAAGTAAGATATTTGTGACTGGCAGCGGACATTCACATACATTCAGTGAAGAACTGTATGGTCGTGCCGGCGGATTGGCTTTCTTTGTGCCCATTCTTACCAGTGAATTAACGTTGGTCGAACATCCGACTAAAAGTACATTTGTTGAACGGTTACCTGGTTATGCCGCAATCTTATTTGAATTATATGGTTGTAAAAAAGATGATGTCATCTTAATCGCATCGAATTCGGGGCGTAATGCCTATCCGGTAGAAATGGCGTTATGTGCCAAGGAAGCCGGCTTAAAAGTTATTGCTGTGACCAATGTAAAGCATTCGATGGCAACGGCATCCCGTCATCCTAGCGGTAAACGCTTGCTTGAGTTGGCTGATGTCGTGATTGATAACTGTGGAGATTTGGGTGATGCCGCTTATCATTTGGATGGTGTTGAAGCAGCGGTAGGCCCGACTTCATCGGTGTCTAATTCGATCATTGCCTTACTTTATACGGTGGAGGTTGCGCGCTTGTTACAACAGCGCGGAGTCGAAGCGCCGGTATTTGTCAGTGCCAATGTCGATGGTGGTTTTGAGAAAAACGAGAAATACATGCGTCAGTATGCGCGCTTGTATTAAATAGGAGGGTTGTCGTGGCTACGAAAAAGCGGGTAAATCCGAGAAAGACAGCAGGAAGACTGGTCATCGATACGTTTAAAAATGCGAAGGCATTTAGTGAAAAGACGGCTCAACCTGCGGAGATTTGTAAAGATTTGCCGTTGGCGAGTTCGGTAATCGCCTATACGATCACCAATATGATGGAAGATGATATATTTATTAAGACAGAGGATAACCGCTTTTATTTCAGTCAAGAAAACTGGGATAAATTTGAAAAGCGTTTTAATCGAATCTATTGGATTCTCTTGGGAATCCCCATTGGATTAACTATTTTATTCTTTATTATCGATATATTCTTAAAGTAATAAACGCGAAACGGTTGAGTTATAAAGTGGTTGAGGTTATTATTTGTATATGAGTGTAAGCGATTACAAAAAGGAGAATCATTATGAAATATGTGGTTATGGTCAGTCATGGCGAATTCGCTCATGGATTACGCTCGGCTATACGCATGATGACCGGTGAGCGAGATGATATGTTCAGTGTCTGCTTAAAAGAGGACATGGGCACCAATCAATTCGCAGAAGAATTTACAAAGCTTGTCGAACCGTTTAACAGTGATGACGAAGTGTTGCTGTTCAGTGACATTCTAAGCGGTTCCCCATTTACGACATCGTTGGATATTCTCAATCAAAAAGGTTTATTGGATAAGTCCATGGTCTTTACCGGTATGAATATGCCTATGGTATTGACGGCTGTTTTGATGAAGGACAACATCGAGGGGGAAGACTTAAAGGAAGCAATCTTAAGTGAAGGCAAACTGGCTGTAACATTCTTTGACATAAATGCTGTCAAAGAAACCGAAGAAATTATCTAGGAGGAAAAACATGGCAATTTCATTTATTCGAGTCGATGACCGTATCGTTCATGGACAAATCACGACCCGCTGGTCACAGGAGTATCCGTGTGATGCTATCGTGGCAGTCAATGACTTGGCGGCTACCAATCCAGTTATTAAGGCGGCTTTCTTGTCGTCCATCAACAAACCTTTGTACATTTGGACGTATGCCGAATGGAAAGAAAAATGTGACAAAGTTCTTCAAAGCCAAAAGAATTATTTCTTGATTACTAAAGATCCGATATTGATGGCTAAAATATTAGTCGATGATGGTTTTGATTCAGGTAGACGTGAAGTATGTGTCGGTCCGGCGAATGATCGTCCGGGTGCCGTAAAATTGGGTAATAATCAGTCGCTGATGCAAAATGAGGCAGAAGCTTTTGAGAAGATTCATCAGGCTGGTTATAAGATTTTGTTTGCATTGGTCAGGGAAGATGCCATTGGCTACTGGCCGAAATTCCGTGGATTGTTCGGATACAAATAGGAGTAATTTGTAACCGTTCATCATAAAAAAACCTAAGGAAAGGGAGGATTTTATGACTATCAATATTTTTCAGGCCGTTCTTCTAGCATTTATGGCCTCAATGACGTCGGTAATCGGTGCTTTAGGTACTACGTATTCGTGGTATACATTGAGCCGTCCGTTAGTCGCGTCATTGTTCGTCGGTATCATTCTTGGTGACATTTCGACATCAATTATGGTCGGTGCAGCTATTCAGATCGTTTACATTGCTTTGGTTACTCCGGGCGGAACCGTTTCGGCTGACTTACGTGCTGTCAGTTACATCGGTATTCCTTTAGCAGTTATCGCTGTTAACGGCGCTGGGCTTGATCCTGCTTCGGTACAAGGTGCAGGGCTTGCAGTTTCTATCGGTGCTTTAGTTGGTACAGTCGGAACCGTTATGTTCTACTCTACCGCTACGATGAACCTTATTTGGCAACAATGGGGTTGGAAATCGATCGACAGTCTTGGATACAAGAACATTTACTTAACGAACTTCGTACTCCCGTTAATTTCTCACTTCTTGATCGCA
>CAKMJZ010000021.1 GCA_927435855.1 uncultured Erysipelotrichaceae bacterium
CCTGTATAATCATCATATCTTTGGTTCGAATTGAGTTTACCATCAAACGTCCAAGACCGGGAATTCCGAAAATAGATTCAGTCAGTACTGCGCCACCCAACAAAAATCCAAATTGTAAACCGATAACAGTAACAATTGGAATCAATGCGTTTTTTAAGGCGTGTCTTATCACGACGATACGCTCTTTTAAGCCCTTAGATCGAGCAGTTCGCACGTAATCCTGTCTGTATACCTCCAACATCGAAGAGCGGGTCATCCGAGCTATGATTGCGGCCGAACCTGATCCTAGAGTGAGCGATGGCAGAATCATTTGTTGCCACGTACTAAAGCCGGATGAGGGCAACCATTGTAAGGTCAACGAGAAAACCAGAATCAGTAAAATTCCTTGCCAGAAAATCGGCATCGAAACGCCTAATAGTGAGAAAAACATAGTTACGTTATCTATCCATTTATTCTGATGTGTTGCAGCAATAATACCTGCAGGAATACCAATCAGCACAGCAACCGTAACTGATAATGCCGCAAGTTTTACTGTGTTGGGAAACTGTCCGATGATTTCATTGAAAACCGGACGCCTAGAAACGTACGAACGTCCAAAGTCTAATTTTGTTACGACATTAAAAACGTAGCGTCCATATTGGACAAGAAATGGATCATCAAGTCCCATTTCTGTACGCAACGCTTCGATTGCTTCCGGTGGAGCTGATTCACCTAAAATGACCATTGCCGGATCGCCGGGTGTAAAGTGGATCAGGCTAAACACGATAAAAGAAACACCGAGCATGACCGGAATTAGAAAAAGTGATCTTCTTAGAATATATCGAACCATTGCATTTCTCCTTTAAAGTAAAATCAAGGCTCGCGAACGAACCTTGATTTTGTTAACGATTAATCTGTGAATGTGACATCCACAAGTTTGTGATGTCCAGCCGGATGTTGAACGAATCCAACAACATTGGCACGTGTACCCGCAATATTTTCACCGGTCCAAGTGAAGATCCAAGGGGCATCATCACGAATGATTTGTTGTGCTTCTTTATAAGCTGCAGCACGAGCAGCAGCATCTATAGTCGTACGACCGATGTTCAACAATTCGTCAACTCTGTCGTTACCATAGAATGTACGGTTACCAGCTGTTCCTTTAGCTGAACTGTGGAATAAAGCAAATAATCCATAATCCGCATCCGCAGTGACCGTTGTCCATCCAAGAATGAACATATCATGTGCACCAGCAGCTGTATCCGCTAAATATTTACTCCACTCAACGACTTCGATCGTAACTACGATACCAACTGCTGCCAGTTGTTCTTGAACGATCTCAGCAATATCAACACGAGCCTGATTCTCATTAGTCCAAATGGTCGTTGTGAAACCATTAGGGAAACCAGCATCAGTAAGAAGTTGTTTAGCTTTAGTAACATCTTTAGCATATTCAACTAGATCAAGGTTAGCACCAAAGACATTTGGACCCAAAGGACCTTTTGCCGGTGCGCCAACACCTAAGTATACTGCGTTGACAACTGCTGTCATGTCAAGAGCATAATTGATCGCCTGACGTACGCGTACATCGTTAAATGGTGCTTTTTCAGCATTGAAGCCAATATACGTAGTAGATAAGTTAGCGCTGCGAAGCAGTTTTAACTCTGCATTTCCAGAAACTCGGCTTACATCCGTTGCTTGAATGTCATAAGCAATGTCAAGTTCGCCTGTTTCAAGTTGAATCGTACGGACAGTGTTGTCAGTAACGATTTTAAATGTTACATCTTTGACTTTGGCTTTCGTGCCATGGTAATCATCATTTCTAGTTAACACTAGGCTATCCAGTTTCGTCCAGCTGACGAATTTGAAAGGTCCTGTGCCAACCGGGTTTTCACCATAAGCTTCTCCACCTGCTACAACAGCCTTTTCATTTAAGATAGACATCGCAGGATGAGCTAAATGGGTCAAAAGCGGAGCAAAAGGCTGTTTCGTTTTAATAGTTAACAGGAAATCACTGACCACTGTTACAGCCTCGATTTGGCCAACGATATGACCAATAAACGCAGATTTTAAAGCTCTTTCAATCGTGAACTTTACATCAGCAGCCTTCAGTTCTTCACCATTGTGAAACTTAACTCCTTGTTTTAGTGTAAACTCAAAGGTCAAATCATCGACTTGGCGCCAAGAAGCTGCCAAGCCTGGCACTAGTTGAAGGTCTTCGGTTTGAACGATCAAGGTTTCGTAAATTTGACGTCCGACTCTTGATGATGGTTGGTCATTAGTTGCATGTGGATCTAGCGAAACAGCATCGCCACCCATACCAACAACCAAGGTGTCCTTTACTTCTACCGGTGCCGCAGGTGCACATCCGGAAAGGAAAAGGAACATGATACTCAATAGTACTAAAATATGTTTGATTTTCATTTTATTCCTCATTTAAAACCATGTGTTTGTTTTACTATACTGAAAATAAACCAACATGTCAATGAAAATTATTACATTCTTACATATATACATTCATTATATTTTACATGATGTAATATCTTACATTTTCTTTCAGATATTGCTCAGAATATGCATATTAAAGGTTGTTGATTCAACGAAACTTAGTAGATGTTCTTTCGTCATTTCTTTTTCGACAACATAAAACTACACCTCTTTCTGTTAGTTCATTTCTAACATTTGAGGTGCAGTTTCGCGAGCGTTTTGATTAAAGCTATCCTTTAAGACTCATTATCGGATACTTTAGATTACCGTATATACTCATTATTTCTTTAAATCCATTATTAATAGTGAATTGAAGTGCAACATAGATTTCTTGCATTATCAGACTGACCGAAATTTCTTTTTTTCTTATGGTTAGATCATTTTAAATCGATACCGTGAACATATTTGATAAACGCATGTTTACTAGTCTTCGATCAACGATAACTGTACTTTGTTACGAAGAAAATCGATACCAATGACAGTCACTGTTACAATATCCCCAATCGAGGCAATATCCATTGGATGTCGCACCCTGTTTTTGCTCAATTTTGAAATATGAACTAATCCATCGTTTTTTAAGCCGATATCAACAAATACGCCAAAATCGACAATATTGCGAACTACCCCTTCTAGCTTCATTCCTTCTTTTAAATCGTTGAGAGTCAAAATATCTTTTCTCAACAAAGGACCATCATACTGATCTCGATAGTCACGCTGTGGTGACAGTAACGTTGTGATGATGTCAGATATGGTATATTCATCACTGTTCAACGCTTTGGCTGTTTGTGTAATATTTATACTTTTAAGCCTTGTGATCCGCTGATCTTCAAGCGCATTTTCTAAATCGAGCTGTTTCAACAACTGGTTAACAATCGGATAACTTTCCGGGTGAATCGCGGTTTCATCCAACCAGTTTTTACCTTCTTTGATACGCAAGAATCCAGCAGCTTGCTCAAATGCTTTATCTCCAATAGCCTTGACTTTAAGTAATTGACCTCGCTCACTGAAGCGTCCGTTTATATCTCGGTATTCAACGATATTCTTAGCCATTGTCTTATTTAGTCCAGATATATGAGTAAGTAATTCTTGTGATGCGGTGTTTAAATCGACACCGACTCGGTTGACCGTTTTTGAAACCGTAAAGTCCAAACGCTCCTTAAGACGGCTAACGGGCAAGTCATGTTGATACTGACCGACTCCGATAGACTGAGGATCGATTTTGATAAGTTCAGCCAACGGATCGAGAATTCGACGTGCGATTGAAATCGCTGAACGTTGTTCTACTTGTAATTCTGGAAACTCGGCACGTGCCAGCGGTGATGCGGAATACACGGATGCACCGGCTTCAGAGACAATCGTATAACTTACATTAAGTTTGTATTGTGCGATAAATTCGGCAATCAGAGTTTCGGTTTCGCGAGAAGCTGTACCGTTGCCAATAGCGATGATATCGATGGGATACTTATCACATAGCATCGCTAACTCTTCCATCGCTTCTGTGCGCTTGTTTACAGGCTGATGAGGATAGATGGCTCTAATGTCCAATACTTTACCCGTTTGATCGATTACGACCAGTTTACAGCCTGTACGATAGGCAGGGTCAACGCCTAGAATCATTTTATCTTTTAAAGGCGGTACAACCAGTAGGCGCTCAAGATTTCTAGAAAACACATCAATTGACTGCTCATGCGCTTTTTCGCTTAATAAATTACGGATTTCTCTTTCCAATTGAGAAAATGCCAGACGCTTACAACCGTCTTTGATAGCATCAATAACATAAGATGCGGTTACACTTTTAGAATTCTTAACTACTTTAGAAATAATCTTCTCCATAACGATATCCTGCTCAAACAACAAAGTGACATTTAATACTTTCTCCTCTTCACCACGATTAACAGCCATGATCCGATGAGGTGCGATCGTAGATACTCGCTCATTATAGTCATAGTACATGCGATAGGTTTGTTGTTCATCAACGCCGCCTTTTTTAAACTTACTGATAATTATACCTTGCTTTAGCATCGTATACCGAATCAGTTTGCGATGCTCGGGATCATCAGCCACGATTTCCGCAATGATATGTTGCGCACCGGCAATCGCATCAATCACGGTTTCGATTTTTTCATTTAAGTAATCATTCGCCTTTTCTTTGACATCGCCCTCCAAAGGGAAACTCATCATCCAATCCGCAAAACCCTGCAAACCATTAGCAATAGCTTCTGAAGCCCGAGTTTTTCTTTTTTGTTGATATGGCCGATAAATATCCTCAACTTCGGATAGTTGTGTACATGAGTTAACCGATTTTTCAATCTCATCCGACATCTTCCCTTGCTGTGCAATCAAACGCAAAACATCTTCCTTGCGCTTAGCCAAGTTCTTTTGATATTGATAATGTTCAGATATAGCACGAATTTGCTCTTCATCCAATCCTTTTGTCATTTCTTTGCGATAACGCGCAATGAAAGGAACAGTATTTCCTTCTTCAAGTAAGTCAAGTGTACTTTTCACTTGCAAGACACCGACGTTCAGTTGACTTGCAATCCATTGATAGTGTTGTTCCATAAGAATCCACCTTTCAGCTCTATCATCATAAACAATAATCAGACATTCGTCAAAGAAAAATGCCGCTAAGCGGCAATTTCAGTTTTTCTTGTAAGTAGACGTTTTAAAGTCCTAACTTTCATAGACATGGATATTAAAACAAGTAGAAGTATTAGTGCAAGCAAAGCAATCACTCCAGCAAGTACTATACCGATATTGTCAAACATCGATAGTTTAACCGGTGTGAGTACATATTGTGACGCGTGATCCAAATCAAGTTCCACATATCCGTCTTTGACGACAAACTCCATAGACTGATCTTCAAGTTTGCCACTTTCAGTATCGTAGTAATACAAATACAGGATACTGTCATCTTTGTACATTTTCGAAACATTTACGTTAAGTGTCAAGCCGGTAGGAATCACTCCGGAATGCGATAAGCTAAGTAATATCGATTCTCGATAATCAAGAAGTCTGCGGATTTCATCACGCTGGGCAGAATCAAATTGAACATCAAAATCAATGACTTCATTCTGATTGATCTTTACTCCATCAAATTTCCACATGTACAATGTTTCATTAAACTCATTTCGTACGCTAAACATATATTTCTTGTCTGTACCAGCCAATTGATTCCAAATATCCATTGTCATGCTCGCTGAATCTTTTGTCGTTATTTCGATATTTTCAGCTACGATTCGCGGTAGTAAAGCGATGATTCGATCAATAGCTACAACCGGATTATCCCCCATGCGATTGACAATGATTTTATAAATTCGCTCTTCTGCACTTTCACTAAAAACCTTAACAAGTATTTCATTAGGTCCGACAATCAATTCGTCTTTATTGGTTATTAAATAGGATGCCTTTGAATCACTTAACTCTACTGTTAAACTGACAGATTCAATCCAGTTTTCAACATCGATCGTATATTCCAACGTTTCCGCATCAAATTCAAAAGGATAATCAGTAATAACTAAGGACTTAAGTTTATTGTCACGAGATAAATCACCGGCAATACCCGCCGCATCTCGACGTACTACATTGATAGCATATGTTTTCTTAGAGGTATTCTCCGCAGTTACAACGACATTTATGACGTTACTGTAAATCTTTAGGGTTTTAGCCCCTGTTCCGGAAACGCTTGCTTTGTCATCAGCCGCTTGAGCACCGATATTGACCGAAGTAACCGCATTATCAACAATCACCGTATATGTCAGTTTATCCTTATCGAAAATCACTGTGTACCCTTCGACTGTCAGAGATTTTAAATCATTATTGGTACTTCGAAAGTCATTTCTAGTAATGCTCACAGTATACGTCTTCTTTGCACCGCTTTCGGCAGTAACAACTACATTGAACTTATTGACACCATAGGCAAGTGATTTCGATCCGGTACCTGCTACAGAAGCTTTACTGTCAGAGGTTGTAGCAGCGATTGTAATTGAGATGGCATCCGTATTTGATAAAGTGTACGATGTCTTAGATGCAGCGAATTCTGGTACTGAAGTTCCATTAACACTGAGTGATGCTAGGTTGTTGTTTGTGGATTTTGGTGCACTCGCTGTTATTGTACGACTGCTTGAAGTTCCATAAATACGTGTCGAACCTGTTAAGTCTGAACCAACGATATTGATAAATTCAACTTTAGTTGAAGTGCCTGCTTTAAAGTTTGCCGTTGGTTTGAATGTAACACGTAAGAATTGTGTAGATTTTGCAATTGTAGAAGCTGTGTTAAATGAACCAGTTGTCTTGTTAAAGCTGTTCTCAGTTATAATGACAGAATTTAGTGGTTCAAAACTACTAATTGTAAGGACATTTGAGTCAAATTTGATACGTCCCGAAAATCCACCAATAGCTTCTGATGGAGTTATAGTAAAAGTTAATACAACATTACTACCCACAACGACTGAACTGTTTCCGGATATTGACGAACTGATCGTCGCAGCTTTCACACCTATCGGATATAGTAGTGTGACAATTAGCACACTCATTAGTATTAGTATTTTTTTCATATTCATCACTCCAGTCCAGCCATAATTCGGCTAACTTTAACTAGGTCTAATATATCGACAAATCCATCACCATTGACGTCAGCCGCTAACAATCCTTTGCCTGTTAACAACTGCAATTCTACTAAATGTCTGCTTAAAATTACTAAGTCCAGAATATCGACAAGTTCATCATCATTCACATCACCTTTTATAATCACTATTTCAACATCAACAACAACCAAGAAAAGTTCATTGCTTTCATTTTTCTCTATGTTGTAACTTCGCCCTAAATGGTTCGACAAAGATGGCAAAACATCTGTAAATACAATTGGTCGCTCAAATCCTACAGGTTGAATCAAAGTATTGAATTCAGCTTTTAGCCCAAGTTTATACTTACCGGCAATTAGAACTTTGACATCTAAATCAGTTGCAAATGTTGTTCCGGAATAGACTAACTTATTCAATGCCAATGAATTCAACTCAGGATTTAATGGACCTGCCGCTAGATCGAATGACAATGCTTCTCCTGTTTCAGGGGTAAGTATTAATTTATATATAGCGTTTTGCGTATATGGTACCGAAACGCCTGGTTTAATTCCATAACCGCTAAACGTTAGTTTACCTTCGTTTAGCACTAGGTTTTCGACCTTCACAATCGGATCCTTAGCAAACTCAGCAGCATCATACACCATAGGTATCTTACCAATGCCATTACCCGGATAAATCATCTGTATATCCGCTGCCGGTAAGTAACCAATACCCTTAAACCATTCATAAGGTGTTACTTCACCCAAAGAAGAATTATACATCACAACGGCATCCGCTAATGTGATCGGCTGGGTAGACATAATAGAAACCCAGTTGCCATTGGCTGTCTCAGTCAAAGAATTAATCAACACTGAGCGTTGAACTCTTTTCGAAGGTATTGTAAACATCGTAGCCGATGTAGCATCTGCCGATTTCTTCACAGCTAAATCACCAGACTCAGGCATTAAACCAATTGCATAGTAGTTGTAATCAGGAAATCCGTAGTAGCGATCAATACGATAAGCCCAACCAGAAATTTTATTGCCCCAATAAGGATCAGAAGCATACTTCGTGTTAAATCCGTTGTTCTTATTACCCAAAATTGATCCAAAGAAACGGAAATTATCTACACTCAAATATCCACGAAGATTACGTCCCATATGTTCCGCAACACTTGATTCGACACTTTCAAATAAGTAAGCATCATCGGGATTACTGTCAACAGCACCCCAACCGAAGATATTATTTTTCTCAATAGATAAACGACTAGTTCCTCGGCCGCTTTCATGCAACCCCATAGCATAGACCAAAAGAGCATTTGCCCCATATTTTACTTGACCATCCACAAAGGCTTTGCCCTCACCAAACATTGAACTGGCACTTGGTTCTCCAAAGTACGTTGCCTTTTTTGTGAATCCTAATGCAACTAAATAATCATCCAACTGCTTTACTGTTATATTCGAGCTTGAACGAAATGGCAGATATTGATAATAATTGTAATACTTACCTGGTACTTCACCATTTAAAGCTGGGTTAATCATTGCTTTATCATAGAAGAAATGAATGGAATCCCAACTGTAATACGTTCCGTTAGGCAACCAATCCGGTGCTTGTCCGTAAACATAAACACCTAAAGATGCGCCATTTGAAAAGGAGAATGTCTCATGATAAATTTCTCTGACACCAAATGTTGAACTGGTTGAAATGCGATACTCATTCATGCGCGGTCGAATCTGATAGACAGACAGCGTGCCTGTAAATGAATTACCACCCAAAGAAATGAGCCAATCATTCTCTACATAGATCATCGGAATAATATCTACTTGATTTAAATGAGCAAATCCGATAAACCCTGATATTTGAATCTGAACTGCTCCAGAACCGGTCGAAGTGTCATAAGTCACGGTATCTATATAAGCCATATCACGATAGGCATTCATATACGATGAATCACCGGTATGATTTTGGTTTTTAAATATATACATAATCGCTGCATTGGCAGTACCGTTGTTACGTCTTTGAGGAAACGAAGTCGCAATTGCCCGAGTAGCCGCAATGATCTTTTCAGGACTTTTCGACGAAATATGTGTAATGATCAAATCTGGATTTTCCACTTTTAGAGTATTCATCGACTCTTTAGCACTTTCAAATGTATCCAAACAAGCCAACACGGTTTTCGTCTGATCCAAATTCAATGAAATCACGGAAAACTGAGTTTCCGTGCACATTAAGTCAACTCCGGCCTTAACCGGAGCGCTATATATCAGTGAAGTGATCAGAGCCAACAATAAGGCGACTCTTACAAGTTTAATCTTTAAATTCATGTTACCTCTTATTTGTTACTCGATGATCGTTATTTTAATCCACTCAGCCAACCCTTCGAAGCGAACTTCGAAAATAGTATTTTGATCTAATAACGATAATTCAGTCGAATAAACATCAAACAGTAAATACCCCTCACTTGGATTAGTGATAGATAAACTGACAATATTGCTAAAACCCTCAACATAATACTCTTTTGTCATACTTAATGCTGTTTGGCCACTGGTAACTATACGATAACGACCTTGTGTAATGACCAATGTCGTATTGTTAAGCGGCGTTACGGAAATCTTAACCGCATAAATCTTAGCTGTCGAAGGATATGTGACTTCCTCACTTGACCCATCGTCAACCTTACGCATAACTGGATATGACGTCAGATCTTCTAACCCAATCACTTTCAACTTATACGTATCATTATCGGTAATAACACCAGGCTCCTCTACATACCCCAACATTTCCTTAACACCCTGAGCAAATGTCAAATCAATATCAAACTTAATATTTGATTTAAATTTTGTCGTAAGTGTAATTTCCTCAATTTCAGGGTTTTTCACAGGAATAAACAGATTGACTGAAAAGGACTCCTTATTACGTGGTAATTCAAAATCTACCATCTGATAACTTAAAAATAAACCTTTTGACAAAAGCTCATCTTGATACACTTGTGTCTGAGCCAGAGAAACTTGTTCAGAAGTGACCAACTGATCAATACCAAAAACCATGGCCGTCTCGCTTGTAAAAGTGATACGGGCGATTACAAAGGGGAAGCTAACCTCACTCAACTTGTAAACTGTATATCCCTCTATTGTCGCTGTGATTGCAGGATCTTTTGGAATAACGATCGGATCATCAACCGGATCTTTTTCTCCATTAAAAAGCGTGAACACCCCGTACGTCAAACCGACGATAAGCAAGATGACCAACGTCCAAATCAGAACATGTATAAACCCGTTACGCTTCATGGTCCATCACCACCGCGTTTATCTTAACACACATCGGCTCCGCTTTCTCTGTTAATAAAGTGAAATCTTCGATCCAAGGTTCAAAAATCAAACGTACTTTCTTAAAAATACGCATTTTTTTGGCATAACAGATAAGCGCAATCACATCTTTTTTCGGATCTTCGATGTATCCTTCAATCACTTTATGATACGCATGCGAGCCGATCATATTGCGATGGCGAATACAATCTAACACCGTACGCTCACGATCGGTGATATGAATGTGATGGCCGTTAAACAC
>CAKMJZ010000022.1 GCA_927435855.1 uncultured Erysipelotrichaceae bacterium
TCCCCGGGCCCGCTTAAGCATATTGATATGACCGACATGCACTAAATCATAGGTCCCATAGGTAATCACGCGTTTCATTTATTCATCCGAAGAAACATTGTGAAAAACATTTTGAACATCATCGATTTCATCGATCATACCCATTAAACGTTCAAACATTTGCTTATCCTCATCACTTGTCAACGACACATAATCCTGAGGTAACAACGTATTCTCCAATGTACTAAACTCACACTCCGATAAAATCGTTTCCACCGCATCTTTCGCCTTATACAAATCCGTCGGCTCAACATACAACGTCATCAAACCTTCTTCCAACTCCAAATCCTTGACATCAACCTCATGGTCGATGAGTGCTTCCAACATTTTGTCCTCATCTTCATACACAAAAGACAAAATACCTAACGAGTCATACGTATGTAACACACTGCCCTGAACACCGATTTTCGATTTTGATTTATTAAAACAGTTACGAATCTCACTGTACGTACGATTGACATTATCCGTCAGACAATCGATAACTACTGTCGAAGCACCCGGACCAAACCCCTCATAACGGACATCCGTATATTGCTCAGATCCACCGCCCTTCGCCTTTTCAATAGCCCGCTTAATGATATCCGCAGGCACCTGATTGGCTCTTGCCTTTTCAATGATCCGACGCAATCCTACATTCATCTCCGGTTCAGGAATACCGGCTTTCGCTGCGACATAAATTTCCTTACCGAAACGTGAATAAATTTTCGTTTTTGCGGCTGAGGTCTTTGCCATCGCCGACTTGCGTACTTCAAACGCTCTTCCCATGTTGATCGACCTTCCTTTTTTAACTAAAATATTATACCACGACACTAAACCCCTTACAATCTCATGTCAAAAGCTAAAAAACATCATTTTCCTTTTTTAGCCAAACGTTTTCCCTGTGCTTTATAAACGATTGGACCCACCACGTTGCGCGGAGCCAAACGCAATAGAAATACCACAAAACTATGCGTTGGATGTGTCAAAATGATCTGTTTGCGCTTAAACATCTGCTTGAGTGCAAGTACAGAAACCTCCTCGACATTTTGTGCTGATATCGAATTAAATGCCGCTATCTCACCCGTTGAAGCTACCTTACCAAATTCGGTATGAACCGGCCCCGGACATAAGGCACTAGAAGAAATGTTTAACGGAAGCAATTCTGTATGTAATGCCTGTGAAAACGAAATCACAAAAGCTTTGGTCGCATAATATACCGACATTAAAGGACCAGGCATAAAGCCAGCCAACGAAGCCACATTCATGATATATGAGTTCTTCAACATCAATGGAATCATGGCATGTGTTAACTCTACCAACTTAGTACAGTTAAGATCAATCATCGACGTCAGCTTTTTTATATCCGCATCTTCAAAAGAAGCATGATCGCCAAACCCGGCATTATTAATCAAAATTGACAGAAATATATCGTTAAGTTTAATAAAACTTACAATTTTTTCAACACTATCCTCAGAAGCTAAGTCTAGGGGCACAACCAGTGAGTTTATCCCATATTTATCCAAAATTTCCTTCTTCAAATCAATCAACTGACTTTCACGGCGTGCCAGTAAAATACTGGCATACCCCTCTTTGGCCAAGTCTATCGCTATCTGACGTCCGATACCTGAAGAAGCCCCAGTCACCAAAGCCCAACCCTTCATCGCAACACCGCCCCGGCTTTAGCCAGATTGTCCAAAATCTTTCCGTGTATCATCGAAACTTCCTCCTCCATCAAGGTATGATCCTTGGCTTGGTATGTAATCGTAAGTGCGACGGATTTCTTATCGGCTCCCAATTCCGGCGAAGTAAAGATATCAAACACCTCAACGGATTGAACTAATGGTTTGCCTGCTTTGTTAATCGCGGTAATTAATGTCTCAACTTCTAACTTCGCATCCGCAACCATCGCAACATCGCGAACGACCTTTGGATACTTATTGATTGCATTAAACTTAATTTTAGCCGGTGATTGAGCTAACAGTACGTCCAACAGTACTTCTGCCATAACCACATTTTTAATACCCTTAACCTTCGCAAGATTGGGGTGTACATCACCGAAAATCGCAAGCACTTCTTTGCCAAGTTGGATCACAGCACTGCGATACGGATGGAAGTTGTGATGATCCAATTCATTTCTCGTCAATCGTAAACGACTGCCCTCAAATCCCAATTGGGTAAACACACTTTCCAACAAACCTTTAATCGCATAGAAATCACCGTTAACCCCTTGTTTGGACCATGCATTACCCAATAGCTCACCTTGTAGCGCAATACTCAAACGCCACTGCGAACCAGCTTTACCATACACCTGCGAAAGCTCAAACATATTGAAATTCTCATTTTTATGAGCCTGATTATAAGCAACGACCTCCAAAACACTTTGTGACAGATTATTTCGGACATATTTACGATCTTCTGACAAAGGTGATGCCAATGCGATTGGATCGGCCATCGGTAACACACCATCCAGAAATGATTCTTTGACTAATGTATAAGAAACGACTTCTTGTAAACCCAGTGAAGTCAATATTTTCTGAATGCTTCTGCGCTTGATTTGTTGATCGTTTAAAAGTCCGATCGTCTGAGGCATCAGCGGTAAAGTAGCTACGATCTTCTCATACCCGACCATCCGGATGACTTCTTCAATCAAATCCTGAGCAATGACTAAATCGGTGCGGAATGAAGGGATCGTCGTTGTGATTTGATCACCCTCGACTATCGGACGCAAATGCAACCTTGCCAAAGCGTCAACGACTTCATCCATAGCAAGCGATGTACCAAGAAGAGCGTTAACATGACTCAACGTCACCTTCACTTCTTTATCAACATGATTCACTTCCCCAAACTGAACCGTTTCTTCAATATCATCCGCATCCGCCAACTCAACTAACAATTGTACGGCACGGTCCAACGCTTTATATGGAGCTAACGGCTCAATACCTTTGGTAAACCGAGAAGCTGCTTCGGTAATCAAATCCAAGCGTCGAGACGTGTTTCGAATCGATACCGGCGAGAAACTGGCCACTTCAATGATAATACCCGAAGTAGTTACATCGATTTTCGAGTCATCGCCACCCATAACACCCGCAATACCTATAACTTTCCCATCTGAGGTAATCACTAAATCACTATCCAACAGTTCATACTCATTTTCATCCAACGCCACCAACTTCCCGGCACGCTGATTCATAACCGTAATTTCCTGAACGTTCATCTTCGACAAATCATAAAAATGTAAGGGCTGACCGGTTTCCATCATGACAAAATTGGAAATGTCGACCACATTATTGATCGGTTTAACCCCACCGGCCATCAACCGCTCCATTAACCAGCGCGGCGATTCTTTGACCACAAGTTTGTTAATAACTTTACCTAAAAACAATGAACAACCCACGGTCGTTGATCCCACGTAAAGGTTGGTAGGTTTACCGATGGACGCTGCACACTCACAATCCGGCCACATAACGTCACGATTGAAAATCGCTCCGACTTCCTTCGCTACATTCCAAAGCGCATTGAAATCTGCACGATTGGGTGTTTGTTTGACATCAAGGATTTCATCATCGATTCCCAAATAGACTAAGGGATTTTCACCCACAATTGCATCAACACCCAAAACCTCTATACCAGCAGCGGAATCAGGGCGTAAGAACTTCTCATCAACACCCAATTCATTGAGTGAACATATCATCCCACAAGACTCAACTCCACGTACTACCGCTTTCTTAATCGTTAATTGCGGTAATACCGCTCCCAGACGCGCCACGATGACCTTCTGACCTTTTGCGACATTCGGTGCACCACACACGATTTGTTCGACCTTATCCCCACAATTCACGGTGGCAACACTTAAATGATCAGAATCCGGATGACGCTCACACGTCAACACCTCCCCAATCACTAAATCCGCTTTGCAAGCCAGAGGTTCAATGCCCTCCACCTCCAAACCTGCGGTTGTCAAACGATCAGCCAAATCCACTGAAGATATATCGTTGATTGAAACGTAATCATTCAACCATTTTTTACTTACTTTCATAATGAACCCTCCTACTCAAAGCGCTTAAACAAGCTTAAGAAACGAGCATCATTGATATAACAATGACGAATATCGTCAATGCCATACTTCAACATGGCCACCCGCTCAACACCTAAACCAAAAGCAAATCCGGTATACTTTTTCCCATCGATTCCGGCCATGTCAAGCACATGGGGATGAACCATGCCAGCGCCTAATATTTCAATCCAACCTGAACCTTTGCATACATTGCATCCCTTGCCATTGCAAATATGACACGATACATCGACCTCGACACTAGGTTCCGTAAATTGGAAATAGCTCGGACGGAAACGAATGACTCTTGCCTCCCCAAACATCGACTTCGCTAACAGTTGTAAAGTACCCTTTAAATCGGCCAACGTAATATTCTCCCCAACAACCAACCCCTCGATTTGTGTAAACTGATGGCTGTGAGTAGCATCGTCATCATCGCGACGATACACTTTTCCCGGACAGACGACTTTAATCGGCAGATTATTTGCAGATTCTTCCAATGTACGAGTCTGAATAGCGG
Organism: uncultured Erysipelotrichaceae bacterium; assembly: GCA_927435855.1. Taxonomy (GTDB): domain Bacteria; phylum Bacillota_I; class Bacilli_A; order Erysipelotrichales; family Erysipelotrichaceae; genus UBA2227. The sequence continues at coordinate 4,590 of CAKMJZ010000022.1, forward strand.
TAGTATGGGTACGCAACAACCACTGCGAATCCACATAAAAGGTATCCTGCATATCGCGTGCCGGATGATCCGCTGGTATGTTAGCTCTTTCAAAGTTATACAAATCCAAATCAACTTCCGGTCCTTCCACGACTTTATAACCCATAGAACGGAAAATATCTTCGATTTCTTGTTGAACCAAGGTTAACGGATGCAAATTACCCACCGGAAACTCGGTGGCTGGTAAGGTAATATCAATCCAGTCATTGGCCATCTTCGCCTGTAATGCAATCATAGCAAGTGCATCCTGCTTTAACTTAAGCGCACTCTCCAACTCTTCCTTACAATTATTGATAAGTGCCCCAAAAGCCGGACGCAGCGAAGCATCCAGATCTTTCATACCACTCATCAAACTGGCTACCAACCCTTTTTTACTCAAATACTCATTTCGGACTTGTGTAAGCTGACTTAAGTCCGTACTTTTCTCAATAGCGGCTAACCCCGCCTCTTTGACATCCGTGATATCTTTCATGTGTTTCCTCTTTTTCTAAATAAAAAAACGTCCCCAACAGGAACGTTTGACCGCGGTACCATCCTGATTCACGCATTGCGTGCACCTTGTATTCCTTAACGCGGAGAACGGGAGCGATTAACTCCTCTTCCAGATGAATTCACAAACCGCTGCGCAAGTCCTTTACACCAACCGACCCTCGCTACCCGCATACTCATTTGTTACTACTTCTGTTCAACGATTTACACGCTTATTATAAAGGATGTGCGAAAAAATTACAACCTCGCTTAATCCACAATCCCTTTGCTTTTGACTATTTACGCCAATAATAACAAAATATCCCAGCCGCAACTGCTACATTCAACGAATCAAAATCAGCCATTTCAATTTTGACCTTATCATCCGCTAATGCCAACAACCGAGTACTGACACCTTGACCCTCATTTCCCAAAATCACAGCAATTGCTCCATCAGTAGGATAGGCTGATAAAGTCTGTGAATCATTCAACGTACTGGCAAGAACTACAACATCATTCTCCTTCAACTCTTTAATCACATCTTTCAAATCAGAGCGAAAAATCGGCAAATGAAACACAGCCCCTTGCGAAGACCGCAAGGTCTTATCATTAAACACATCGACACATCCATCAGATATAGCCACCGCATCAAATCCAAATGACAGCGCTGTGCGGATGATTGTTCCCATGTTGCCAGGATCTTGAATATCATCGCACAACAGCCAACGTTGGTAAGCCGGTTGGTGGTTTTTTGGAAACTCACATAATCCGATAATTTTCACTCCCGATTGTGTCATTGATATTTTCTTGCAGATTTCTGGTGATACTTCAGTTTTAGGTACAAGCAAATCAAAATCAACAGGACTGGAAATCATGACTTCCTTCAATATTCCGGCCATTTGCGCTTCTTTAACCAAATGCTCACCCTCAGCTAAAAATACACCATCTTCATCGCGATGCTTTTTAAGCTGATACTTGACCCACTGCTTAACTTTATTATTCTGTAATGATGTTATGATTTCCATTTGCTACCTCGCAGACTCATTCTACCATAAAAACTGTGCGCACATGCGCACAGTTCGATTATATACCGCTCAATACGTTTGCGCAGCGATCGCACAAATGATCTTCCGCAACCGATTCAGTCACATTCCAACAGCGAGGACACGTGTGCCCTGAAGCCCCAACAACCTTAACCCCACAAACTTCATATCGAGACTCTAGTGATGCAAACGTTACTTTCGAAACGATCAGCCATTGAGCCAAACGGTCTTCACCGATATGTTTCTTCACTAAAGCCAATTGTTCATCACTCAAATCAAGAATGACTTCCGCTTCCAATGACTTACCAATC
>CAKMJZ010000023.1 GCA_927435855.1 uncultured Erysipelotrichaceae bacterium
TTATACACCACTTAGGTTGTAAGGTCCGATAAACAATCTTTACATTATTTACATGAATTGAAAAATATTTACATTTTCTATGTACAAATCTTACATTTTGAGTTATATTATAAAAAACGAAGAAAAGGATAGGTATCCTTGAGTTATCCGAAGAAGCGAGTTGGGAGCGGTGAAAGGCCAACACGGAACCTCAAAAGATGTAACCCCTTGGAGTTGCTTTTTCGAAACTACAGTAGAAAAAGACGGATTGGCCCGTTAACGCCATACGGTTTGACAGAACCGGATAAAGAGACCTTAACAGGTAATTTGGGTGGTACCGCGGAGCAACAGCCTTCGTCCCTTGCAGGATGAGGCTGTTTTTTTATTGGAGGTAACACCTATGTGTGGATTCATGTTTGCCCAAGGTATCGTCGATCAGACGACATTTCTCAAAGGATTTGACACTATCGCTCACCGCGGGCCCGATCAAAGCCGAATTATTACACAACCATTCGGCACATTTGGATTTCACCGATTGTCCATCATGGATATATCGGAAAACGGCATGCAACCGTTTGTCACCCCGGATTACATTTTGATGTGCAATGGCGAGATTTATAATGAGCAACAACTCAAGAAAACCTTTGCTAGTTATCCGTTTTTCTCACGGTCAGACTGCGAAACGATATTGCCTTTGTATAATAAGTATGGACGATACATGTGCAAATATCTTGACGCCGAGTTTGCCTTTGTTTTATTTGATAAAAATAAGCAACTGACCCTTGCGGCTAGGGATCCGATCGGGATTCGACCGATGTTTTATGGTGTTATCAAAGGAAGCGAAAAATTGGCATTTGCTTCCGAAGCCAAATCACTCATTCCTCTGTGTGACAACATCAAACCCTTCCCGATCGGAACCTTATATTATGGCGGTGAGTGGATTAAATATAACGATATTACTGAGATTAAAGAAACTCTGAGTGATATGGATGATATTTTGACGCGTATCAACATCGGGTTGAGTGAAGCTGTTAAGAAACGTATGATGTCCGATGTTCCCATCGGTTATCTGTTATCAGGTGGACTTGATTCATCGTTAGTATGTGCACTAGCCGCAAAATATGCGGACTCACCGATTACGACCTTTGCCGTTGGTATGAAAAGTGATGCCATCGATTTGAAATATGCTCGAATGGTTGCTTCGAAAATACACAGTCGCCACTACGAAGCAATCATGACCGTAGAAGATGTCATTGCCGCATTACCATATGTCATCTATCATCTGGAATCCTATGATATTACCACTGTTCGAGCTTCGATTGGAATGTACTTGCTTTGTAAATACATCCATCAACACTCAGAAGTCAAAGTTTTGCTTACGGGCGAAATTAGCGATGAACTCTTTGGCTATAAATATACTGACTTTGCCCCTAGTGCTGAAGCTTTTATGGAAGAAAGCAAAAAACGCATGCGCGAACTTTATATGTATGATGTATTACGGGCAGACCGTTGCATCGCAGCATGGTCACTGGAAGCACGGGTTCCCTTTGGTGATCTGACATTTGTCCGTGACGTGATGGCCATCGATGGGAAACTTAAACTGAACACGACCGGAAAGGGTAAATATCTGCTAAGAAAAGCTTTTGAAGATGAAGATCTTCTACCTTCAGAAATCTTATGGAGGGAAAAAGCCGCATTCTCTGATGCAGTTGGTCATTCGATGGTCGATGAACTTAAAAAAGCTGCTGATCGACTCTACTCAGATGAAGATTTGAAAAATGCCAAGAATAAATATCCGCATTGTACCCCTTTTACCAAAGAATCTTTATGGTATCGCGATATCTTCGAGAAATTCTATCCCGAAAAAGCTTCTTTGATTTCGACCTATTGGATGCCCAATCCGAAATGGGAAGGTTGCAATGTCAGTGATCCCTCAGCTAGAGTTCTAGTCAACTATGGCGACAGCGGGAAATAAAATGATAAAAATCGTACCTCTGCGCCAAGCGCATTATCTTTCAGTAAGTGAAATATATCAAATTGGAATTGACTCAAAAATCGCAACATTCACATCCACTGTCCCTGACTATCAAACGTTCAATCTCAATCATATCAAAGATGCTCGTTGGGTAGCGATGATAGACAGTAAAGTCATCGGATGGGCAGCTCTTGCTCCTACTTCGACCCGACATATTTACCGTGGAGTCGCAGAGGTGAGCATATACTTTCATCCATCCTATCAACATCACGGTTATGGAAAACTTCTAATGAACCACGTGATTGTGGAGAGTGAAAGATTAGGTATATGGACATTGGTTGCCGGAGTCATTAGTAACAATGTTTCCAGTGTGAAATTTCATTTGGACTGCGGGTTTAGAATCGTTGGAATTCGCGAACACATCGGACAAATGGATACAGGCGAATGGATGGATGTTACCTGGATGGAGAAGCGTAGTTTAACGGTTGGAATCTAGTCAAAATAATCGATTTTTTCGAATTCATTGACAATCAAAATATTCTATGGTAATCTTGATAAAACTATATAAAGCTGTGTTAAAAGAGGCCGCGATGCGTCATTAAACCGAAGGGTTGAGGGACAATCGCCGAAGCACGTATGTGCTGGGCTTATGTTGAAAAAACATAAGACTGTTCCCGTTTGGTTGCCCAATCGAATCGGAATGCGCTTTTTCCACGGAAGGGCAAAGGTAAAGCTATATTAGCCATGAGCCTTTTGCTCATGGCTTTTGTTTATAGAAAACGAGGGACCTGTGATGACTCTTGATTATGTAAATACCCAAAACGGACAACTGATGATCGGCCATTTCACCGCAAAGCAATTGGCGGATCGCTTTGGCACGCCGTTGTATGTTATCGATGAAAAATATGTACGCAATCAAGCCCGGTTGTTCAAAGATTCCTTCACTCATCCTATTCTTTCATCTGAAGTCATCTATGCTTCAAAAGCATTTTTAACATTGGCTATGTGTAAACTTATCCAAGAAGAAGGACTGAGCCTGGACGTCGTTTCCGGTGGTGAACTATATACCGCATATCGCGCGAACTTTGATATGAGTCGCGTTTATTTCCACGGAAATAATAAATCCGAAGAAGAACTTCGAATGGCCGTTGAGTTTAACGTTGGAACAATCATTCTAGATAATGAAAGTGAATTGGATCTGCTTTTGCCTTTACTAAGCCAACCTCAAAAAGTTCTTTTACGAGTCAATCCCGGTATCGAAGCTCATACCCACGAATATATCGCAACCACAAAAAATGATTCGAAGTTCGGTTTAAGTACGGCTGATCCGGCAACTCTTGCGTTGATTGAGCGTCTTACCCGTGAGCCGATGATTGATTTTTCCGGGTTACATGCTCACATCGGCTCACAGATTTTTGAGGCTGAATCATTTTATAAAGAAGCTGAAACATTGATACATTTTATATTTGATCACAGAATACCTGTCCGCGAGTTGAATCTGGGTGGAGGTTTTGGGGTTGCTTATATGCTAGAAGACCAACCGATTTACCTATCTGAATTTCTGGGTTCGTTACTTGAACACATCTTCTTAACCTTGAATTCGCATAGTTTGCCTAATATGAAAATCATGATTGAGCCCGGACGTTCGATTGTAGCTAATGCCGGAACGACCTTGTATACGGTTGGCAGTACGAAAACAACCATCAACCATAAAAACTACGTGTTTGTGGATGGATCGATGGCCGATCATATCCGTACAGTTCTTTATGGAGCCCACTACACCGCCCTGCTCGCCAACCGGGTAGATGATATTTGTGATACCAAATACACCGTCACAGGCAAAGCGTGTGAGTCTGGTGATATCATCATCAAAGAAGCATTTCTTCCTACGTGTGAAAAAGGCGATATCCTTGCGGTATTTTCGACCGGAGCATACCATTATACTATGTCATCCAATTACAACCGCTTGCCCCGTCCAGCCGTAATTTTCGTACACGATGATCACGTTCGAATCGTCGTCAAACGCGAAACCTACCAAGATCTCATCAGAAATGATATCGGAGAGTAAAATGAATCCCATTGTAATGAAGTTTGGCGGTTCTTCCGTCGAGAACATAGAAAAAATGCGAGCAATTGCTCAACGTATTCTATTGAAAAAGGCTGAAGGTTTTGATATCGTCGTCGTCGTCTCAGCCATGGGTAAAACAACCAATCAACTGCTAGAACTAGCCAATCAGGCATCCACCAATCCATCCAAACGGGAAATCGATTTGCTCATCAGTACAGGAGAACAAGTATCCATCTCCCTTTTGTCCATGATTCTTAATGAGCACGATCAAAAGGCCATCGGTCTTACCGGATTTCAAGCGGGTATTAAAACCAGCGGATTGCATACAAAAAACAAGATCGAAGATATCGATATTAACAAAGTTGAGAAACATCTAAAAGAAGGAAAAATTGTTGTGGTGGCCGGATTTCAAGGATTGAATCAAGATGGCGACATTACGACTCTTGGTCGGGGCGGATCGGATACCACAGCCGTAGCCTTAGCCGCGAAGTTAAATTGTCGCGTTGAAATCTATACGGATGTTGAGGGGATTTATGGGGTTGATCCCCGACTATATCCTTCTGCTAAGAAAATAGACGTTATCAGTTTTGAAGAAATGAAAGAGATGGCATTTCTTGGAGCGAAAGTCATGGAACCACGCTCCATTGAGATTGGTCATCGCTTCAATATCGAAATCTTAGTTGCATCTGCTCATCAAAACACCCCGGGAACACTGATAAAGGAGTTTGATTCTACCATGGAAACAAAAAGCATCACAGGTCTTTCAGTTAGTGAGCGAGTCATTCTTGTCTCAATCAATCATTTGCCAAGTCAATCCCGCCATACGGCCGATTTGTTTATTAAACTTGCCCAAAATGAAATCAATATCGACATGATATCTCAAACACATACACCGGATGGGTTCGTCAATCTTGCTTTCACAGCATCTTCGGAAGATTCACATCTGATCAATGAAGTATTAGCCGAAATCCAACAAAAATATGAGAACGTCATCGTTTCTACAGACACGCACATTGTCAAAGTGTCGGTGGTAGGTATGGGTATGCGTACTCAATCCGGTGTCGCAGCTACGCTATTTGAATTGTTTGCGTCTAATGACATCGATTACAAACTGATTACTACTTCGGAAATCAGTATTTCCTATACTATAGATAGTGCACTAAAGGAAAAAGCGGTTCATCTTATCGCCTCGGCATTCAACTTATGATCCGATTTGAAAAATACCATGGTACCGGCAATGACTTCATTCTCATTGTACCTCAATCGGAAGATTCAAGTATCCTCGCCAAACGTCTTTGCGATCGCCACTTCGGGATTGGTGCCGATGGAATCTTGATTCCATATCCCAGCAAAGTTGCGGATATCAAGATGGAATACTTCAACAGTGATGGATCCCCTGCTCCGATGTGCGGTAATGGATTACGATGTTTTGTCCGTTATTGCCTAAATCACGGAATTCTTCAAAAAGGACCGGTAACCGTTGAAACATTAGCCGGCATCATCGATGTCAATGCTCAAGATGAATTGATATCACTAAGCCTAGGTCAACCCCTTCTAGATTTAGACAGTGAATATGTCATTGATAACGATGAAGTCATCATAGATGAACTGACATTACACACCCTTTTTCTAGGAACTTTGCACGCCGTCGTTATCGTCAATGAATCACTGGATATTCAACCTTTAGGTGAGAAGTTATCCTATCATCCCCGATTTCCCCAAGCGATCAATGTTAATTTTGTTCAAGTGATCGATCGAAAAACTATCAAAGTCACAACCCATGAACGCGGTGCCGGATGGACCTTGTCTTGTGGTACAGGTAGTGCAGCCAGTGCCTTTATGACAAATTTGCTAGGCTTGACGGATGATGAAGTTACTGTGTTGGTACCTGGTGGACAATTGCTAGTACACTGCAATGACGATGTCATTCTTACCGGACCTGCCATCAAAATTGCTTCTGGCGTATTTGAGGGTGAATTGCTATGAAAAATATCGCAATCGTCGGTGCGACCGGCATGGTTGGGCAAACCTTTATCGCCCTGTTGGAAGAGTATGAATTTCCTATCGATAACATCTACTTCTTTGCCTCCGCAAAATCCGCAGGCAAAACCGTTCTGTTTCGCAATGAATCCTACCTCATCGAAGACCTCAATGATCAAAGTTTCAATCGACCGATTGACATTGCCTTATTCTCCGCTGGAGCCAGTGTCAGTAAAATATTTGCTCCCATAGCCGTTGCTAAGGGCATCACTGTGATTGATAATAGCAGTATGTGGAGAATGGATACTCAAGTTCCACTGGTTGTTCCGGAAGTGAATCCTCAGGATGTGAAACTGTCACAAGGAATTATCGCGAATCCGAACTGTTCTACCATTCAATCCGTAATTCCACTTCATGCTCTTCAATCCTTCGGTCTGAAACGAGTAATCTATACCACCTTTCAAGCCGTATCAGGTTCCGGGTACAAAGGGGTCAATGATCTCAAACAAAATTTGGATGGTCAAGCCGGAACATTCTACCCCAAACCCATCTTGCATAATGCATTAGCCATAATTGACATGATGCTCGAGGATGGTTATACCAAAGAAGAGGTAAAGATGGTTGATGAAACGCGCAAGATCTTGCATCTTCCCGATCTTGCGGTAACTGCGACATGTGTTCGCATACCGGTGTTCAACGGTCATAGCGTATCTATCAATGTCGAACTTGAAAAACCGTTTGAACTGAGAGAAGTCATTGATATGCTACGATTACAAGCAGGGATTAAAGTATTTGAGAGTGAAATACCCACACCCTTGGATGCCAGCGGTCAAGACTTGGTGTATGTAGGTCGGATTCGGCGCGATCACAGTGTCCCTAACGGACTGAATCTGTGGGTCGTCGCGGATAATATTCGCAAAGGCGCGGCTGCCAATGCTATTCAAATTGCATCATTACTAATGGAGGAAAACACATGAAATTATTTCAGGGCTCGGGAGTAGCAATCGTAACTCCTTTCAAAGATGATCACATCAATCTAGAAGAATTCGCAACGTTGATTAACTGGCACATCGAGCATAAGACCGATGCTATCATCGTCATCGGAACTACCGGCGAATCTCCGGTGCTATCGTTGGACGAAAAGAAACTCTTGATTAAAAGTGCTGTTGAATTTGCCGGTAGTCGCATACCAATCATTGCCAATACCGGAACCAACAATACTGCTCAATCCATTGAGTTATCCCAATATGCGCAAAGTGTAGGGGTCGATGGACTGTTATTGGTAACTCCCTATTACAATAAGCCGACCCAACGCGGTCTGATTGCACATTTTACCGCAATCGCAAATGCTGTCGATTTGCCGATTATTTTATACAATGTCCCCTCGCGGTGCGGTGTTAATATTCAAGCAGAAACAGTTGTTGAATTATCGAAGATACCGAATATCGTCGGAGTCAAGGAAGCTAGTGGCAATCTTGAGCAAATCCGAGAAATCATTAATGGAACAGATGAAGAATTTGCGGTCTACTCCGGTAATGACGATCAGATTTTTGATGTATTGGCTTTAGGTGGAGATGGTGTCATTTCCGTAAGTGCTAATTTGATTCCCCAAATGATTTCTGAGTTGTGCTCACTATATCTTGGTGGAAAAGTCACGGAAGCATCCGCATTATCCGATCATTTATCCTTATTGCATAAGGTATTGTTTATTGAAAGCAACCCTGTACCCGTCAAGGCTGCCATGAACACTTGTGGTCATGATGTCGGACACACCCGTCTGCCTTTGGTTGACTTAGAAGAAGATCACAGAGTCATCCTAATGGAGGCATTGAATCACTATCATTTGTTGGGAGATATACTATGAAAATCCTGATTACCGGAATTTTAGGTAAGATGGGACGATTGGTCTCCGATCAAGTATTATCAAATCCGCAATTGACATTAATCGGTGGAGTCGATACCAAAGGAAGAAGCTGTAGTGACTTTGAAGTTTATGCTTCGCTAGAAGATGCGCCTTTAGCGGATGTCATCATCGATTTCTCATTTCCTGATCAACTGAAATCCTTACTTTCATATGCTGTGAATCACCATATACCTCTTGTTTTAGCAACGACCGGATATACACCAAAACAAGAGCAATCGATTTTCGATGCATCAGTGAATCTACCGATATTTCGAAGTGCAAACTTTTCTTATGGTGTGTTGATCATGCGTAAACTGCTTACCCTTGCTACAGCTCATTTGAGTGAAGGATTTGATATCGAACTAGTTGAAGCACATCACAATCAGAAAGCCGATGCACCTAGTGGAACAGCGAAGCTGTTGGTTAAGACGATCAATGAAACCCTACCCTCACCTAGAGATGTCGTACTAAGTCACGAACATGGCAAACGAAATCCAAATACCATCGGTGTTCATGCCCTTCGTGCCGGTGCCATTGCCGGTGATCATACCGTTTTATATGCATCTGATTCTGAGAGCATTGAGATCAGTCATCGCGCATTCTCAAAAGAAGTATTTGCCCAAGGCGCACTTCGTGCCGCAACATTTATCACAAACAAGTCCAATGGTCTATACTCCATGGACGATTTATTGTAAAGGAGCCCTTATGGAAACATTTTTAACCGATCCCTATGCGATCGCCGCGTTTATTAAAAACAGTGTAAAAAAGACCCCGGTCAAACTCTATGTCAACGGCGATTTTACGAATGTTGACTTTGATGGATTGCAAGTTTTTGGCAGTGAATATTCGAAAATTATCTTCGCTGACATGGCTAAGATTGATGAGTTTATGTTAAAGTATCCGTTTCTTACGGATATCGTAATGGAAATCGACAGACGTAACAGTGCAATACCTCTTTTAGATATCTCACATATAGAAGCCAGAATCGAACCAGGAGTTATGATTCGTGAGCATGTATTGATCGGTAAAAATGCGGTCATTATGATGGGGGCCGTCATTAATATCGGTGCGATCATCGGCGAAGGCACGATGATCGATATGAATGCGGTCATCGGTGCTCGTGGAACGATTGGTAAAAACTGTCATATCGGTGCCGGTGCGGTGGTTGCCGGAGTATTGGAGCCGCCAAGCAAACAACCGGTCATTATTGAGGATAATGTGCTGATTGGTGCAAATGCTGTTATCCTTGAAGGTGTTATCATCGGCAAAAATGCCGTGGTTGCGGCTGGATCCGTCGTCTTGGAAAATGTAGAGGCAGATATGGTCGTTGCGGGTTCTCCGGCAAGAGTTATCAAACGTCGGGATGAAAAAACGGACGCAAAAACTGAAATTCTTGCGGATTTGAGGAAATAATAATGAGTGATCAATTAGCGTGGGTCACATCGACACGCCGTATGTTTCATCAGATTCCAGAGCTTGGCTTTGATTTATTTAAGACATCAAAACAAGTACAAGATATTATGGAATCCTTGGGATATTCTGTGGAATCCGTAGCTAAAACCGGTTGGCTTGCTTTTAAGCAAGGTGAACTTAATGAGGCTATTGCCTTTCGTGCCGATATGGATGCTTTACCAGTGAGTGAAACTACGAATGTTGATTTTGTTTCTGAGCATCCTGGGAAAATGCATGCCTGCGGACATGATGGTCATATGACGATGTTACTTGGCCTAGCAAAGCGTTTGGCAAATCGTCATACGAAATATTCAGTAGTTTTTATTTTCCAACCGGCAGAAGAAGGTCCGGGTGGAGCTAAAATCATTGTTAACTCAATGTTGTTTAAGAAATTTGATATCAAAGCTATTTTTGGAATTCATTTATACCCCGGTCTTCAAGAAGGCATCTTTGGACTTTGCGAAGGTCCGATGATGGCTCAAAATGGTGAATTTGATTTAACGATTCAAGGAGTTAGTGCCCATGGTGCGCAACCGCACTTGGGAACCGATGCAATCTTGGCGCAAGCAGCGTTAATACAAGGATTTCATTCCATTGTCAGTCGCAATCTCAATCCGTTAGATAGTGCTGTGATTACAGTTGGGACGATTAAAGGTGGAGAAGCACGCAATATCATAGCTCAATCCGTATCACTTAGCGGAACGATTCGTGCTTTTGACGAAAATGTGTATGCTATGTTGAAAAAGCGGATGAAGTCAGTCATTGATGGCTGTGAAGCTGCCTACGGGGTTAGGATTGAGTCTTCAATTCGAGACTATTATCCACCTGTAATCAATGACCGAAAATTAGTACAATTGACCAGATCTATGTTTAATGAATATGAGTACACTGATATTCAGCCACTCATGATTTCTGAGGATTTTAGTTTTTATCAACAAGCAATTCCCGGATGTTTTGTCCTATTGGGCACAGGAAACGATGAAAAAGGTTATATTTCTCCATTGCATAGCAGTAACTTCAATTTTGATGAAGTTGCTTTACTTAAGGGGATCGATTTCTTTGAAAATATCTTAATCAATTTCGGTGCGTAATTCGCACCTTTTTTTTACGAAAAATAAAAATTTCTATGAAAATGTGATATAGTTTTCATAACTGAATACCGGGGGGTGATGTAAGGTTGAACCATTATCAACAATTTGTAACGAACAACTATTATTTCAGACCAGATCAATCGGAATATTGGCAGACGTATCTGATTAACAACATCCTTTTGATTCTAATTCCGATTTTTTTGTTCCTTTTTTTTCTTAATATTTTTATCCATCGATTATTCTTTGTTGCCATAATTGATCTGATGGCTATCATCATTGCAGTTATTTTACTTGTTATTTTTCACAGAACCAATGATGTCAAGAATATATCAATATTCTCAGTAACTCTTTATACATGCTTATTGATCGCTTATATTTTGATTTCCGGACCAAGTGACTACGCTTTTACTTGGATACTGGTGTTTCCTCCTGTATCCTACATCCTATTAGGTCGTAACACCGGAAGATTTGTGACCATGGTTTCATTCATGCTTATTTTTCTGGGAATATTGTTTTTCTCTCCGCCTTGGGTATCCAATGAACTCAGCCTTATATCATTTATCAATCTTCTTTTTGCGGCCATATGTGTCACCATTCTAATCTCTTTTTCTGAGTTAAGTCGCGCTAAAGCATATGATTTTATTAAGCTAAAAAACGAAGAACTTATGCGACTGTCTCATACTGATGCACTGACTGGGATTAGTAATCGATTGAAACTGGACGAAGTTATGATGAAGGAACTAGCGCGCATCCGAAGAGGAACGCCTCACTTTAGTATCATTATGGGAGACCTTGATTTGTTCAAACGGTTTAACGATAGTTACGGGCATTTGGTCGGTGATCAGATACTTGTAGAAATTGCATCCGCAATTGTTCCTATTTGTCGGTTGACAGACACCGTAGGTCGATGGGGCGGAGAAGAATTCTTGATTATCTGTCCGGAAACTTCTGTTGAAGGTGCAACGATTCTAGCTGAGAAAATAAGAAAATCGGTGGAATCTTTGCCTTTACATCGCTATGGCTCAGTCACGATCAGTCTTGGAGTTACTGGCAGTAAGTTAGCAGATGATATCAATACGATCGTCATGCGTGCTGATAGAGCTCTTTATTTAGCTAAGTCTGCAGGCCGTAATCAAGTTCGATCGGTACAAAACACTGACTTTCAACTGTCTTTGGATGAGTCGGAATTGAGTCATTTTTCTTGATTATCTAGTTGGTTCGTCGCTTTCCTTTTTGTCAAAGAAGTTGAGAAATCGGTAGATCAAGCTAAAGAATTACCACGAGCAGTATTCTATTAATAGAAGGACACATCATTGGAATATGTTTGATTAAAAAAGACTTATAAATAAAAGACTCATTAGAATTCACAAAGTTGAAATCTGGTGAGTTTTTTAATAGTCTTAAACCAATAAGGAGAAATATGAAGACAAGAAAAACAACGAAGCATGAAGTACATAGTTTGGAAGAGAAAAGAAGAATTCTTGAATTGTATCTAAGTGGGGAAAAGTCAGCAGTTGAGTTAGCGAGAGAGTATGATTTGGACGATCGAACACGCATTTATAAGTGGCTAAAGATTAAAGACAAACATGGTGAGTTGGTTGATCTTCGAGGAAGAGCTACAGGATAACGTAAGGGACGCCCAAAATCAATACAACTAGAAAGCATGAGTCATGATGAATTGATTAAGCATATAAGGATGATTGAAGACATAAAAAAAGCAATGGCCTACCTAGAACGGCAAAATCTAAATACCTCATCATCGAACGATTAAGAAATCGCTATTCGATAGCGCGATTGTGTCGAAGCTTGCGATGTTCAAGAAGCGGGTATTATGCATGGGTACATTTAGGTAGGCCACAGTATAAGGCATACAATGCTTGGATAAGCAGTATCGTTCAAAAAACCTATCACCAAGATCCATTATTAGGCATACGGCGGATAAGAATAAGTATAAAAAAGGTATACGGCTCAGTCTTGACCAACAGCACCGTATACCGATACATGAGATTGAACCACGTTCAATCCATCATTCGAAAGAAGAAAAGGAAATATTCAAAGATAAAACACCATCAAATTCCCAGTCTCCTTCAAAGAGATTTTAGCACAACACACCCTAACCAGAAATGGTCAATTGATATAAGCTATCTTTTCCCTAAAGGAAAGAACCTGTATATATGCGCTATTAAAGACCTCTATGACAAATCGATTGTTGCCTATACAATCTCTAATCGCAATGACAACAGACTCGTTTTAGATACATTGGTGCAGCGCTTAAAGGAGTTTCTTTAGAACAGAGAGTCGGATTGATTTTACATTCAAATCAAGGGACTCAATTTACCTCTCATCCTTATAAAGAAGTTTTAAATCGAAATCAAGTGATTCATAGTTTTTCCTATAAAGGAAGCTGCGTCGATAACGTCCCTATCGAATCTTGGTTTAGTGCTCTTAAAACAGAATCCATCTATCTTTATAAGCAATTAACCCCGGAACATATGATTGAAATTGTTCAATCTTATGTAAAGTATTATAATGAAGTAAGATTTCAAGAACAACTAAAAGAGCTAACCCCGATTCAGTTTCGGCAATTAGCTCTCTAGTGGGCCTTTAATTTATCTGTCTATTTTAGACAAACATATTCTTGATGTGTCCCTTTTTTTATTTATGTATTGATTTTTTGATTAGCTCGATGACTTCTTCAGCTGTACCCATTGTCAACGCTTTTTCAGCCATGACTTTCATGTCAGCATAACGCAACTCACGAACCATTTTTCGGGCACCCAGAATTGAGGATGCAGACATGGAGAATTCATCTAACCCCAGCCCTAACAGAACTGGAACTGCCAATTCTTCACCAGCCATTTCGCCACACATTCCAACCCACTTACCTTCTTTATGAGCTCCCTCAATCGTCATTTTGATCAAGCGAAGCAAAGCCGGATTGTATGGTTGATATAAATAAGCAACTTTCTCACTCATCCGATCAGCAGCCATGGAATATTGAATCAAGTCATTGGTACCAATGCTCATGAAATCCACTTCTTTAGCAAACTGATCAGCCAATACAGCTGCGGCCGGAATCTCGACCATGATTCCCAATTGATATTTACCGACTTTTTGACCTTCATAAATCAGATTTTCTTTTTCGTCTTCAATGATAGCCTTAGCATCGCGGAACTCTTGTAGCGTCGCAATCATCGGAAACATAATGCAAAGATTGCCAAATGTACTCGCTCTTAATAACGCCCGTAATTGCGTGCGAAAGATATCGGTACGATCAAGACAAAGTCGAATTGCACGATAGCCCAAGAAAGGATTCATTTCTTTTGGGAATGGTAAGTAAGACAACTCTTTATCGCCGCCAATATCCAACGTACGGACAACGACCGGTTTGTTTTTCATGCGTTCAAGAACAGTTTTATAAGCTTCAAACTGCTCATCTTCTGTAGGCAGGGCTGTGGCATCCATATATAAGAATTCTGTGCGGTATAAACCCACGCCTTCTCCACCGTTATTCAAAACTCCAACAACATCATTCGGTGTTCCGATATTGCCAACCAATTCGACATGATGGCCATCGAGCGTAATACTGTCAGCATCCTTAAGAACTTTTAAACTTTGTTTCATTTCAGCAAAGCGGTTAGCTTTGTTGGTGTAGTGTTTGATTTCTTCTTCCGTAGGCTTAATGATCACAACTCCATCGAGTGCATCCAGAATAATTTTATCTCCATGCTCGCACTTTGATAATAAATCACCTGCACCTACAACGGCTGGAATCTCAAGACTACGCGCCATAATAGCTGAGTGAGAAGTCCGTCCGCCGATCTCAGTAGCAAAACCTTTAGTAAAAGCTTTATTCAGTTGAGCTGTATCTGAAGGAGTTAAATCGTGTGCTACGATAACAACTTCTTCATCAATGAGTGCCAGATTTGGAATCATAACATTACAAATATGACTTTTGATCCGATAGGTTACATCTTTGATATCAGCTGCTCTTTCT
>CAKMJZ010000024.1 GCA_927435855.1 uncultured Erysipelotrichaceae bacterium
GATGTGAGCAGTCGCTGAACGTTTATGCACAGCCGCGTTACAATGCAATTGTAATGGCAACTGAAGATATGGTTGAGTATTTTAGCAGTTCTACCAAGCGCAATATCAAAACTGCACTTAAGAAAAATGTGATTACTGATCGTTTTTCGCGTGAGAAACTTGAATCATTTGCGCATCTGATGGATCTGACGGAGCAGCGCAAAGGTGTGTCGCTTCGTAATCAGGAGTATTTCAAGCGCTTCTTTGATGCATTTGAAGACCATGTGCATTTGTTTATGGCGAGTCTGAATTTGAAGGATAGTCTGGTTGAGTGTGAATCTATGATTCATCAGTTACAACAATCCCTTGAACATGCTTCGGTTGAGTCCAACCAAGTCAAGCAACAGCGCAACCATTATGAAGCACTGCTAAGAGAACGTGTATTTTTAGCGGAGATGAAAGATAAATATGGCGATGTCGTGGATATTGGCGGGTTGCTAGTATTAATTCATAGAGATACCTGTGAATTTCTATATTCAGGTATGAACACTGAGTTTTCTAAGTTTTATCCTGCGTATTTGATGCGTTTAAAAGCGATGGAATATGCTAGGTCGCAGGGATGTGTTCATTTGAATTTCGGTGGAATCCCTGGAATGTTGGATGATGGTTTGTGGGAGTTTAAGCGTTCCTTTGGCGCTCATGTCATTGAATACATCGGGGAGTTTGATGTAATCATCCGACCAATGATTTACAGTCTGTTTGAAAAGGCGT
Organism: uncultured Erysipelotrichaceae bacterium; assembly: GCA_927435855.1. GTDB lineage: Bacteria > Bacillota_I > Bacilli_A > Erysipelotrichales > Erysipelotrichaceae > UBA2227. Next base: position 751 of record CAKMJZ010000024.1, read on the forward strand.
TGCCATTGGCTAAAAGGGTGATGCGCAAGCTCAAGCAATTGAATAAGGAAAGTAAATAAGTTATGTACATGTTTCTGTTGGTATTGCTTATGGTGTTGAGCGGTTGTACAACCGCAGTGCCAAAAGAACCACAGCCAAACCCAGTTAAATATACATATAAATTTGTTGAGGAAGCCGAAGGGAATCTGTCGCTGGTTACGGATGAGATGCGATTTTTGGTGTACCAACAATTCATTCAGAATTTTAAGTTATCTAAAGATCCCCATTATTTATATCGTTCGATTACGATTTTGATTAATAAGGAATTTGGTTTGCCTCAGGATTATGTTCCGAAAGACTTGATAAAGGCAGATATGCCATTATCACCTCGTAGTAATTTCCCTTATGTGCGCAGGGATGCGCATGATGCGCTTAAAGCCATGTTTGAAGCCGCAAGTGATGATGGCATTGAATTATGGTTTCACTCAGGATATCGCACTTATCAAGCTCAAAAGCAATTGTATGACAATTATGTACAGCGCAATGGACAAACGCGGGCAGATATCTTTTCGGCAAGACCGGGGCATAGTGAACATCAAAGTGGTTTGGCGATCGATATCACCTCGCCTAGCAGTTCGGGACCTTTTGATAGGGCTTTTGGAACAAGTATAGAGGGGTCGTGGGTTGCGAAGAACGCTCATAACTTCGGATTCATTGTTCGATATCCAGAAGATAAAGCGGAGATTACCGGATATATGTATGAACCATGGCATTTGCGCTATGTTGGCGTAGAACTAGCAACAGAGCTGTTTATCATTGGTAAAGTCATGGAAGAGTTGGATAATTAACAGAACTTGGTTCTGTTTTTTTGCGGCTTTTCGATGATATAATATATCAAAGATGATTTAAGGGTGGAATGTATGCGTCAATGGGTTAGACTTCTCATGTGGATTACGATCGTTTATATGAGTATTACTTCAATAAGTGCTAGCTCTTTTTCAACGTCGATTTCAGGTAGCAGTATGGTCGAAACCGGAAGTGAAATTACACTGACGTTCTATTTGGATATTGAAGAACCGGTTAAACAAATGACGGCTAAATTAAACGTAGATTTGGATTTACTGGAAATTGTGGGAAGTCCGGTTGCTCTCAATGGATTAAGTGTTTTAATAAATGAGGATAATGAAATCATTGTAAGTTCAGCGGATGGGGTGAGTGGTTCGGTTTCGTTTATGAGGATGACTTTTCGAGCGAAAGATACGCTTTTAGAAGAAAATACAACAAGCATAACCCTTAGTAATGTATCAGGTATTATGTTCGAATCCAATGAATCGGTTTCGGGAAGTGGCAGTACGAAGTTAATCACTGCTATATCACCAAAATCTGATAATAATTACTTATCTAATCTATTTACTAATGCTGGTTCAATCGGTTTTAGAAGGAACACTTTTGAGTATTCATTGGTCGTTGAACATGACACAACTCGTATTCGGATGGTTGCCAAGGCGGAAAATGAGAAAGCAACTGTCAAAGAAGATGCAATGTACGATCTATCTGTTTATAGAAATGTGATAAATATCGTTGTTATGGCAGAAAATGGTGCGAAACGGACGTACACGATCAATGTCATTCGAAAGGATGCTTTTGGTCATACAAGTCGTAAATCTTCAAATAGTGAACTGAAGAGTTTAGCGATAGAAGGATATGAGATTGAGTTTTCGCCACTAACCAGCGAGTATCGGCTCACCGTCGGCAATATTGTGGATAATGTTTTGGTATATGCGGAAGCAGCTGATCCAAAGAGCAGTGTGATTATTGATAATTTATCTTTGTTAAAGTTAGGAGAAAATCGCGTTCAAATAACCGTACTAGCGGAAAACGGTCAGTCTAGAATATATACGATATTTGTGACTCGATCACTGGAAGCACCAATAGTGAAGCTACAGGATTTAGGTGAAATCGTATATCTGACAACAGCCACAACAATCCCAGTGATCATCGAAGATTCGTACTTGCTAAGTGGGGAAGTTCTGGACAAAGTCCGTAGGGCTGCGAAGATTTTGGACATTCAGAAGTTGGATGATCAGGGACAGTTGTTATATCGCTGGACGATCGACGGTCGCTCTATTACAACAGATACAAGTATCGATTTTAATATTCGTTTGGATTCTATTAACTCGGATAAAATAGGGGAATTGCTCAACAGTTCGAACTTTCGGACCATTGTATTTTCTAATCAAGGTGAGTTACCGGTGGGCACGATCGTTCGTGTATATATCGGTAATGTATTTCAACACAATACAACGCTGAACTTATATCGTTATGACAACGAAAACCAGACATTAGAACTTTATTCACAATTATTGAGAGTAGATAATGGATATGTAGAGTTTGAGGTTTTGTTAGCTGGGGAGTATGTGGTAAGTGATGTGGAAATAATACAGAAGCATCCATTGGATATTGTTTTATATATTGCGCTAACTATAATTGCATTGATTATTGTTGCGTTAATATGGTTGTTATCTACAAGAAAAACAACAACTTCATTTGCCAAACTGACTTTAAACTTCTTATGCTACAACGATTCTTAGTGCATAGAATTGTGGTTTAAACTATTTCATCAGACAAGTAACTTACATGGTGTTAATTGAAATTCATTTATGTTAGATTGACTTTAAATCCATGCTTTGATACTATTGCTATGCTACTAGGAGGTGCTCTTTTGTCAAAAGAAATCATTCGACGGTTGTTAGTTTTGTTTTATTCGATGGTCGCATTGACCGTTCATTTGTCACTGTTCATTTTTACCTGGTATTCTTTTTATGCACGAGTGATTCTCTATCCGTTTTGGTATCGGGGTAACTTATTACTATTTGCGGTTTACATAACAATCCTTTATATGGCATTTCAATTGATTGGAGGAAACCGCTTAAATTATGCGCGAACTTCAGATATTGTTTACTCCAACTGGTTGTCAATCGTTATAGTTAATATCATCATGTACGCTCAAGTTAGTTTGATTGCAAGACAGTTTGTGGATGTTTCTCCATTCTTATGGATGTGTATCATACAACTCATTTTCATTTTTGCATGGGTTTTGTTCTTTAAGAGATTATATACAGTTTACTTTCCTCCTAAGAAAATGTTGATGATTATTGGCAATCCCAATGTAGCCGAGTTAAAATCGAAGCTCGATATTGACCCCACTGCGTTTGATGTGGCAAAAAGTGTCTATCTAAGTCAAGGACTTAAAAGTGTGTTGGATGATGTGAATAAGTTTGATGACATCATCATCGCTGATGTAGATGCGAAGCAGCGCAACATTATTCTCAAGTATTGTTATGAACAGTCAAAGAGAGTTTTTATGACTCCTAAAATTTCAGATATCATCATTCGAGGGTCCTCAAATGTTCACTTATTTGATACGCCTTTATTGTTGTCAAATAATCATGGTTTGCGTTTTGAAGAGGAGATCATCAAAAGATTAATAGATAGTTTTTGCTCCTTGCTAGGGCTAGTACTACTTGCACCACTATTTCTTTTGATTGCCATCTTGATTAAAATTTACGACAAAGGTCCGGTGTTTTATACGCAGGAACGTTTGACTAAAGGTGGCAAAGTATTTAATATCTATAAATTCAGAAGCATGAAAGTTGATTCAGAGGCAGATCAAGTTGCCCGATTAGCTTCGATAGATGATGAACGAATCACGCCGCTCGGAAAATTTTTGCGCAAATCTCATATAGATGAATTACCCCAATTATTTAATATCTTGATTGGTGACATGTCAATCGTTGGTCCTAGACCTGAAAGACCCGATATTGCAGATCAGTATTTGAAAATTATCCCAGAATTCTCATATCGACTAAAAGTGAAAGCTGGATTGACTGGTTATGCGCAGGTTTATGGGCAATACAATACAACTCCATATGATAAATTAAAACTTGATTTATTTTATATCGAAAACTATTCTGTCTGGAGAGATTTTGGAATCATCTTATTTACTTTAAAAATCATATTTGAGAAAGAGAAATCAGATGGCGTCGATCAAATGCAGATAACAGCAATCAAAGAACAAAGTGAACTCAATGATTAATTGTATAAACTAACAATCGAACAATTGATTTTATTATTTGACTGATTAATATATGAATAAAGTAAATAGAATCATAGTATCATCATGAAGTAGTTTTTTTTCGACCACTTTTACAACTGACCTAGTAAAAAAGACGGATTATGCTCAATAATGATAGATTGTAGGAATTTTTTCGAATTATTAGTTGTTTAGTTGATAAAAAACACAAGAATTCGAGTTATCCATGATAAAATAAAAGTAGGTCAAATTTTGTGCAAAAAATCGACTAGAATGATGAAAATTCGTCGATTATTTACTATATGTAAGTGAAAATAAAAATAGATTTATATTGGTTGTGAATCATTTTCATATTTTAAATTGATTCTGGTCATCCAATAAGATTGTGTTATAATCATAAGGGCATAAAATGACAGCATATTAAGCGTTATTGTGCTCATATCGATAAACCATCGATGTTAAACAAAGAAAGATATCATGACAAAAAAGCAAGTAGAATTTGGGGCAAGTTCGGTGGCAATAAGTATCGAGATGATTAAAGACGATATAGCACTTAGAAGTGCTAAACTAAAAGAGAAAAATTTGGTTACAGTAATATATGTAAAATGGTATCGCAGAATGAAGAGTATCTTCATGTTTTTTGTTCGCATTCATCGTAATTTTTCAAAGAATGATTTCTATATGAAGACTGTTGGGGCTTTGGTTTTGTCGTTAAGAGGCAAACGTAAGGACTTTAAAACCGTACTTTTTACAAACTATCTGTCTCTTCAAGACGAAGAATTCATCGTTGACTTATATAAAGATGTCTTAAAACGCGAAGTAGATTTGCAATCATTTACAAGTATGATGGCGGCACTTAAGTCATCGGTTGAGTCAAGAATCGATATTGGTTATGATTTGAATTTGTCCAATGAGGTAACATTGACAAAAATGTATATTGAAGGAGTATATCATAGAAAAGTGGTTCTTGATATTAAACGCAATTTAATGCACTGGTTTAGCGGGCCGGTATCATTGTTAACAAGAATTAAGAATCGATTGCTTAAGTTCGTCAGGAGAAAGCAACAATGAACATATTGATCATGTCGCCTACGGTATTACAACATGATGCAGTAGGTAACGATATAGAAGCAATGTATAAGATTATTTCGCCGCGATTTCCATGCATGGTTTTTGCTGAAAGCAAAATAAACAAGCATGTTGAATACATAGACGAACAACTTTTAAATGAGTGGTTAGATGATCCTTCGACCGTTGTCATCTATCATCACAGTATATATTGGCATACCGGAGAGTTATTGCTTAAATCGGTTAAAGGGAGAATTATCTTCAAGTATCACAACATAACACCTGCCAGTTTTTTTCAGGATTACTTCGGGCCATATGCAAAATTATGTGAGTTAGGCAGGCATCAGACGGAGCAATTACAATTATTATTCCCCATTTCCCTCTGGTTAGCAGATTCCATATTCAATGCTCAAGATTTGAAGCATACAAATCAAGAGAATGTTGAAGTTTGTCCACCATTCCATCGGATTGAAACGATAGATCAATGGGATATGGATAATCAAATCTACTCTGAAATTAAAGATGGCGGAAATATTAATCTGCTATTCGTCGGAAGAGTTGCACCTAACAAAGGGCACTTACAACTATTAGAGATATTACATAACATTAAAATAAACTACACTTCCAATGTCAAACTGAGGGTCATCGGCAAATTTGATGAAAATTTGCGTGGGTATAATGAAATAATAAAAGATAAGATTGGTGAATACCGACTTAAGAAGAATGTTGAGTTTATTGGTGAGATTAATGAGAAATCACTGGTATCTTATTATAAGGGAAGTGATTTCTTTGTATGCACGAGTGAACACGAGGGATTTTGCGTTCCTATCATTGAAGCGCAATACTTTGGGTTGCCCGTACTTACCATAAGCTCATCAGCAGTCGATGAGACCATTGGAAGTCAACAATTAATTTTGGATAATGATGTTCGACAGTTTACAGCAGCTATCGAATTGCTTACTTCGAAGCGAGAATATAAAGACTATCTGATTGAGAATGGACATATAAATTTTAATCAGCGCTTTCGTGTTGAAATCATTGAAAATCAATTCAGAAGAATAATGACAGAACATGCCCAAATCCCCTTAATGAAAAAAGGTAGAAACAGCGATCTTCATGAGTAATCGACTCATTTATAGATTCTAGAGGACCAAATGAAAAAAAGAAAACTAATTCGCATATTGGCATGGTCAAGTAGTATATTGACACTAGCAGCACTCATATATAACATTTTTATCCCAATTAAGTACAAAATCGGTATGATTTTAATACTCGTCGTTTTTTCATTATTATCTTATAAACGATTGAACAAAATCCTCATTGTCGTACTTTCTGTATTTCTGATTTTTATCTCGACGTTTTTGATTTATACTCAGATGTCGGCGGATCGAGTTTTTAAGTACTACGATCATGAAACCAACGTGGTTTCTCTGATCACTCTTGAGGACGGTGACATATCTAGCATTTCGGATGTTAAAGATCAAGATTTCGGTTATTTAGATTCGATGAGCAGTGATTGGTTAGTCATCGTCAAGGATGAGCTTTCTGATTCATTCCAGATTACTCCAAAATTTATTTCTTATTCTAGCATTACAGAAGCTTTGGAAGCATTAAGAGATAATAAGATCGATGTCTTGGTCATTGACAATGCTTTCGTCGACATTTATCAAGAAGAAGACCCATTTTTTGAATCAGAAACGAAAATCATTCACACGATCAGTAGAACTGAGAATAAGGATGATATAGCTAAGAATATTGATGTCGATAAAGATTCATTTACTGTCTTGGTTAGTGGAATTGATGTTTTCGGCTCTATTACCAAGCTATCTAGATCAGATGTAAATATGTTATTGGTCGTCAATCCAAAGCGGGGAACTGTATTGATGGTGTCTATACCCAGAGATACTTTTGTTGCCCTTAGTTGCAAAGATGACAAAATGGATAAACTGACTCACTCCGGATTGTATGGTATTAACTGTACAACAGAGACCATTGAGCAATTTCTCGATATTGAAATCAACTATTTTATTCGCCTCAATTTCACTTCATTCATCAATATTGTTGACGCCATTGGCGAAATCGAAGTTTATAATGAAGTGGCGTTTACTTCTCATGATGGTATGAAGTTTCCCAAAGGGAATTTAACTCTCAGTGGATTCGAAGCATTTCACTATGCCCGCGAGCGTAAAGCATTTGCTGGCGGAGATAGTGACCGGGTCAAGAATCAACAAAAAGTTTTAGAAGCTATGATTAAAAAACTGCTTACTCCTGCGAGTTTCATTAAGATCGATCAACTGATTCGAATAGTTTCCAAAAACGTTGACACCAATATTTCATCATCGGATATTGCCAAACTTATTCGACTTCAACTAGATAAGAATCCGAAATGGCAATTTGCTTCAACGTTGGTTTTAGGTGAAGATGCTTATCGTGAAACGTTCAGTTGGCCAGGTAGGGACTTGTTTGTCGTATTGCCTGATCCTAGCTCAGTTCGTACGATTCATGCACAAATCAATGATATGCTAAATAGTGCTGATTAGTATTGAGTTGCGATATTAATATAATGATATTAGGTTTGAAGAATGTATCTTGATTAAGGAGAACAAAACTCATGAATATTGACCAACAACCTCTAATCAGCATTATTATGCCAGCTTTTTATAGTGAAAAAACAATTGAGCAAAGTATTCATAGCGTGATCGAACAGACATATCAAAATTGGGAGTTATTAGTTGTAGAAGATGGTTCCTCTGACTCTGTTGAGAGCATAATTGAAAAACTAAGTAATCCAAGAATCAGTTTTCGACGCAATTTTACTAATATGGGTGTCAGTAAGACCCGAAACCTTGCTATAGAATTGGTGAAAGGAGATTGGATTGCGTTTTTGGACAGCGATGATCTTTGGAACCAAGATAAGCTTCAAAAGCAAATTGACTGTGCGATAGCGAATAATTCGGAATTCGTGTTTTGTGCTGCTAACTATATCAACGAACAGGGGAAGATGTATAAAGGTATTTCTATTGTCCCAAAACTAGTCAGTTATAAACAGTTGTTAAACCACAATATGATAGCATGTTCTTCGGTTTTGGTAAAAAGATCACTAATCGGTGATCTGCGGTTTATAAGTGATGATTTAAGCGAGGACTATGCAATGTGGTTGAGTTTGTTGAAAAAGGTGCCATTTGCCATCGGTATCAATGAGCCGCTTCTGACATATCGGATCAGTACATCCTCTCGATCTGGAAATAAAATCCGCTCTTTACTGCGAGGGTACCGTGTATATAGATCTCTTGGTATATCGCCAGGAAAATCCATGATTCATATTCTAAATCACTTGTTTCATTCGTATAGAAAGTATCGCAAGATATTTACAGGTTAGTCCGTTAACAAAACAATAAATCATGGTCTTTTAACTAAATTAGTGAAAATTTTTGATGGGTGTATCAATTATAACAACAGTCTTCCTGTGATATCGAATGGAGAAATATATGGCAAATTCAGTTATGAAATTATTACTTGTAGTCATAAAAAAGTTAAAGCCGGTGTTGATCTTGATTTTTCCGATAGAGTGGCTACGGAGAATCAAGCAGGCAATTACAAAAGACAGCATTCAACGAGGCATTCAAGACGCTCAATGGACCTTTCATCGCCGAAAAAATCCTGACGGAGTTAATTTGATCGGCTTTATTCAGGGTGAAATTGGTCTTGGTCAAAGTTGTCGCTTGATTGCTCAGGCATTTGACTCATCACTCATTGATTTTACGGTGTTTAATTTTGAGCAAATCAGTGCTATGCGTCATAATGATCATACATGGGATCATAAAATAACCAACAAGACACCTTACAATGTAAATTTATTTCATCTTAATCCTCCCGAACTTGCGTTGGCCTATATGACTATGAATAAGGATACTTGGAAAGATAAATACAATATCGCGTTCTGGCTTTGGGAGTTGGAAGAATTTCCGGAAGAATGGTTGCCAAGCTTGGCCTTGGTTGACGAAATCTGGACACCGGCTCATTTTGTTACCAATAATTTCAGCAAGATCACGGAAAAACCGGTGTATACCATTCCGTATCCGATGTCAGCACCTGTAAGTGAAGAATATAATCGTGCGTATTTTAATCTTCCTATGGATTCCTTTCTGTTTTTGACAATGTATGACTGTAATAGCACCATGGAGCGGAAAAATCCTTTAGGTTCAATTGAAGCGTTTAAAAAAGCGTTTGACCAAAATGATCATACTGTGGGATTGATCATTAAAGTGAATAATCCTCAGCAAAAGGACATTGAAAAAATCAAGGGAATCATCGAAGGGTATAGCAATGTAATTTTGATTGCAAAAACTGTCAGCAAACTGGAAGTTAACAGTCTGATTCGCTGTTGCAATGTCTATGTCTCTTTGCATCGTGCAGAAGGTTATGGCTTACCGATGGCCGAAGCAATGGTTTTGGGCCGAGTGGTCATTGGTACAAATTGGTCTGCAAATACGGATTTTATGAATTCAAGTAATTCATGTCCGGTCAATTATTCGATTATTGAATTACAAGATGATTACGTTATGTACAAAAAGGGCAATCACTGGGCTCAGCCGGATGTTGAGCAAGCAGCTCAGTACATGGTTCGATTGGTTTCAGATTCGGAGTATTATGTATCATTGGCAGATGCGGCTAAGAATCACATGGCAAAATATAATCATGTAAATGTCGCCGCGGAAAAAATAAATGATCGAATTCAGGCAATTTATAACAAGGAGGTTAAATAATATGAAGAAAACCATAGTAATCATGGCGGGTGGGAAAGGTGAAAGGTTTTGGCCTAAAAGTCGAAACGATTTACCGAAGCAGTTTCTTTCGTTAAGTGGAGAAGGCAAAACAATGATTCAGTTGACGGTCGATCGTTTATTGCCAATGGTCAGTATTGAGGATATTTACGTTGTGACCAATCAGACTTACATCAACTTGGTAGAAGATCAACTTCCGAATTTACCAAGGGAGAACATCTTGGCAGAACCAATGCCAAAAAACACAGCACCTGCCATCGGATTTGCTTCTGTGGTGATTGAGAAGAAATATGGTGAAGCTATGATGATTATTCTTCCCGCAGATCATTTAATCAAACAACCGATTATTTTTCGGGATACACTGAAAACAGCGATAGCTATAGCTAGTGAAAAAGAGAATCTTGTCACCATTGGAATTACTCCTGATTATCCAGAAACAGGTTATGGATATATTCAGTTCGGTGCATCCAACCTTCATAAGGAATTTAGTAATGTTTACAAAGTTGAGCGGTTTGTCGAAAAACCAAGCGTAGAAATTGCGCAACAATATTTAGATTCAGGTGATTTCCTGTGGAACAGCGGTATGTTTGTTTGGAAGGTCTCATCCATCCTCAATAATTTCAAGAAGCACTTACCAAAAATTTACAAAGGACTGACCCAAATTAGTCAAAAATATGGTACTTCTGAGTACGAAAAAGCCGTGATTTCGGAGTTTTCGAAATTCGACTCGGTTTCTGTCGATTATGGTATTATGGAGGTAGCATCGAGCATATTTACAATATCAGGATCCTTTGGTTGGGACGATGTTGGGAGTTGGTTGTCGTTGGAAAGAATGATGCGTCTGGATGAAAATGGCAATGCTTTGCAAGGAAATACGATTTCAATGCATTCAAAGAATATGATTGTGATTGGCTCTAAGAAATTAATAGCAACGATTGGATTGGATGATTTGATTATTGTAGACACCGAGGATGTTTTGTTAGTATGCGCTAAGAATGAAGCTCAAAATGTTAAGGTTATCATTGAAAAGCTTAAATCATTGAATAAAACCCAATATCTATAATGGAGGAGCACATGAAAAAAGCACTGATCACCGGAGTTACCGGTCAAGACGGGTCGTATTTGGCTGAGTTGTTACTGGAAAAAGGTTATGAAGTTTATGGAATCATGCGTCGGAAAAGTGTTGTGGATTATGGTAATTCAAAACACCTTGTAGGTAAAATGCATTTTATTTATGCAGATATGACAGATATTGTTTCTTTAGTATCAGCGCTAAAAATATCCAATGCCCTAGAGGTATACAACTTGGCTGCACAGTCATTTGTGGGTACAAGTTGGGAACAGCCGTTGGCGACGGCGGACATTGATGCTTTGGGTGTATTGAACTTGTTGGAGGCTATCCGCATGGTCAATCCTGATATCCGTTTTTATCAGGCTTCGACCAGTGAGATGTTCGGACTTGTTCAGGAGATTCCGCAAAAAGAATCAACACCGTTTTACCCACGCAGTCCGTATGGCGTAGCGAAACTTTATGGTCACTGGATCACGAAGAATTATCGTGAAAGTTATGGTATGTATGCTTGTTCGGGTATTTTGTTTAATCATGAATCGGAACGCCGCGGTAAAGAATTCGTTACTCGCAAAATCACGGATGCTGTAGTTAGGATCAAACTGGGTGTTCAGGAATATTTGGAGTTGGGTAATATGGATGCCAAGCGGGATTGGGGTCACTCGAAGGACTATGTGGTGGCAATGTGGCTGATGTTGCAACAAGATCATCCGGATGATTATGTTATTGCAACCAACGAAACCCGCACGGTGCGTGAGTTTGTGGAGATTGCATTTTCCCATGTGGGAATTGAGGTCGTTTGGCAGGGTAGCGGCGTTGATGAGATAGGATTGGATAAAGCAAGTGGTAAAGTTGTCGTTAAAATAAATCCGGCTTTCTTCCGTCCGGCAGAAGTTGAAATCTTGCTTGGTGATCCATCAAAAGCTGAGGAAATACTAGGCTGGAAAAGAGAAATCCCATTTGCCAAGTTAGTTGAACGGATGGTTAACAGTGATTTGGAATTAATATCAAGAGAAATAGAATCAGATCAATTGTTAAATAAAGGTAAGTAGGTGGACGTATGAAAGCGCTAATTATTGGTGCTGCAGGTTTTGTTGGCAGACATTTAATCAAGAATATCAAAGAAAATACAAATTGGCAGGTATACGCCACTAAGATAACCCGTGAGTCAGATATTGCAGACATTGACGGAGTTTTTGACTTGGATATTTTGAACCCCGAGGAAATCAGCGATGTATTAAATCAAGTTCGTCCGGATTATATTTTTCATCTAGCCGCTCAAAGTTCGGTTGCTTTGTCTTGGAAAACCCCGGCGTTGACCATCGATATTAACATCAAAGGGACTGTCCATGTTCTCGATGCCATTGCGCTGTTAGATTATCGTCCGAGAATTTTATTAATCGGTTCCGGTGAGGAATATGGTTTCATTCGTCCCAATGAACTTCCAATCAATGAGGAAAATCCGTTGCGTCCGGGGAATATCTATGCGGCAACAAAGGCTGCGCAGAATATGATTGGTAAGATTTATGCGCAGGCATATGGGATGGATATTGTGATGGTTCGGGCTTTTAATCATATTGGTACCGATCAAGATCCAATCTTTGTCGTTGCTGATTTTTGCAAGCAGGTCGCAATGATTGAGGCTAAACAACATCCGGCAGTTATGAAGGTCGGTAATTTGAAGGCTAAGCGTGATTTTACGGATGTCAGAGATGTGGTGCAGGCGTATCTTCTTTTAATGGAAAAGGGTAAATCTGGCGAAATATACAATGTTGGCAGTGGTCATGCGATTTCGATTGAAGAATTGCTGAATATGATTTTATCGTTAAGCGATGTGAAGATTGAAGTTACCAATGATGAAGCAAAAATGCGTCCATCGGATATTCCCATCATTGAAGCCGATGTTTCAAAACTTCATGATTCGACCCAGTGGACAGTAACGATACCATTAATGCAAACATTACGTGAGACATTGGATTTTTGGCGAAATAAAGTGGCAGGGTTAGATTATGATAAGTAAATTTAAAGAGATATATCTGTATCGCGAGATGATTGCGAGTTTAGTCAGAAAAGATTTGCGTGGTCGATACAAAGGCTCGGTACTGGGCTTCTTTTGGACGTTTTTGAATCCTTTAATGCAACTCTTAGTGTACTCATTGGTTTTTTCGATTATCGTTCGAGTGGAAGTTGAGAAGTATTACCTATTTCTCTTTGTGGCATTGATTCCGTGGATATTCTTCTCGTCGGCTTTGACTTCGGGTTCAGGTGTTATCTTAAATCAGAAAGATATGGTCAAAAAAATCTATTTTCCTAGGGAAGTTTTACCCATAGCCCATGCTCTGACAAATTTTATAAATATGCTGTTTAGTTTTATTGTCGTGTTTATTGTCATTTTGATTTCCGGTGTAGGGATAAATTTTATCGCTCTTCTTTACTTGCCACTTATTATGTTGATTGAGTTTACATTGGTTTTAGGAATTACCTTCTTAACTTCCTCAATCACCGTATATATGCGAGATCTTGAACATATCATGACGATTTTGAATATGTTGTGGATGTATTTGACACCGATTTTGTATTCAATCACAATGATACCTGAAGTTTATTTGCCCTATATCCAATTAAATCCTATGACAGCGGTCATCGTTGCGTATCGTGACATTCTCTATTATGCCCAAGTTCCGCACATTCAAACCTTGTTAAGTGCAGTGATTATGGCGGTTGTAGTTTTAGTAGTCGGTTATCTTGTCTTTACGAAAATCCAACGATACTTTGCGGAGGAACTATGATGAATGCGATTATAGTTGAGAACTTACATAAGAAGTTCAAGGTATTTTACGACAAAGGTCAGACATTTAAGGAAAAGCTGTTGTTTCGTAATCGTAACTACTATGAAAACCGCTGGGTATTACAGGGGATTTCTTTTGATGTTTTAAAAGGTGAGGCCGTCGGTTTGATCGGTGAAAATGGCAGTGGGAAAAGTACAATGTTGAAATTGCTGACACGAATCATTTATCCTGAGCAGGGCAAAATAGTCATGAATGGCCGTGTGTCAAGTCTGATTGAATTAGGTGCGGGATTTCATCCGGATATGAGTGGTCGTGAGAATATTTATACCAATGCTTCAATTTTTGGTTTGTCTCGAAAAGAAATCGATGCTCGCATAGCCGAAGTCATTGAATTTTCTGAATTAGGGGAGTTTATTGACACACCGGTGCGTACCTATTCTTCAGGAATGTACATGCGCTTGGCCTTTTCTGTGGCAATTAATGTCGATGCGGATATTCTATTGATTGATGAAATTTTGGCGGTAGGTGATGCCAGTTTTCAGGCGAAGTGTTTTAATAAATTAAGAGAAATCAAAAGAAAAGGAACGACGGTTGTTATCGTTTCACATGCATTGGGTCAAATCGAGCAGTTTTGTGATCGGGCGATTTGGATTGATCATGGGGTCATTGTGGCTCAAGGTACGCCTCGGGAAGTAATTCCTCAGTATCTTAATTTTATGGGTAAGAAGTATGATAAAACTCCGGAACCGGCGAAGAGTAACGATGGTGAGTTACGTGTTGGCAATCGGGATATCGAAATCGTAGAAGTGCGGATGTTGAATGATGGAAAAGAATCGTATAATTTCATGGCAGGAAGTCGCGTTGAAATTGAAATTTCATATAAAGTTAATAAGATTAGTGAAGGTTCGATATTCGGAATCGGAATTTTCCGTAATGACGGCGTTCATTGTTATGGAACCAATACATTTATTGATGCTATATCTACCGATGAATTAGCGAAGCAGGGGAAAGTACGGTTTGTCGTGGAGCAATTTAATTTGCTACCTTCGGAGTATACGTTGGATGTGGCTATTCATACGGAAGATGGTTTCTTCTTTGATGCTATTGATAAAGTGAAGAAGTTTAGTGTTTATTCAAATATTGGGGATATCGGTGTTACTCGATTGGATCATCTCTGGCATTTTGAGTCGGATAAGTGAGGATGAGGTTATGAATGAGCTGTCAACATATGAGGATTGGTTAGAGAATACGCGGCATATCGATGAGGAAATGTTTGCTGAATTGATGTTGATTCGGGAGGATAAAGATCAATTCGTGGATCGCTTTTATAAAGATTTACAGTTTGGTACAGGGGGTTTGCGGGGTGTCATGGCTGCCGGTACGAATCGGATCAATCGCTATACGATTGGCAGAGCTGCAGCGGGGCTGGCAAATTTTTTGGTAAAAGAAAGTGAAAGCAATGGTCTGCCATCGGTAGCCATAGCTTATGATTCGCGTAGAAATTCTGCTTTATTTGCCCGGATTGCGGCTGAGGTACTATCGAGCTATCACGTCCGGGTTTTTCTGTATGAAAGTTTGCGACCGACACCGCAACTATCCTTTGCTGTTCGTCATTTGAAATGTGATGCAGGAATCGTGATTACAGCCAGTCATAATCCTTCTGAGTATAATGGTTTTAAGGTTTATGGAAGGGATGGCGGTCAGATTACTTCGGATGTGGCGGATCGTATTATTGAAGAGATTCAACATCTCGACTATTTTCGGGCTACACAAAAAATGCCTCAGAATGAACTTACACGGACTATCGGAGCTGATTTGGATGAGGCATATTATGGTGAAGTGTTAAAACTGATGGCTTCATACTCAACAAAACCACAGGTTGATATCAAACTTGTTTACACACCGATTCATGGCAGCGGTAATGTTCCGGTAAGTGAAGTTTTGAAACGTATGGGCTTTGATCAGGTATATGTTGTAAAATCTCAACAAGAACCAGATGGTGATTTTCCAACAGTCAAATCACCCAATCCAGAGAATCATGATGTTTTCGAACATGCTATCGTACTTGCAAAGCATGTAGGTGCGGATGTGATTTTTGCGACAGATCCTGATTGCGATCGAGTCGGAGTTGCGGTACTTGATACAGATGGACAGTATCATATGCTTAATGGTAATCAGATTGGTGCTTTGCTGATTAATTATATTACGTCCACCAGACCTCAGATTACGTCACGTGACGCAGTTATTAAAACAATCGTTACTTCTTCACTTGGGGCATCGATTGCGAAGTCTAGAGGTGCTACAATCGTTGAGACACTGACCGGGTTCAAATATATCGGTGAGAAAATAGGTGAGTTTGAAAGCAGTAACGAGTATGACTTTTTGTTTGGGTATGAGGAAAGTTATGGATTCTTAGCTGGGACGTTTGTCAGAGATAAGGATGCGGTCATAGCAAGTGCGTTGATTGCATTAATGGCGGCGGATGCCAAGAGCAGAAATATGACATTGATTGATCTATTAGATGAAATACAATCCAACCACGGTTATTACTATGATCATTTACAGAGCTTTGAGTTTCATGGTCAATCCGGTGCAATGGAAATCATCGATTCTGTGAGTCGGTTTAGAAATATAGATTTGTTGTTAAGTCACTTCAGCGATATCCATTCCATAGAGGATTTTGATAATCAGAGAAGAGTCGATTTAATTACTGAATGCACCAGTGAGATTCTATTGCCTAAGGAGAATGTCATTAAAATAAGATTTATTGATCAAAGCTGGGTTGCGATTCGGCCTTCGGGAACTGAACCCAAACTAAAGATCTATTATTCGGTCTATAGTAATAACGCGAATGATTTGACACAAAAATTCTTGGATATGAAAGTTGCAGTTGACCAGGTATTAACGAATAATAGTTAGAATAAAATTGAAAAAAATAATCAATTAGGCTCTGTAATGTAACACTTAAACATTGCAAAGTACAAAAATATACGTTTATTGTCTTTAAAAAATATTATAACAGTTCAATAAGTTGTGTTATAATTGCTATCGTTAGGTGATATTTATGAAAAAAACGAAAAGAATTGCGAAGTTTAGAATACTTTCATTGGTTGCTTTGGGTATCTTTCTTGTTACCCTTTTTATGAATGATATTTTGCCCTTGCGTTATGAACTTATAATTGCGATTATTTCGCTACTGATTTTTGCCTTTGTTCTATATAAAAGATCAAGAGTATTAAATATTGCTTTCATCATTTTGATGTTGATACCTACTGTAGGACTTTTTTACTCTCAAAGCGTTTTTAATCGAATCTTCAATAATGAACAATTTGAGACAGAGAAGATATCATTTGTCAAACGAACAACGAATAATTTAACAATTGAATCGATCACTGCGAATACAATTTTCGGACTTTCTGCTGGATTCGATGAAGATAATCAATTACACATAAACACTAAAATGAAAGAACGTTTCAATTTTGAATCAACATTAGTTACTTCCGAGTCTGATTTGGCAACTATTCAGGGATTGTATGACGAGATATATGAAATTGGTATTATTGATAATGCCGTTATTGAAACTATCACGGAATCATATCCAAGTTTCCAACTTGATTTTGATGTTCTTTGGTCGATTGAGCGAGTGGTAGAGCGTGTAGATATTGTAAAGGAAGTTGAAGTTAATAAGAATTCTTTTATAGTGTTGATTAGTGGTATAGATATCAATGGACCATTAACATTACGTTCAAGAAGTGATGTGAATATTTTAGCCGCTATAAATCCGGACGATGGTACAATTACTTTAGTCTCAATTCCACGCGACATGTTTGTTCCATTCGCGTGCAAAGATGATGCCTTAGATAAACTGACCCATTCCGGAATCTATGGTGTAAACTGTACTGTAAAAACCATAGAGAATTTTCTGGATATTGATATTAACTACTATGTGCGATTGAATTTCACTTCATTTATCAAGATTATTGATGTTATAGGTAATATTGATGTTTATTCGAAATATGCTTTTACTACAGAGAATGGGTATATTTATAAATCTGGAATGAATACCCTTAATTCTCAGAAAGCGTTAACTTTTGCCCGTGAACGACATGCCTTCGAAGAAGGGGATGTTCAACGAGGGTTAAATCAACAAGAAGTAATAAAAGCTGTTATTCGCAAGTTAATCAGTCCGAGTACAATAACGAAAATTGATAAAATTGTTAACTCAATTGCGAAAAGCATTGATACTAATATGGATTCAGAAAGTGTTCAAAAATTGATTGCATTACAATTAGATAAAGGGATTGACTGGCAGTTCAACTCATATTTTGTGGCGGGTACGGAAGCGATGCGTGAAACATTCAGTATTCCTGGAATGGAATTGTTTGTGGTAATACCGTCTCAGGATTCAGTAAATGAAGTAAAAAGAATAATAGAATCAGCTTTAAAGTAAAAATTGAGATCTAAGCTTATCGAGGATGAATGTAAAATCATCCTCTTTTTAATTCTCAATGTTCTAGTGTGATTTTCAAGAATCAAAGTATTATCATGATCCTATAATACTCAGTCATTCGAAATTTAAGATTAATCAATATCTAAAAAACATCAGAAGATTGAACTCAGAATAATTAGAAAGTGTCTAGGAAATAATGTGAGTAATCTGATTTGATAAGTCAATATGATTTACGAGGACTCGTCTCAGTACAGTTTTGTATTGTGAATTTTGTGCAAATGTTATATAATCCCTTTGTATTTGTGGGGTGAAGAAATGAGAGTTTTTCTGCGTTCAGCTTTGTTGATACTCTTAGATTTAATTATTGTGACAATCTCTTACTTGGTTGCACTATGGATGAGATATGATTTTTCATTCTTAAATCGTGCATCCTTTTTATTGTTGATAGATTACTTGCCGGTTATATCTTTGGTCTATTTAGTACTTTATAAGATGTTCAAAGTTGATAAAACACTTTGGAAAGTAGCTAGTATAGAAGAAGCTTTTCGGATTGGTGTTAGTGTCTTATTTTCTGCAGTGATCGTTGGTTTGATTTTCATAGCGATGAGAGTTGAAATTCCGCGAAGTATTCATATCATTGCTTTTTTACTGATTATCCTTTTTACTGAGACAACGCGTTTTTTGTATAGAATTAATCGAATGTTCTTATCATTTCAACAACAAAACGAACCTGATTTGATTAATACGCTTATTATTGGTGCAGGTAAAGCAGGATCTATGTTAGTTCGTGAGATTTTGGATAATGATAACTATAAGAATAAAATCATTGGGTATATCGATGACGATCTTTATAAAAGTGGCAAGTTAGTCTCCGGATTTCCAGTGTTAGGAACAACGAATCAGATTGGGCAGGTTGTAAAAGAGAAACATATCAATCATATTTTAATTGCTATGCCAAGTGTTTCGATTAAGAGGCAGAATGATATCATAAAGGGATGTTACGAGACTGGAGTTAAAACCGAGATTCTTACTCGATCTTCGGATATGATAAATCAGCCGTCAAAGAAAATCAATGTTAGGAACCTGAGCATCGAGGATTTGCTCGGACGTAAGGAAATTATTCTAGACAATCAAGGGATATCCAATTTGATTGCTTCCAGTGTTGTCTTGGTTACGGGTGCAGGTGGTTCTATTGGAAGTGAAATTTGCAGACAAATTGCAAAATACAAACCGACCAAATTAATCCTGATGGATATTTGCGAAAACTCGATTTATGAACTGCATAATGAACTCGAGTATATGATTAGTGAAAGAGATTTGCCATCAAATATTGAGATAATTTCTCTGATTACTTCTATTCGAGATAGTAAAGCAGTTAACGAGTTACTGAAAAAGAACCAAGTAGATATTGTGTTTCATGCAGCTGCACATAAACATGTTCCACTAATGGAAAAAACGCCTGCTGAAGCTATTAAAAACAACATTTTTGGATCATTTAACATGATCGAAGCTTCAATGAATCATAGAGTCAAATTGTTTGTTTCAATCTCGACGGATAAAGCTGTGAATCCGACTAATGTCATGGGTGCTACAAAGCGATTTGTTGAAAAAATGATTCAGTCTTTTGGAAAGGATAGTGAGACCAAGTTTGTTGCTGTTCGATTTGGTAATGTATTGGGGTCGAGCGGTTCGGTAATACCAGTATTTAAAAAGCAAATAGAAGCCGGAGGGCCTGTAACAGTGACTCATAAAGATATCATTAGATATTTTATGACAATTCCAGAAGCGGTATCGTTAGTTTTACAAGCCGCAACATTTGGGAATGGTGGGGAGATATTTGTTCTTGAAATGGGTGAGCCTGTTAAGATTTTGGAACTAGCTGAAAAAATGATTAAACTCTCTGGTTTTAAGCCTTATGAAGATATTGAAATTAAGTTTGTCGGGCTTCGACCTGGGGAAAAGCTATACGAAGAGCTTCTTATGAGTGAAGAAGGTATGCGTGCTACATCCAATGACTTAATCTATATTGCAAAACCTATGGAAATCACTTCAGAAGATGTTTTGGCTGAATTATCCTATTTGAAATCAGTGATTGAGTGCAATCGCAATAAAGATGAAATAATTCATGCTTTACAAAAAACAGTAAGTACATTCAATCATAAGAAGTAATTGTAATTGAAAAATCCATCAACTAGGACGAAAGATTCATACTACTATTTTCGATTTTAACATGTACTATGCAATTACAACTCACAGTAGATGAATATATTAAATGATTGTTCAAAACTGAACTGATAGGATTAAAGTAACTTAAATACATGGTAGGAGGTACGCGAATGAATATTGGCAAGTGGTACAAGTACTGGGTGGATCTAATGAGAAAATTAGAGATTTTGTAACAAAGATCATCGGAGTACTGCCTTCATTCCATAGAAAATCAGATTTTCCACAAAAGAGGATTCAATCACGCTGAAGAGTACATACTACTTCATAACTATGTCTTCGTCGTTACGACTATGAATCTTTTTGATTTTATGAGTATATTCTGTTGTACGATGCAGGAATTGAGGGTTTATAAAACTATTAAAGCATGTTAGAGTAGGTACAGATTTGTTTTATCAGAACAAGTTGATTTTCTGAAGAAATCCCAAGCTCAAACTTCTTGATTGATTAGTCAATTGGAATTACGGAAGGTGACACAGTGCTGGTTGTGGAAGGTCCTTAGTTAGGATGCGAAGAATAGATTGGCAAAAAAGGTTGGCATGGATTCAAATTAATATGCTTGGTGAAGAGAGAATACTTAGCATTCCATTAGAAACTTTCAAAAAAAGTGAGTAACAGTCGAATATTGATTGCATGGGCATCATGTTCTTAGTTTACTCAAATGGTTTATTTCACTGCGACAATCGTTTGTGGGCGAAGCTGTGCTTATAGGTTCAAATAAAGACTATTTGTATTTGAAATTAAGATGGAGATATGAATGTGAACTACTTAAAAACAAAAAGGTTTTTAGACTTTACACTGTCACTTTGTGGGATTATCATATTACTACCGATATTTTTTCTTATTTCTGTTTCAATTAAACTAGATTCTCCGGGTCCAATTCTTTTCAAACAAAAAAGAGTGGGTATTCACAAACGACATTTCAAGATCTTGAAATTTCGGACAATGAGAATAGACACTCCGAAAGACTCACCAACACACTTACTAGAAAATCCTGATTATTGGATTACCAAGGTGGGTAGATTTTTAAGAAAAACGAGCTTGGATGAACTTCCACAAATCTTTAATATACTAAAAGGTGATATGAGTATTGTTGGTCCTCGTCCGGCATTGTGGAATCAATTTGATCTAATCGATGAAAGAGATAAGTATGGTGCAAATGATGTCCCGGTAGGGTTAACTGGTTGGGCTCAGATCAATGGTAGAGACGAACTTGAAATCCCTATTAAAGCCAAGTTAGATGGAGAGTATGTTCAAAAAATTGGTATCAAAATGGATGTCCGATGTTTTCTTGGAACGATATTCAAGGTCTTGAGAAGTGATGGTGTTGTTGAGGGTGGGACGAGTACGAATCCCAGAGATGTTAAGAGGAAGTATCAAGATAATGAGTAATAATCAATATTTCAGGTTTAAATAGCTTGGATTATTTTATGTAATTGTTCAAAGTAAAAGAGGTGCACAATGAAGAGAGTATTAATCACAGGTAAAAATAGCTATATTGGTACATCTCTTGAGAATTGGCTCAATAGGGAACCAGATAAATATAGAGTTGAGACAATCGATATGAAGAATGAATCATGGAAAGATGAGAACTTCTCTCAGTATGATGTTGTATTTCATGTAGCTGGAATTGTACATGTCAAAGAAGTTCAGAATAATGAACATCTCTATTTTGAAGTGAATAGAGATATGGCATTTAAAGTAGCAAAGAAAGCAAAAACTGAGGGTGTAACGCATTTTATATTTATGAGTTCAATGAGTGTATATGGTATTGAAAGTGGAATCATAAGTTTAGAAACTCCATTAAATCCCAAAACGGCATATGGAAAATCTAAATTAGAAGCAGAGGTTATGATTAATGAATTACAGGATAGCACTTTTAAAGTGGCGACTTTGCGTCCACCAATGGTTTATGGTGAAAATTGTAGAGGGAACTATCAACGGCTTTCAAAGTTGGCTCGTTTAGTACCGTTTTTTCCAGAAATCAATAATAAGAGAAGTATGATTTATATATACAATCTAACGGAGTTTGTAAAGCAAATCATTAATGACAAGAGTACAGGTTTTTTCTTTCCACAGAATGAAGAGTATGTAAATACTAGCGAAATGGTTTTGTTAATAGCGAAAGCACATGGAAAAACAGTTTACAAGACAAGGATATTTAACCTCCTTATCAGGATACTTAATGTAAGTATTATAAAGAAGATGTTCAGTGATTTGGCTTATGATATGAATATGTCTAGTCATCCACTTGATTACTCGGTTAGTTCTTTTGCAGAATCGATTTTAAATACTGAACGTGCGAAGGTAACATAGAATGAGTGCAAAAAAAGATATTCTCTTTCTTTGTCAATTTTTTTATCCAGAATTTGTGTCATCTGCAACTTTACCTTATGATACCGCAAAAGCATTAACCATGGCAGGATTCAGAGTGAGTGTACTGTGTGGATATCCGAAAGAATATAACAATAGAATAAATGTAGTTGCTAATGAGATTTATGAAGGAATCGAAATACATCGTGTAAAGTATTTGCAACTTAAACGTACAAAGATATTTGGTAGATTGATCAATTATTTCTCATTTTCTGTTGCTGTTTTTTCTAGAGTCTTAAGTTTCAGAAATTTTGCCTTAATTATAGTTTATTCAAATCCTCCAATTTTACCATTAATTGCTCTAATAGGTAGTAAACTATTTGGAACAAAGTTGGTTTTTGTTTGTTATGATGTTTATCCAGAAATAGCAATAAGAACAAATATCCTAAGTGAGAAGAGTGTCATAAGTAAAGTGATGCGTTTTATAAATAAAATTCTATATAGTAATGTTAGTAAAGTTGTTGCTTTATCAAATGATATGGCAAGATTTCTGTTGGAAAACAGATCATTAAAAAGTCCAAACCAGGTCAAGGTTATACCCAATTGGTATGAAGACACAAGCATAACCAGAGTAATGAGTACTTATAAAAACTCACTTTTTGAATGTTTCACTTCTGAAAATAAATTTATTGTGTCATACTTCGGAAATATGGGTATTGCTCAGGACTTGAACACGCTTTTGGAAGCTATTAGGGAACTGAAAGATGAATTAGATATAGTGTTTGTGTTTGCAGGTCACGGAACCAAACTGATGCATCTAAAAGACACTGTCGAGAAGGAGCAACTAAATAATGCTATCATCTTTGAGTATCTTCACGGCAATGATTTTCAAGATGCGCTAAATGTTAGCAATGTTTTTGTCGTTTCATTAGAAAATGGAGTCACTGGTCTAGCTGTACCAAGCAAAACATATAGTTATATGATGGCGGGAAAGCCAATTATCTCTATCATGAATAAAGATACTGATATTTCCAAAGATATAGTATCGAGGGATGCAGGTTATAGTATCGAAGTTGGTGATGTTTCAAGTTTATCCAGAAATAGCAATAAGAACAAATATCCTAAGTGAGAAGAGTGTCATAAGTAAAGTGATGCGTTTTATAAATAAAATTCTATATAGTAATGTTAGTAAAGTTGTTGCTTTATCAAAT
>CAKMJZ010000025.1 GCA_927435855.1 uncultured Erysipelotrichaceae bacterium
TCGTCGGTAATGGTGTAAAGTATCCAAGCAGAAAGATCGTGATCATAAGTGGTGCTGAAAACCATGGCTTAAATCTCAACGTATTTTTTCCCATAGAGAAAACTGCGTAGCCCATGATTGCACTTATAGAACCGCGCATTCCTAAAAGGGCGGCTTGTATGATTGGATTTGTTTGAAATTGGACGTAGAAAAATGATATGACTGAAATGATCAGAAGTGGGGGCAGTACGGTTGCGAAAGTAGTTAAAAGAGCGCCGCGAATTCCTTTGAGTTTATAGCCAATGAGTATCGAAGTATTAACAGCGATCGGTCCGGGAGCAGATTGAGCAATGGCAATCAGATTGAGCATTTCATCGTCCAATATTAAGGCATCTTTGTTAACAAAAACATCCCGCATAACCGGAACTATAGTATAGCCACCACCAAAGGTAACAGCGCTTATTTTAAAGGTTTTTAAGAATAGTTGTGTATAAGTTATCATTTCATCACCATTTCTATCTTATATCAATTTCGAGATAATTTATATATAATAAAAGTATAATATATATATTATATTAGTTATATGGAGGTTAACATGATACGATTGTTTGGAATTTTTAAGGAAGTTGTAGTATGTGGGAGCATTTCTGCAGCAGCAAAGTCATTGCATATATCTCAACCGGCGATCAGTGTAGCGATTCGTGATCTCGAGACTCATTATCACTGTCAGCTATTTGTGCGTATTGGTAAAAGATTGGTCATTACGGAGCAAGGGATTTGGTTATATGGACAAATCATTGAGATGCTTGGACGTCTTCAGGATATAGAAGATCAGCTTCAAAATAGAAAAATCAAAGAACGAATACGTTTAGGATCGTCACTATCTGTGGGATCAACCGTGCTAGCGAACTATGTAAAGGATTATGGCTTCAGATATCCGCATAGTGATATTCGTGTCTTTGTTGAGCACAATGAAACTGTAGAACAAAGACTAATAAGAAATGAATGTGACTTAGCTTTAATTGAGGGAATTTGTGGGGATGATCGGATTGAAAGTGTTCCGTTCTATAAAGAAGCATTGGTATGTATTGCTTCAAAAGACCTTTTTGAATCTGAAATCACCATCGATCAGCTTTCGGGTTTTTCATTTCTGGCAAGAGAAAAAGGTAGTGGTACTCGCACTTATGTTGATTCCGTTATGGGTGCTAATGGTATCAAGTTAGATATTCTATGGCAAAGTCATAGCATCGAAGCGTTATTGTTGGCGGTAGAAGCGAACTTAGGAATATCTATTTTACCTCAAAGCGTCGTTGCTCAGTCGTTATCTTCTTTAAAATGCAAAGTTTTAACCATTCAGGGAATGTCTTTTGAAAGAGTCGTCAGTCTGGCTTTTCGTAAAGAACGAAAAGAGGATGAGGTGATTGATCAATGGCTCCAATTGCTAATAAAAAAATGAGCTGAAGCTCATGCGATGTGTTCAAATAAAATTTTTAGTCCAATGAGGATTAATACAAATCCGCCGATATAGTCTGTTTTGTTTCCAAGAAAGTATCCAAATCGTTTGCCAATGACAACACCTATAAAGGATAGCGTAAATGTAGTAATAGCAATAACAGATGAGACAATAGATATATTGACTTCAAGGATAGCTAAGCTGATTCCGACGGCCAATGCATCAATACTGGTTGCAATCGAAAAGGTGAGTAGTGCTCGGTTTGAATCTACATTTCGAACATCACAACTTATTTCTTTTTGATGGGATGCTTGCCAAATCATATGAACACCTATTCCGGCTAATAGCCCAAATGCAACCCAATTGTCGATACTGGCAAAGTAGGATTTGACATAGGAAGCGCTGAGATATCCAATCAAGGTCATCAATCCCTGAAAGAATCCAAAGTAAAGACCGACTTTCAGTGCATATCTGTATTTTTCTTGAACCGTGCAAAGTCCATTAACACAGGCGACAGCAAAGGCGTCCATGGATAGACCTACAGCAATCATAAACAACGAAACAGGCTCCATGGTTTTCTCCTTAGTACTAAAGTATTTTAATGGAAGTGGTTTCAGTTGTCAATGCAAGTTGTTCGACAATAAATATCAATTAGGTACGTTTTAATAAAAATCTGTTAAAATATACATAAGGAGAGATGAAAATGAGCAATCTGATAAAAATCATTCCGGTCTTTAGAGAAAAACCTTGGGGAGGGACACGTTTAAAGACTCAATTTGGATTTGATATACCTTCTGATCAAACAGGAGAGTGTTGGGCGGTAGCGGCGCATGCGGCCGGTGACTGTGAAATAGAAGATGATGAATTTGGAGGGCATAAGCTGTCTGAACTATATTCGAAAAGACGCGACTTGTTTGGGAATTGTGATAAGGAAGAGTTTCCGCTTTTAGTGAAAATCATTGATGCTAATCGAGATTTAAGTATTCAGGTTCATCCCAATGACGATTATGCCAAGGCTATGGGGCTTCCCAATGGTAAGGCCGAAGCTTGGTGTATTTTAGATTGTGAACCCGGCGCGGAAATTATCATCGGGCATAAGTGTCAAAACCAAGAGGATTTGGAGTTTGCATTGAACCATCCTGCTCAAGTGGATTGGCTTTTGCGTTTTCCAATTAGACCCGGACAGTTTTATTGGTTGCCTGGTGGTACTGTGCATGGTATCGGAGCTCATACGTTGGTATACGAGGTTGAGCAGAATTCAGATGTTTCCTTTCGGATTTATGACTATGAGCGAATCGACAGTCAAGGTGTCAAGCGATCATTGCATTTAAATCGTGCACGTGATGTAATCAAAGTCCCAGATTTTCGAAGGGAAGCGATTCCACAAAGAATCATTACCAATACAATGAAACATACGGTTCATATTCGAAAGCAACATTTTATCGTTGAACGTTGGGAGATTGATTCACTAACAGTTATGCCACAGAATCAGTCCTTTATGATTATCGGCTGTCTGACTGATGGTGTGATCAATGATCGTCCTGTAAAAGCAGGGGATCACTTCGTTGCGCTTAATACTTGTGATGAGATCAAGCTGGATGCTGGTATCACGTGTTTGGTCACGTATATTCCTGAAAGTGGGAAGGCATAAAAAAGATGATCGTTTGATCATCTTCTAATCGATACTTTTTAAAGGTTCTACTTGAATGACTCGAACACCTTTGGCCGCGATTTCGGCTAAGGTGTTTTTATTTGCGAGTGTATCTGTAATCAGGATTGTTACTTTATCGATGGATCCGCTGATAAAACTGTGCTCATAGCCGATTTTTGTATGATCAGCAAGAATCAGACGAGGTCCTGTACAGCGAGTCAGCATGATTTCATTGACCGCAACCTCCTGAAGGACAGCGGTTGTGATACCGGTTTCTGCACTGATGCCAGAGCAACCTAAAACACTTTTAGAGGCTGTTACTTTTGAGAGGTTATTGATCGCGAATTCGCCGACCATTGATTCTTTAGGTTCTCTGAGTTCACCTCCGGACAATACAACGGAGATTGAGGGGTCTTTGTCCATAAAAATGGCTTTTCCATTGTTTGTAATTACGGTGACTCGCTTATTTTTTAGATAAGTGAGAATAAGCAGTGCAGTAGAGCTTGTATTTATGAAGATGGCATCGCCATTTTCGATAAACTCTGCGGCTTTTTTTGCGATAGCATGTTTGGCTAGGGCGTTGTTTTTAGTAATATCGTCTCGAACAACGATTCGATTGACAAGCATAGCTCCACCATAGAATCGTTCTACCAGTTTTTGTTCTTCGAAATACTCAAGATCACGGCGGATGGTTAGTGATGATACATCCAATTGTTGGGAAAGTGCGTCTACTTTGACAGTTCCGGTTTCCTGTAAGATTTGAAAAATTTTTTGTCGCCGATTATCGACGATGGATTTGTGGCGTTTCATTTTTGTGCCTCCATAAGCTCAATAGCTTGTTGATGAATAAGAAGTTTCTTGGCGTGTTTATCAATGTAATTAAAGGACTCTTTAGCCTTTTTAATTTGGTTTAGTGCAAGCTCACAGCGAAGACGATAGAAATAGTAGTTTGACTGTTCGCGCACGTTCATACGACTGATGTTGGAATTGTTTAAAGATGCATAAGCTTTCTTATAGTCTTGATTCACCAAGTGCAATTCTGCATCAAGAACTTCCCAGTTATATAAAGGGGAAATGCTCTTGCCTTTGATTTTTTTATCCTTGAGTTCAACCATTCCTTGATGAAATTTTCTACACTGTGTTTTATTGCCAATCATGCGATTGTAAGTGAACATACTGTAATTGTATACCAAAAGCATATCAAGTGAACGCCTCAGTAAACTTTTTTCATGCTTTGATATCAGATGGATCAGTGCTTCCGAATCTTGTTTGTCTGTATAGTATAACAAATCAAAGACTACATTTGGATTTTTATAACCGTTGAAGAAATCGAGTTTCTTGCATTTCTCCATAATCAACCTTGCTTTATCCGGGTCACATTCGAAGTTCAAAGTGAAGATGGCCTGACGATGTACGTATCGGACTAATTCATACCAAATTGCAAAGAAAAGAAAGGTAAATATAAGTACTGCAAGTATGGTCTTGCCAGCCAAATCGGCGCTGGTATTAATTTGCTGAATACCAAAGGCAAGAAAAATGACAAATGCAATGATGTTTATAATGAGTCTGATAATTTCACCAGGATCTTTTTTGAGCATAGAATATTCCTCCATGTATATTATATGAACATTCTGAACATAAATCAACCATATAATGCTTTTATTGATAATTATAAGCGTTTACATCCAAATTTTCATCAATAAAATGTTGTTTATCGTTAAGAAAGTTCGTTTAAAGTATTGTAATAGAAAAATATATGCAGTATTATATCCATGTAAAGATGGTTTGTGACTATTTATATGAACAATTTGAATGTTTCGAGATAGGAGGAACAAAGATGAGTAAAGTAGAAGAAATCACTAAAGAATCTTGGGTATTAAGTACGTTCCCTGAATGGGGCACTTGGCTCAATGAGGAAATCGATGAAGAAGTTGTAGCTGAAGGATCTGTTGCTATGTGGTGGTTGGGTTGTACAGGTATTTGGGTAAAAACTCCAGGTGGAGCTAATATCTCAATCGACTTTTGGACCGGAAACGGAAAACGCACCAAAAAAGTTAAAAATATGGTTCCAAATCACCAGATGGCCCGTATGTGCGGCGGTCGTAATTTACAACCGAACCTTCGTGCTATTCCGTTTGTTCTTGATCCATTTGGTGTAAAGAATATCGATGCTGTTATGTCGACACATTTCCACAATGATCACATTGACGTTACCTTTGCGGCAGCTGTGTTGAAAAATGTTGCTGAACCGGTACCGTTTATTGGGCCTAAGTATTGTGTTGATATGTGGATTAAGTGGGGAGTCCCTGCTGATCGTTGCATTACTGTTAAACCAGGGGATGTTGTAAAAATTAAAGACATGGAAATCGTTGTCTTGGATTCATTCGATCGTACCGTATTGATCACAGAACCGACGCCGGAAGTATTGTGGGGCACATGTCCTAGCGATATGGATGATCGTGCAGTAAACTATTTGATTAAGACTCCAGGTGGTAACATTTACCATAGTGGAGATTCTCATTATTCCAATTATTATGCGAAGCATGGAAAAGAGCATCAAATCGATGTGGCCTTCGGTTCCTATGGGGAGAATCCGATTGGCTTGATGGATAAGATGACTTCTTCCGATATTCTGAGAATGGCTGAAGCATTGAGAACCAAAGTTGTGATTCCTTTCCATCACGACTTGTGGACTAACATGATGGCTGATACCAATGAAATCCTGGCTTTGTTCGATATGCGTAAATACCGCTTGCAGTATAAATTTGTACCATTTATTTGGCAAGTCGGTGGTAAGTTCACTTATCCTCAAGATAAGGATATGCGTGAGTATCATCATCCGCGTGGTTTCGATGATTGCTTCGAAGCAGAAACAAATTTACCATTTGTTTCCTTCCTGTAAGGTGATCTTATGATTGGCGAACTGATTGAGAAGAACAGAGTCGTTTATCATGATGGTTTCACCGATTGGCAAGAAGCTGTTAAAGTATCTTGTCAGTCGCTAATTAATGATGGATCTATCAATCCTGAATATGTTGATGCTATCATTGCTTGTGTTCTGGAGTATGGGCCATATATTGTCATTGCTCCAAACATTTGCATTCCTCACGCGATGGCCGGTGGTACCGGTGTCAATCGCAGTGCGGTCAGTCTGATGGTGACGCAACATGCAGTATCATTTGAAGAAGGTAATTCGGAAAAGGATGCCCGCCTGTTCTTCGTTTTGGCAGCTAAGGATGCCGATGAGCACATGGCCAATCTTGTTCGATTGGTGGACATGCTTTCAGATGAGGAATATGTAGAAAAACTACTACAAACTACTTCGGTGGAAGAATTAAAGTTATTAGCTTAGGAGTAACAGAATTCATTCTGTTAAATAAAAGGAGGATACTATGGATATGCTACTTAAGGTCTGGACGTATTTTGCACAAAACGTCTTGACTCAACCCGCTTACTTCATCGGCTTAATCGTCTTTCTCGGTTATGTCCTACTCAAACGTCCGTTGTACGAGTCGTTTGCCGGTTTTATTAAAGCTACCGTCGGCTACTTGATTCTTCAAGTCGGTGCCGGTGGGCTTGTTGTCAATTTCCGCCCTATTTTGGTCGGATTGAAGGACAGATTTAATTTATCGGCCGTCGTTATCGATCCGTATTTCGGTCAAAACGCGGTAACTGCTGGTTTGCCGGAAGTGTTTGGAAGAACATTCACGCAAGTCATGGTGCTGTTGCTTATCGCATTTGTTTTTAATATCATCTTGGTTGTCTTCAAAAAATACACCAAAGTCCGTTCTGTATTCACGACCGGTCATATCCAAGTCCAACAAGCATCTATTGCTTTCTGGATAGTGTTGTTTGCTTTCCCGCAATTTGGTGATACAGAAGTATTGCTATTGATGGGTGTATTGCTAGGTACGTATTGGGCCGTTGGTTCAAACATCACCATCGAAATGACTCAAGAATTAACGGAGGGCGGCGGTTTCTGCGTCGGCCATCAACAAATGTTTGGTATTGCACTGTTCAGTAAAATCGCTTCTAAAATGAGAAAAGAAGGCGACAAACGTTTGGAAGACATGACTTTCCCGGGTTTCCTGTCAATCTTCAATGAAAACGTCGTTGCGACTTCTGTATTGATGCTATTGTTCTTCGGTATCATTTTGGTTATACTAGGTCAAGATTTCTTGGTTGCTAATAAATTCTTAGGCGAAGGAAGAAGTTTCTTCTTCTATATTATGACAACGTCCTTGAACTTTGCTGTATATCTTGCTATTCTTCAATTAGGCGTACGGATGTTCGTTGCTGAATTGACACAATCGTTCCAAGGTATTTCGACTCGTTTGCTGCCAGGTGCTGTTCCGGGTATCGACTGCGCTGCTACCTATACCTTTGGTTCTCCAAATGCAGTTACACTAGGGTTCTTGTTTGGAGCTTTGGGACAATTTGTTGCGATTGTGACATTGATCGTATTGAAGAGTCCGGTATTGATTATTGCTGGTTTCGTACCTGTGTTCTTCGATAATGCTACATTGGCTGTGTTTGCCAATAACAAGGGCGGTGTAAAAGCGGCAATCATTCTAACTTTCTGCGCCGGTTTGATTCAAGTCTTTGGTTCAGCGTTTATCGTTGAATTCATCGGATTGGCTCCTTATGGTGGTTACTTAGGTATGTTTGACTGGGCTACTTTATGGCCAGTTATGACGATTGGTATGAAATATTTAAGTTATTTCGGTCTTGCAATTTCCATTCTTGGTTTATTGGCAATTCCGCAAATTCAGTATTATTTAAACAAAGATACGTATTTCTTAGTCACTGAAGATTATGATGCTTATGTTGCTTTAAAAGCAGAAAAAGCTAAAAAGTAGTTAATAACTATAAGACATTGTCTTAAGGAGGGTTATTCATGTATAAAGTAATGGTAGCTTGTGGAAACGGAGCCGGTTCCAGTCTGATGATCAAATTAAAAGTTGAGAAAGTTATGAAGGAAATGGGTATCCAAATCACCAAAATGCACCACTGTGCGATTTCCGAAGGAAAGAGCAGTGCCACGCAGTATGATGTCGTTTTCTGTCCGCTAAACTTTGTGAGCATGTTTGACCGGGCTAAGGACAGTGGTATCATTATTATTGGTTTGAAGAATATTTTATCCGAAAAAGAAATTGCTGAAAAAGTGATTGAAGCGGGCTTAAAGAAGTAAAAATTACCGGAGCTTGCCTCCGGTAATTTTCTTTCAAGGAGAAAAAAATGGAAATTAAAAGAACTCATTTAGATGATATTTTTAAGTGTTATTCAACAACTGCTTTGGTTGCGGATGGCGATTTGAAATTGCTGTTTGCCACTGAAGATAAAGGACCTTGCTATAGTTATTCAGCTTCTGATTTAAGTAAAAGGGAAACGGTTTGGGAAGGGCCGGGCGGAACGATGTCCATCATTGAAATACCAGGTAAGTCCGGTGAGTTTCTGGCTGTTCAACAATTCTTCCCAACGTTTAATGCACCAGAATCGCAAATCGTTTGGGGAAAATACGTAGATGGTCAATGGGTTATCGAGAAGTTTATCGACTTACCTTATGTTCATCGCTTCGATATTTTGCATGTGGATGGCATTAATTATTTCGTTGCCGGAACTTTGTGTACATCGAAGAAAGATAGAGATGATTGGAGCGATCCAGGCAAGATCTTAGTTGGTATCTTACCGGAAACCAATACTCAGACCATTGAGTTGATTAGTGTTCAAGATCAGCTGACACGTCATCACGGATATTCTCGTGGATATTGGAATGGCAAGCTCAGTGGTTTCTTTACAGCTGATGAAGGTGTATATATACTAACTCCGACAGCTGAGCCAATTTCACAGTGGAAAACTGTGAAGCTGCTTGATCGCAGAGTGAGTGATATTTCGGTATTTGATGTGGATGGGGATGGCGTTGATGAATTAGTTACCATCGAACCGTTTCATGGGAATATGTTTTGTGTAAATAAGCTGATCGATGGAGAGTATAAAGTCGTCTATCAATATCCCAATGAAATCGATTTTGCGCATGTCGTTTGGGCGGGTTTGTTTAATGGTAAACCAACGATATTCGGTGGGGTTCGTCGGATGAATAAGGAATTATTTATGATTCGCTACAATCCGGAAACGAAGGAATATGATTTGAAAGAAATTGAAAATGGTGGGGGTCCTAGTAATATCTTTGTAGTAAATCAGCCGGATGGCGATTTGATTTTGTGTCCTAATCGTGAGAAGGGTGAAGCAATCGTTTACAAAGTGAAGGAGTAAGGGTATGTACGAAAAACTAAAAGCAGATTGTCTTGAAGCGAATCTTTGGTTACCAAAGTATGGACTGATAACTTTTACATGGGGTAATGTGTCGATTATTGATAATGAACTCAATGTTGTAGCAATTAAACCTTCAGGCGTTAAGTACGAAGATATGAGTGCCGGTGACATCGTAGTTTTAGATTTGGATGGAAATGTATTGGATGGCAAGTTGCGTCCTTCTTCGGATACGCCGACGCATCTTCGTTTATATAAGGAATATCCGCACATCAAAGCCATTGTCCATACGCATTCTCGTTGGGCTACGATATTTGCTCAGGCCAAGCGGGCGATTCCGGCCTTGGGAACGACGCATGCCGATTATTTTTACGGTGAAATTCCTTGTACACGTGAACTAACCTCAGATGAGATACATGGCAGTTATGAGTTAGAAACGGGAAATGTTATCGTGGAAACAATTGGCAATCATGATCCATTGCATTGTCCGGGAATCGTCGTAGCATCTCACGGTCCGTTTTCATGGGGTAAAGATGCGAAGGATGCGGTGATGCATGCGGTAGTGATGGAAGAGGTTGCGATGATGGCGTGGCATGCCATAATGATGAATCCATCACTTGAAAAAGCCGATCAGACACTGTTAGATAAGCATTTCTTTCGTAAGCACGGACCGAATGCCTATTACGGGCAGAAGTAGTATGAAGAAGTATCAATTGGGCGTCTATGAAAAGGCGATTCCTTCAAATTGGAGTTGGATTGAGAAGTTAACAGCCGCAAAAACTGCGGGTTTTGATTTTCTTGAAATCAGTATTGATGAGACTGATGAGAAACTGAGTCGACTTAACAGTAAAACAGAGATCGACAACATTAAACAGGCGATAGAAGTCACTGGATTTCCGATTCGCACGATGTGTCTGAGTGGTCATCGTAAGTATCCGTTGGGGTCAAATGATGAACAAACCGTAGCACGCAGTTTGGAAATTATGGAACATGCCATCGATATGGCCGATCAATTGGGAATACGCATCATTCAGTTGGCCGGTTATGATGTTTACTATGAAGAGGGTAGTGAAGTTACCAAGGAACGCTTTGCGAGCAACTTGCGCTTAGCAGTGGAAATGGCTTCGAAGAAGAGTGTTGTTCTTGGTTTTGAAACGATGGAGACAGCGTTTATGGATACCGTAACCAAAGCGATGAACTTTGTAGAGTTAATCGATTCTCCTTATCTTCAGGTATATCCGGATATTGGTAATCTTACCAACGCATCGAAACTTTATGATCATGATGTTTTGAAGGATATTCAAAGAGGTAAAGGGCACATAGCAGCAACTCATATTAAGGAAACGATCGCGGGTCATTACCGAGAAATTCCTTTTGGGACTGGACATGTGGATTTCATTTCGTGTATTTCAACGTGTTGGAAGTTAGGTGTACGTATGTATACAGCGGAGTTTTGGTACGATAAAAATACTGATGCTATGGAAGTATTAACATACAATCAACAATTTGTTTCTAAAAAAATCGAAGAAAGCGCATAGCGCTTTTTTTATGAGATATGATAGAATAGTGTCATATAGATTAGTTACTATTCTACCTCAAAGGAGGCTTACAATGGCAAAGAAAATTGCGAGGATCATGGTTGCGGTTGTCATGGTTTTGGGTTTCGCATTTGTGGGGACTGTTATTGGATTGATTACCGGAATGAATATCGGCGGTAATTATTTTACGGATTTTGTGTTCATGGGTTCACGAGGATATGAGGCAACCGGAACCATTGGTTCTATAATCGGTGTTACGTTGGGAGCATTGGTCGGAGGATTACTAGCTCGACTATTATTGAAGCGTAAATAAAAAACAGTCGCTGGACTGTTAGTGTTGTTTTTGATATGTCTCTATTATGAACTTGGCGTTAACCGTCAAGTTTTCTTTAGCTTCTATTCGTTCCTTGCCTTTTGGTGAAGTTCTAAATCCATAAGGAGTCATATTGAACAGGTGGGTTATGTCAGGTTGTGTCAGTTCAAGAACGAATGAAAATTCCTCATGTTGAATAAGTTTGAATTTAGGGGTACTCAGTGATTTATGTTCATGTTTGACAAGAGTATCATAAGCCACTTGTTTAAGTTCTATAAGATGTTCGGGGTGAGCACTGACGACTAATAAAATTCCACTAATACCCAGTACCCTGTGAAACTCTTCTTCATCGATTGGCGCAAACAAGGATGTAATCATTTGTACACTTCTGTTTTTGTAGGGAAGTCGGTTGATGGAACTAACACAATAGTGAATACTATGATCCTGTTTAGAAGCTTTATCAATGGCTTCCTTAGAAATATCAAAACCATATATCTCGCAAGCAGGATTTTCATTCTTGATGTGGTGGGTATAATATCCTTCGCCACATCCGGCATCGATTAGCACATTAGGACTATGAGTCAGGATGATCTCGTTAACTCGATTAGCTAAGGGTAAATAGTAGTTCTTGCTTAGAAATTTCCTTCGAGCATCAATTTGGGTAGGATGATCGCCACGGAAGATCGTTTGATTTTTTAAAAGAAAATTGAAATAACCGCTTTTAGCACGGTCAAAACTGTGTCCGGTAGGACAAATTGAACTTTTTTCTTTAATAGTCAGGGGTTGATTGCATATTGGACAGCGGTACATAGTGTTCACCTTGTTTCCATCCTATTATAGCATCGCTATCGACTCTATGATACAATGACTCTGAAATCAAGAGGGTTATTATGAAGCAAGAAATCGTAAAATGCGTGGGAATAAATGAAGATGGATATGCAATCTTACAACCGAAGATCCGAGCTTTTGTGCGGATGTTACCGGGTGAAATAGGTACAGTGGAATTTGAGGGCAAGGAAGGTCGATTAGTAAAAATCGAGAATCCTTCGCCTGAGCGGATCGTTTCGAAGTGTCCGGTTTTCGATCAGTGCGGTGGTTGTACATTCCATCATTGGGATATGGTCAAGCAGTTGGAATTTAAGAAGACAGTGGTTAAGAATTTGTTTAGTTTTGTTAAAGCACCGATCGAAGAAGTTTTGCCTTGTGAAGTGGATCATCACTATCGTACGAAAAATCAGATGGTCGTGTTTGCCAATAAGAAGAAACAATCGACCTTGGGTATGTATCGCCCGTTTTCTCATCAGACAGTAGCTGTTACGGCGTGTAACATTCAAGATACGTTGGCCAATGGAGTTTTTGGGCACATTCAAATGTTGCTTAGAGACTTTAAGGTGGAGCCATATGATGAGGATTCAAAACGCGGAATCATGCGTCATGTTCTTATAAAAGTCGGATACCAGACCAATCAGGTCATGGTAGTTTTCGTGATGGCTGAACCGGATTTCAAGGGAAGAAAGATACTTTTCTCAAAGCTTATCGAAAAATTCCCCCAAGTTAAAACCATTATTATTGATGTCAATACAAGATCAAGTTCGGCGGTTTTATCCGGAAAACAGAAGACCTATGTGGGGAATGGCTATATTGAAGATAAACTATTGGGATACACCTTTAAAATATCCGCATCTTCGTTCTTTCAGGTCAATCCGCGCCAAACAGAGAAACTGTATGGTAAGGCCATTGAGTACGCTCGGCTTACAGGTAATGAACGAGTACTGGATGTTTATAGCGGTACCGGAACCATTGGGATTCTGTTAAGTAAGCAGGCGAAGGAAGTTGTATGTGTGGAATCCAATCGTTGGGCGGTAGAAGATGCGAAAGTCAATGCACAGTTAAATAAGATTAATAATGTAAAGATGGTACTAGCGGATGCTACGGAGTACATGATCCGAGCAGCAGAACAAGGCTTAACGTTTGATGTAGTAGTTATGGATCCACCTCGCTCAGGTGCGACGCCGGATTTTTTGAGTGCATTGAAGAAACTTAGCCCTAAGCGAATCGTTTATATCTCGTGTGAACCGAAGACTCAAGCCGATGATGTGAAGCAGTTGATCTCGGATTATCAGGTAACAACAATCCAACCGGTGGATATGTTTCCATATACAAGGCATGTAGAGGTGGCTTGTCGCCTAATCAGAATCGAAAAATAATAAAGCATTACTGAAATGCCCAATGTATAGTTAAGTCTTCACCCTCAATTATTATCTTATCAATGAGAGCATGCACCAGCTCTCTTTTTTCACTTAGATCACCATTCTCCAATATGTTGACAGCCCCAGCAAGCAGTCGCTCAGCGTTCCAAATGGTAAGTTTAGGACGAACGTCCACCACATCGACCAGCTGATCCAGTAATTGATTTTTTTGATTGTTCAGCACTTCTATTCGATCGAACAGCGTGCTCATTGGTAAATTTCCCATTTGGTACAGATCCAACATTCGAGCGAGCTGCTTATCCGTGTCAGCGACTTTACTTTCAATCAGTGCATTATTCTTGGCGATATGATTCGTCTCGCTGCGCGCCTCAAATCTCTCCATAACCGATGGATCGAAAGAGAGTTTTTTAATCTCGCCGATGATGATCGCGTCAAGGTCGCCTTGGTAGTATGTCTTGTTCTTGCAATGTGGATTATTGATAAGCTCTTTATTGGTCTTTGCTCGACTGTAGCACGTGTAATAAGCCCTATAGTTGAGTTTGTCGCCCTTGCCACTGTAATTACCTTTAGCAAAGTAACGCGCCTCACAATGCCCACAAATTACTAACCCGGTCAAAATATACTTGGCTTGGAATGGACGCTCTTTATGTTTGTTATCGCCTTTGTTCCAGCGTACAGCCTCGTATCGCTGGTATGCTTTGTTATACGTTTCCTCATCCACAATCGCCTCGTGTCGCCCCTCGTACGTCTCGCCTAAGTATGTTATTTTTCCGGTGTATATGGGCGTGGTTATGATACTGACAATGGATGAGTGGCTTGACCAAGAGCCGTGTTGGGTGGTGTACTTGCTTTTCATGTGGTCCCAAATACGATTAAGTGGCCATCCGGATAAAAACAGTTCAAATACTTTGCGTACTTGCATAGCCTCAAAGTCATTGATTATCAGCTCCCCATCGACGTAATCATATCCGATCGGTGTAAATCCTCCACCGTGGAAATACCCGTCTTTTGCTCGCTCTACACGCCCCATGCGTGAGCGCTCTTTTATCTGCTCACGCTCTAGTTGCGCAAACACCGAAAGCATTCCCACCATCGCTCGACCGAAAGGAGTGGAAGTGTCAAAATTCTCATTTATCGATACAAATGAGACATCATTGGTGTTAAATACATCCTCGATCAGTAAGAGGGTGTCTTTTTGTGAACGAGATAAGCGATCCAGTTTATAGACGAGCACTAAATCTATTTTCTTATTCTTAACGTCATGGATCATCTGTTTTAAGCCGGGGCGATCGGTATTTGAGCCGCTGTATCCAGCGTCGATATAGGTATCGTAAACTAACCAATCACGAGCTTTACAGTACGCTATGAGCCGGTCAGTTTGAGCTCCAATACTGTAACCCTCTTCTGCTTGTTCTACAGTCGAAACGCGGACGTAACACGCTACTTTGTTCATACGGTTTATGCTCCTTTTTAACGGTTCACTATTGGCGGATAGTGGGCTCTTTCTCGTATATCGAAATAAAACCTCGCAATGCTTATTTACTTTTCTTCTCTGTTTGCTCTGATTCCGTAAATAACCATGGTTAATAGTTGTAATTCAGAATTAGAAAGAGGTGTTCCATCTAGTCGAATATTTGATCTAAAGTCATCGTACTGGGTAAAGTCAAAAATCCGGCGTAATTCAATGACCTTTTTTAAATGGACAATTTCTCTCGCTTTATCCGCGATACACATAGCCAGTTTGGATATGTCTTTATTTATCATTGCCTCGGTTTCAGTAGCATCAAACGAGTACACAAAATAATCATCCTCGATCTTTTCACTATTTTTCAACATCGTATGATATAACTCGTTTTGGTTGATCAACCAATTACCCCTACTTATTATTTCACTTAATTTGCCGTCATCGTTTTCTAAGTAAGCCAACGGGACATTAAACCGCTCAGAAATGACTTTGAGTACTTTCCCGCTCGGTAAATACTCTGCTCTTTCCCAGTTTGAAATAGTCTTTTGATCATAATTAATTTCTAAGATCTTTTCAATTTCATTTGCAAATTCTAATTGGGTGAGGTTGTTTTTTTCTCGCGTCTCTTTGATTCTTTTCCCTTTTATAATGTCATGATCTGATTTGATACGTTCATCTTTATTGCTCATTTTTTTGACCCTCTTTAGGATTTAGTAGGAAGTAATACTTTCGTATATATAATACTATGTAATCCTCCTATAATTAGATTGTAAAGTATGTACTTGTCATAGTCAAGTACATACGGTGAAGAATGAAAGGAGTCGAAATATGATTACGAATAAGGTCAAGTATTATCGAAACCAAATGGGATTAACTCAACAAAATCTAGCTGATGTGTTCGGGTACACAAAACAAGCATACAGTCAAAAAGAATTAGGTCAGATTAGATTCTCTCACAATGAGATGATGGTAATAAAAACGTTAGTAAATCGTGATGTTGATCCCAATGCGACCATCGATGATATCTTTTTTGCAAGTGACTGAATAATTGAATCGTATTGTTTGATAGAGGGATGAAAGGACCATAAACTATGGGAAAAATAGAAATCATGAATTTGGCAGAAGAAATAAAAATCAATTTTGAACCCGAGGGTTACGACAAAGAATCAATGGCTTATGGATTTGATCTATGTATTGACCGCATGGGAAACAAGCTGTTTGGTCGTGCTGATATATATCGTACTGAGGCGAAGGAAATTGAGCGTAGCATTACGGATGGACGTATACCCGATTGGAAAATTAGCCTCATGATGGACAAAGTCAAACGGCTCAAAATTGAAGCTAATGTGTTTGAGTCATTAGGAATGGAGATGGAGGCTTACTCTAATAACATGACGAGCCCCCAAACGATGGTAACGCTCGGGGGCTCAGTAACACTAATTTAACAATGAAAGTATATCATAATGGGCGTGATTCGCCTATGAATAGAGAGGTGATTAAATGACTAAAAATGAAAAAGTATCCAAGGGCGATGAGGGGAAATATAGAATACTTCTGACGCCAATCAACGAGTGGAAAACCGAGCTGGCCGTAACCAAGACCAAAGCGATTTTACCAAAACTAAATAATCTAATGCTGATTATGCGTAATGACCCGCGATTGAGTGGGTTATTGAGTTTCAATGAGTTTGCCCAGCGCATCGATCTGAAGAGGTCTCCACCTTGGGATAACGGCGGGTCGATCATATTGACGGACGATGACGTCCTTAAGCTGCGTGCTTGGTTGTCTGATATGTATGACGTTGAGTTCAGCAAAGACAATCTCTATAACGCAGCTGTCGTCATCGCAAGCACTAATAGATATCACCCGGTCAAGCAGATGATCGAGCGTGTCAAATGGGACGGTGTACCAGCAGCAGAAACAATATTTATTGATTATTTGGGAGCTGAGGACAACGCATACACCCGATCCGTAGCCAAAACTTGGCTCACTGGCGCAGTAACGCGTATCTATGAGCCGGGTAAAAAAAGTGAGATCGTACCTGTACTCCAAGGCAAGCAAGGGCGAGGGAAATCGACGCTGGCTAACAAGCTCGGCGGGGAATGGTTTACCGATCAGTTAGATGGAATGAAAGGTAAAGATTCTAAAGACTTTATGAAAGGTGCGTGGATCGTAGAATTGAGCGAATTGAGCGCAATGAAGAAAACCGAGATTGAGGACGTCAAGTCATTCATCAGTGCGACTGTTGATCGTTACCGCCCGGCGTTTGGACGTCTAACTCAAGAGTTTCCTCGCACAGGTGTGTTTATGGCCACAACCAATGACAATGGATATCTTAAGGATTTGACCGGGTCGCGCAGATTTGCACCGATCGTGATCGATGAGATTGAGAGAAAAAAGGACGTGTTTAATATAAATGAGGACGCGATACAGTCTATATGGGCAGAGGCATACACTTGGTATAAGAAAAGGCTACCTGTCCATTTATCAAATGAGATTGAAAAGATGGCTGATAAGTACCGACAGCAAGCAGAGGATGAGAGTCCGATCAAGAGCATGGTCATAGATTATCTTGATATCCGGTTACCTCGCGACTGGGAATCACGAAGCACATCATCGAGACGTCAATACATATCGGATATCATTAACCATAGCAAGAAAGCTAAAGGTGACGTTCAACGGGATCGTGTGACCACGCGTGACGTGTTAATTGAATTGTTCAATCGTGATCCAATGGAAGAGCTTAGGGGGGATGGTGATGCAAAAAAAATATCACTGATCCTAAATAATCTGCCCGGATGGAAGTATCGAGATACCCGTTATAAAGGGGCTAGATTTAGGGGTTACATACGAGAAAGCGTTAATGAGCAAGAATAAGCAGCAATAAGCCCATTCATCCCCAATTAGTCCCCATTATCAAAAGGGACTGAAAACACATAGTAAACAGTGGATTTTCAAGCGATAGCCCATTTACCCATTTATTTATTATTAAATATATAAATATATAAATATATAGGTATATATGGCGACAAAAGGCACGTTTACACACTGCGCGTAAGGTTTGATGAAAATTGAATGGGGAGAACGGGCTACCACTGTTATTTATGAAAACGAGGTGAGAGGAATGTACAACACGTATCGATCGCGAATAAGGCGGATTGAAACGATGACAAGAATACAAACGTTCAATGTTTACCTGGTTGAGCGTTGTGCGAAGGGATACAAGGTTAAAAACACGATGTCATTAACGGTTAACGAGATGACCGAAGAGGAATATCATGAGTGGTTAACGAGAGTGACTCCAAACGACGTCATAATCATGGATGATATCAGTTCTAAAGGAATTTAGCAGTTAAATAGAGAAATGAGGTGATTTTTTGAAAGGTCTATCTAAAAAGCAAACGGATTTCATCACGGCACTCATGACGTGCGACACGATCACACAAGCTCATGAAAAGGCGGGAATATCCCAGGCATCCGCCTACAAGTATCTCAAGGACCCGACG
Organism: uncultured Erysipelotrichaceae bacterium; assembly: GCA_927435855.1. Lineage (GTDB taxonomy): Bacteria > Bacillota_I > Bacilli_A > Erysipelotrichales > Erysipelotrichaceae > UBA2227. The sequence goes on from CAKMJZ010000025.1 coordinate 18,386, forward strand.
TTTAAAAGTGTAATAAGTGAAATGAGAAAAGAAGTTATGAGGGGTGTGATAAGCAAATTAATGACTTATGGTACTCATGCTGTGGACACCCTAGCAAACATCATGAAGGATGAGAAAGCGCCGCATACGGCACGAGTGAGCGCAGCTCGGGCAATCTTGGAGAACTTAACAAAGACCGTCGAAATGAGCGACATGGTCGATCGTTTAGAACAGTTGGAGGACATGTACAGTGAAACTCGTTGACAAAGAAGAACGCAATAGTATAAGACGTCGAGTATTTTCAAAACAGAAAAATATTGAGCTTCCAAGAAGTGCCATTCTGTTTTTAGCAAAGCAAATCGTCTTGCGACGCTCAAGTCGTGATGTAGTGATACGAGTATCCAGGGGCGATCCGTCGACGCTGCTCGAGGTAGATCAATTGGCGTACAATGTGGCCAGTGAGCTTGATCCATCAAAACTTAGGCATAAGCAAAAGAATACCATTATGCGTCGCATGACCACGTTGGGGCACTTTGCTTTGTGGGAGTTGATGGATATAGAGCAAACACTCTTAGGGACTTCCAGCACAGCTGTGGGGAGGTCAGACAATGGCAAGTAAAAAGAAGATAGAATCGATGGGGGATTTAGCCAACCTAACTCCAGCTGAGATTAATGAGCGTTGGTCAGAGGTTTGTGACATGATGATGAACCCTTCGCCCCAAACGTTCACACCCGATCCCGAGCTTGAAAAGTTAGCGAAACGATACGGCTATACCGTGATCGGTCCATCTCCTAAAAAGCAAACATTTAGTGATGAGTTGAACAGTATGACTACCGGTCAGATCAATGCTCACTGGGACGAAATTATACACCGTGCCATGACGGAAAACATGGATAACAAAAGAAAGAGGTAATCACATGAAAGATCAAATTGAAAGAATCGCAAACAAAGCAATGAGTGAAGTTAACGCTAACAAATTACGAGTCAAGCAGTCGATTGCTAGCGGCCTGTACTCGAAGCAAGAAAACACCCGGCAAGAACAAGAAGTTGCGGAGAAAAACGCAGTAATCATACGAAAAATGAAAGAGGAGCTAGTGGCACTTAGAGCGGATGTGATTACTAGAGCCAATGAAGCAGATATAGCGAGTGCAAGAAAGAGTGATGCTGAAATCGCAAATATCCTTGCTATGTTGAGTCTGTCCTCGTCTACATTGGGCGACCAAGAGATTAATGACTTATACACGGCCCATTATCATTCACCCTTGATCCGCCGTTCAATCGAGGGCATTGCTAAGGCGAAAGGTTCGACTCTCTATCCAGTAAAGACCAAAGCGATTGAGATGGAGCACATGGTAAATCAGATTTTCGGATCATATTTAAAAGAGCTTAGTCCAACTGAAATCAACGCGAATTTGGAAGTCGTATCAGCTGTCATGTCAGTCAACCGAGGTGTGTAAAATGAGCAGCAATATTCAAACAGATGGGAGCTCATTCGTTGAAAGTTATCAAGTGCAAATGCTATGACATCTAAGAGAAAAATAATAACTAACAATAGTAAGTATTTAAGTTTAGTTAGAATGATGGATGATGTTTTGAATTGTAAGACCAGTGATCTTGACAATGACACATTAAAGCTTCTAATTGATAAATTACTGTTGATCATAAAATTAAGTAAAGAACTGTTGGGGTCACTATTAAATAATTGTCAAGAACACAATGATTTAGGTAAAGATGGAAATGAGGAAGGAGATTGCGATGATTTTAAACATTAATATTGAAGTAAAACACATCGAGTCATTAAATAAGAACGGAGGTGAGAAACATGATGAATGAATTATTTCAGCTTTTCGGCACGATCGGCGTCAAAGGGTTTAAAGAGGCACAAAGTGACGTTGACTCGTTTACGAAAAAGTGGGAAAATGCTGGTAAAAAAATCGAGAAAATCGGATTAAGTTTAACCAAAGCCGTAACTCTACCCATCGTGGGAATAGCGACGGGGTTTGCTAAAGTGGCTATGGATCTCGAAGCAACAGAAGCCAAATATAATACCGTTTTTGCGGGCATGACGGACGTGTCAGATAAGTTTATTGCAGAATTCAAGAAACTTACTCCTGCAACATTAGCATCATCTCGTAGTATGGCTTCGGGCATTCAAGATTTATTGGTGCCTATGGGATTTATGCGCGATGAGGCGACCAAGATGACTGGTGATACAATGCACCTTGTCGGAGCATTGGCTAACTTTAACAGCGGTACACACAGCGCCGAGGACGTCGCTCGGGCGTTTTCAAGCGCATTGACGGGCGAGACAGAATCGCTCAAAGCATTGGGTATCCAAGTTGATCAAGACGTTATTAAGCAAAAAGCGTTTGAGATGGGACTGGCCGATGTTAATGGTGAGGTCAGCAAAGCAGCGCAAGCACAAGCGTTAATTCAATTAGCTTACGCACAATCGGGTGATGCTCTTACGGCGTATAACGAGGATAACATTGATACAAAGACAAGGATAGCTTTGCTTACGACAGAGGTTGTTGATATGGCCACTACATTTAGAGATCATTTGTTACCTTCGATTGAAACAGTCGTTGAATGGCTACGTAAAGGTGTTCAATGGTTCGGAAGTTTAAACGTCGAACAACGCACGACCATGGTTACAGTCATGGGAGTAGTTGCAGCCATCGGACCGTTGACATTTATTTTCAGTAAATTGATGGCCGTCGGCACATTGTTGAGCGGTGCGATCATTGGTATATCTGCTGCGCTACAAGGGGCGACATTGGCAACTAACGCATCCAAGGTTTCGATGATTGCGTATAACGTAGTCAAAGGCATCATGACCGCCACAACGTGGCTTGCAACAACTGCAATGAGCGCATTTGGTGCGGTGATGGCATTTGTAACGAGTCCGATCGGCTTGGTGATATTGGCCATTACGGCACTTGTGGCAATCGGCGTTTTATTGTACAAAAATTGGGACGTGATTAAGGAAAAAGCCGAATCTCTTTGGGAAAATATCAAAGCGGTTTTCGCAAAAATCGGAAAGGCCATTGAGGAACCGGTCGAGAAAGCGCAAAACTTTGTCAAAGACATGATCGATAAGATCAAGGGTTTCTTTAATTTCAAATGGGAGTTACCCAAACTGAAAATGCCGAGCGTGCAAATCACGGGCAAGTTTAATCTTTTACCGCCCGAGGTGCCCAAGTTTGCTCTCAAATGGAACAAATACGGAGGTATCTTACGAGATGCGACCATTTTCGGCGCAGCTGGTAACACCTTGCTCGGTGGCGGAGAGGCGGGGGATGAGGCGGTATTGCCGCTGACTCGTGACGTTTTGGCCGGTATTGGTGAGGGTATTTTCGGCGCAACTGGATCCAATGGATTATTGCATAGGGTTAATGAGTTGATAAACGAAACAGCAATCACAAATGATATCTTAAGAAATATTCTGGGTATCGTGCCTCAAAGTGTGGTATTAGACACTGGTGTAATAGCTGGGGAATTAACACCACTCATCAACGAGCGATTGGGACGCACGATGCAACGTACACAGAGAGGAGGATAGACATTGGGAGGATTGGGAGGTAAGAATAATGAGCAGTAAATTTACGTTTAAAGACAACTCCAAACAAGTCATGGGAGAACTCAAAGCTGAATTACTAAAGCGTGTCACTCAAGCTTGTCTTGTCGTTGAAGAACAAGCCAAAACGATTGCACCCGTAGGTGGAGGCACGGGACAGCTGCGCGATTCAATAACACACAAGATCGAAATCAAGGATGGTGACATAATCGGACAAGTGGGATCTACCATGATGTATGCCCCTTATGTCGAGTTTGGCACGGGGGAGTATGCTGAGAATGGAAAAGGCCGCAAAGGCTATTGGGTATATGTCAAAGGTGGAAGTGGTGGGGGTATCCGGACTAACGGTGGTAAAACGTACACCATGGAAGAGGCGAGGCAAATTGTAGCTATCCTAAGGTCCAAAGGTTTGGACGCTCATATGACCAAAGGGATGAAACCTAGACCTTTCTTGCGTCGTGCGTTTCGGCAAAATGCCGGTAGAATTAAACAGATACTAGGCAAACCAATTGAGTAACTTGATTCGCCGGTAGTTTAAATGTCATGCCTATGACAAAATAAAGACCCTAGCCAATTAGCGCTAGAGTCTTTTTTAAATGGAGCGGGATGAGTGGCCAGTGGATAAACCATCAATTTACTGTTTTTTCTCCTGGTAAATGCTCCACGTTTCATCCATGAATAATTTGATCATGATTCGATTGTTGAATAGGTAAGTGAAACGCTCCATACTAACGTCATCCAGCAAGTCGATTAAGAACAGCTCGCGTAACCCTTGATTCTTCTTATGTTTAAAATCATCAGACGCCAGGATGATTTTACGCAACTCTTCCACGTCACTTTGCCTTTGTTGCTTGCTCATTGCCTTATGGACGGAGACTTCACTAAAGAAACGCTGCTCAAGCTCTTCTAACTGCTCCTCGGCGTCTACAATGTTCATTTTCTCGAGCCACTCATCGTCAATGTGCATCCCTACAAAAGTGCCATTGAGTAGGCTAAACAAAGTCAAGGCACTTGGGTGAGTAAAGTCGATCGCCTCAATCTTTTCGTTTTGCTTCCGTACCTCAGCTTTAAAAGCGCTCGAATACTCGGAGTACCACTCCGTGGGAATTAAGAAATCGTTCTTGTCATAATGGTCATACTTATAGTATACATGCGTGGGATTGATCTCTTTGATTACAGCCAAGAAATCATCTATACTCTCGACGTCGAGTAGTACCTCATTAGATACATCAAAGCTTTGGATAGCGATCGGTTTTAGATTGTTCTCTCGTATCAACGTTAACAACGACTCTCTGCTTATTATCTCCATATGTTCACCTCATTTTACTCAATATTATCACGTATCCGAGCTTATTTGCTACTTAAGTTTGTAAGATTATATACCTTGGTGTTTACATATGTAAACAGTTAAGTTATAATAAGTTCAAGGAGGTATCAGCCTAAATGAACGGATATAATAAATTTAAAAGTTTCATGATAGAACGAGGTATAAAACAAGATGAAGTAGCAGAGTTGTTGGAAATGTCACGATCGCAGCTTAATATGATTCTCAATGGTCAGCGTGGAAACGACTTTAAAGCAAGCCACCTCGTCAAGCTTGCTGAACATTATCAAATTAGTGTAGACTTAATCTTATGGGAAAAATTGAATCAGATGAAAAAGGGCTCTAGTATTGAAAACTAGAGTCTTTTTTTAGTTTGGTAAAAAGTGTATGATTGATGAAAAGAGAAATGAGAAAAAGGGGG
>CAKMJZ010000026.1 GCA_927435855.1 uncultured Erysipelotrichaceae bacterium
ATCGAAATCAGTAAGGTTCCGCCGTACAAAAGAGAAATCAATACGGTTTTCCAACGCTATGCACTCTTTCCGCATATGGATGTTTTCGATAATATCGCCTTTGGGTTACGAATAAAGAAGACATCTGAGAATATCGTTAAACAAAAGGTTACAAAGATGCTAAAGTTGGTCAACCTTGAGGGCTATGAAAACCGGGCAGTGACCTTGCTTTCCGGCGGTCAGCAACAACGGGTGGCAATCGCTCGGGCATTGGTTAATGAGCCGATGGTTCTTTTGTTAGATGAACCATTGGGAGCTTTGGATTTAAAGTTGCGCAAAGAAATGCAGTTGGAACTTAAGAAAATTCAAAAAGAAGTCGGCATCACCTTTATCTATGTCACTCACGATCAGGAAGAAGCATTGACCATGTCTGATAAAATCGTGGTCATTAACGAAGGAGAAATCCAACAGATTGGGACTCCGACGGATATTTATAACGAACCGGAAAACCGCTTTGTCGCGGATTTTATCGGGGAATCTAATATTATCGATGGAATCATGATTGATGACTATCGCGTATTTTTTGATGGAATTGAATTTGAATGTGTGGATTACGGTTTTGAGGACAACGAAGAAGTCGATATTGTTATCCGACCGGAAGATTTGGATATCGTTCCATTGGAAATGGGAAAACTGAACGGCCATGTCGTTTCAACACTATTTAAAGGTGTTCATTTTGAAATCGTCGTTGAGACTCCTAACCGGAAGTTTATCGTTCACACAACCGACAATTCTCCAGTGGGTACTCAAGTCGGATTGCATTTCTTTAAAGAAGACATCCACGTAATGTGGAAAATGGGAACGTACTAGCAATGAAAGCGTTTCGCAACCTAGTAAAACCGTACTTATTCTGGATGGGTATTTTTATCGTAATCCCGATGTTGTTGATTATATTGTACGCATTTACCCGTCAGGGCAATGACGTCATGACTTTAACATTCACCATCGATAATTTTGTTAAGTTCTTTGATCCGATTTTCCTTAGAGTTTTGGGAAAATCACTTCGTATCGCCTTTGTCACAACCTTGATCAGTATCATACTTGGCTATCCGGTGGCTTACTATGTGGCAAACACTAAGGAAAAAACGCAGACGCTACTGATTTTGCTAATCACTATTCCCATGTGGATCAATATGTTGGTTCGTACGTATTCGTGGATCAGTATCTTATCCGACAATGGCTTCCTTAACGCTATTTTAAAAGCTGTCGGTTTATCACCGGTCAGTCTGATGTATACCGACTTTGCGGTCACCTTAGGAATGGTCTATAACTTTATGCCTTTTATGATTTTGTCGATTTATACCGTATTGGCGAAGATGGACAAAGCGCTAATTGCGGCAAGTTATGATTTAGGAGCGAATCGTTTACAAACATTTTTGCGAATCGTTCTACCACTTTCTATTCCGGGTATCATTGCAGGGGTTACCTTAGTATTCCTGCCAGCTGTATCGACATTCGTTATTCCGAAATTTCTGGGTGGCGGTAACTACATGCTCATTGGAAATTTGATTGAAAACCAGTTTATCACTGTGGGTGAATGGAACTTTGGCAGTGCTATTTCACTGATTATGGCGATGGTCATCATGGGTTCAATGATTTTAACCCGTCGTTTAGACAAAGATGTGGAAGATAGTGATAAAGGCATAAATAATGGAAACGGAGGTGTCATGTATGGTCGGTAGTAAACCAGCAAAGTGGTTGCCGTTCTTCCTGATTGGCATTACGTTATTGTTCTTTTACTTGCCTATACTCATCATGATGGTGTTTTCCTTTAACGGCTCGCGCTCTTTGACCAATTGGGCAGGATTCTCGACTCAATGGTACACACAATTGTTTAACAGCCGTGATATGATGGCAGCCGTTATGACGACAATATCTATTGCTTTGATATCTACCTTAATTTCCACAATCGTAGGCACGATTACGGCTATAGGATTATCTAAGAGCAATAAGGTTATTAAGGAGACAGTGCTGATGATCAGCAATCTTCCGATTTTAAATCCGGAAATCGTTACAGCTATCGGCTTAATGCTTCTATTCTCGGCTTTTGCGATTCGCAGAGGCTTTGCGACGATGCTGTTAGCTCATATTGCCTTCAGTATCCCTTATGTCATATTGACAATCTTACCGAAATTACGTACCTTGGATCCCAATATTGCCGAGGCAGCCATGGACTTAGGTGCAACGCCTTGGCAAGCGTTGATCAGAGTTATTGTTCCTCAAATCACTCCGGGGATCGTGGCTGGGGCATTGATTGCCTTTACGATGTCGTTTGACGATTTCGTGATTTCCTATTTTGTTACGGGTAATGGAGTCAAAAACATCTCCATTCTTGTATATACGATGTCGAAACGGATTAATCCGACGATCAATGCGCTTTCGACGATTTTAGTTGTTATTATTACGATTGCGTTAGTGCTGGTAAATGCATTACCGATGTTACGAAAGAAAGAGAGGATTGCGATCGAATGAAAAGGTTATTAGTATTATTAATGGTGTTAGGTTTGGTGTTGACCGGATGCTCGAACTCAGAAAAGGAAACATTGAAAGTTTATAACTGGGGTGAGTACATCGATGAAACGGTAATTACAGAATTTGAAGAGTTGTACAATGTCCGAGTCATTTATGATTTGTTTGAGTCCAATGAGATGATGTATACCAACTTATTAGGTGGGGAAGTGTATGATGTTATGATCCCTTCGGATTATATGATCGAACGATTAATTGCGGAAGACCGCATTCAAAAACTCGATTTTACAAAACTTCCTAACTATGCAGGTGTCATGGATAATTTAAAAGGTTTGTCTTTTGACCCTAATGAAGAGTTTTCAGCTCCGTATTTCTGGGGCAATGTCGGTTTGGTATATAATACAGAAGTCGTTTCTGAAGAAGATTTGGCGGCTGGCTGGGCTATTTTGAAAAATCCAGCATACAAAGGTCGCATTTATTTCTATGATTCAGAGCGCGACGCTTTTATGATCGCTTTGAAAACCTTGGGCTTTTCCGCAAATACAACGGTTCAATCCGAATTGGAAGCTGCTTATAACTGGTTATTGGATTTTGATGCAACGATGGATCCGGTGTATGTGACCGATGATGTCATTGACAATATGATCGGTGGAGCAAAGGATATTGCTGTTATGTATTCTGGGGATGCAACGTATGTCATCTATGAAAATGAGAGTTTGGCTTATTTTGTTCCTGAAGAAGGTTCGAACTTATGGGTGGATGCCATGGTCGTCGCAAAGGATGCTAAGAATGTTGATTTGGCACACAAATTCATTGATTTTATGTTATCAAAAGATATCGCTTATTTAAATACGGCATATGTCGGTTATACTTCAACGGTTCAAGAAGTATTCGATGAAGTGACCGGTGCTGACGGTGATTACGAAGGGTTTGATTCTTACATTCCGCGTACCGACAATCCGTTGGACGAAGTGTTTAGATACAATGAAAATACTAAGAAAATTCTGTCAGATTATTGGACGTTGGTTAAGGCTCAATAAGGATTTTCGGAGGCTTTCGGGCCTCCTTTTTTATTGAAAGATTTTCCTTTTTATAGTTGCTTTTTGGGGGTTGGTTCGTTATAATAAAAAGGCACAGCGACAACGGTTCCTTAGCCAAGTGGTAAGGCAATAGACTGCAACTCTGTGATCATCGGTTCAAATCCGATAGGAACCTCCAAGTTTTTGGGGATGTGGCGGAATAGGCAGACGCAACGGACATAAAATCCGTTGATGGTAACATCGTGTGGGTTCAAGTCCCACCATCCCCACCATTTTTATGGCTGGTCATCTTGCATATGTTTCTGATGTATGTTAAAATGTACAAGCCGCGATTTTCTAATGCGCCCATAGCTCAATTGGATAGAGCGTTTGACTACGGATCAAAAGGTTGTGGGTTCAACTCCTGCTGGGCGCGCCATTTTGAATTATATCGGGATGTAGCACAGCTTGGTAGTGCACTTGATTTGGGATCAAGGGGTCGCAGGTTCAAATCCTGTCATCCCGACCAGTAAATTTTCAAATGGCGGGGTAGCTTAGCTGGTTAGAGCGCTCGGTTCATACCCGTGAGGTCGTGGGTTCGACTCCCACCCCCGCTACCAAATGGATTTCTGTTCGGCTATGGGATGGACCCTTAGCTCAGTTGGTCAGAGCTGCCGGCTCATAACCGGTTGGTCGTAGGTTCGAGTCCTACAGGGTCCACCAATCACTAACACGGAGGAATACCCAAGTGGTTGAAGGGACCGGTCTTGAAAACCGGCAGGTGTGTAAAGCATGCGTGGGTTCGAATCCCACTTCCTCCGCCAGTTTATCGATTAAGATTAGGTTTGTTTAGATTAGAATACTTATTCATCGCGGGGTAGAGCAGTCTGGTAGCTCGTCGGGCTCATAACCCGGAGGTCGTTGGTTCAAATCCTTCCCCCGCAACCAATGGTTCCGTAGCTCAGTTGGTAGAGCAGTGGACTGAAAATCCACGTGTCGTTGGTTCAATTCCGACCGGAACCACCATCAAACAAAAGAAACGTCTACAGACGCTTTTTTTGTGTTTAATATTGCTTAATATAGGTCACGACCCCACGTTTATTGTCAATCTCACAAGTGTAATCTAATAGATAGCGATTCATATGTGAGATAGAAGTCACAGGTTTAAGCAACAGTTCCCTGGCTAGTGTCCCGCGTGCCGCTTTGGCATGCATCGATATACCAACACGTTGACCATCTTTAATATACTCAAAGTTGACTTGAATCCAACATGCAATTTTCTTTAGTCTATGTACATCAATCAACTCTGTAAACTCATTGGATGAACAGTTGATAATAATCGGATGTTTATATGTCCGAATATCTTCGATAAGCTTTTCAGTGACAAGGTCTTGCCAGTAAGCAACCCCATTACCAAGCTCAGGGAAATTCTTAGTTAAATCCAGTCGGTACAAACCAATCTCATCCAGTGGTCTTAAAATTCCATACAAAGCACTTAATATTCTTAAGTGCTTATTTGCTTTTTCTATTTGGGTTTTACTTAGTGAAGCTGTATTCAAATTTCGATAAGCCTCTCCCTGATAGGCAAAAAGAGCTATCGTATTTGACTGAGTATGAAAGGTTTGCCAATGGGAAAAAGCTTCTTGAGCAATCTTTTCGGAAACGTTATACCATGTTTGAAGTTGATCAGTATCAAATCTTTGGAATTGATCCACGATTCTATTCGTTTGATCTATAAAAACCGGAATACTGATTTTTCCTTTATAAGCTTTTTGTTTCATTGTTTTTGCCGGAGACAACAACACGATCATACCATCACCCTCCGTCAGTATATCAAAAACGACTGTCATGGGGGAATGGTTTGTGATAAAATAAGAACGTTATCGAGGTAAAAAGATGAAAATAGGATTTATATCACTTGGTTGCAGTAAAAACCGGGTTGACAGTGAAAATGTCATGGGATTATTGAGTGCCAATCAACATACTATGGTTAGTGAACCGATGGAGGCAGAGGCCATCTTTGTCAATACGTGCGGATTTATCACTCCGGCCAAAGAAGAAGCCATCAATACTATTTTACAGATGAGTGAAATCAAAAAACAAACCGGAGCAAAACTGGTTGTTTTGGGTTGTCTGAGTCAGCGTTATCACGATGACTTGGTTCAATTATTGCCTGAAGTCGATCGGTTCATCACTTTAGATGAATATCCGGTAATGGATGAAATCTTGACCAAAGAACTTGGCATTATGGTCAAGGGGGTATATGGAAAGAAACCGCGCTTACTTTCCACCCAGCCGTGGATGGGATATCTTAAAATTGCGGAGGGATGTTCAAACCGCTGTACTTACTGTGCTATTCCACTGATTCGTGGAAACTTTCGGTCCTATCCAATGGAAGTATTGCTTGACCAAGCCAAACATTTACATGATAAAGGAGTCAAGGAGATCGTACTTATCGCCCAAGACACGACGCGATATGGGATTGATTTGTATCATGAATATAAATTAGCGAATCTATGTGAGGAAATCGCTAAGCTTGAAGGTATCCGTTGGATCCGTATTTTATACATGTATCCTGATGAGTTAAGTAAGGAAATGATCAATCGCTTAGCAACCAACCCTAAGGTATTGCCTTATTTTGACCTACCGTTACAACATGGGGATGATGCGATGCTCAAAGCCATGAATCGTCGAGGAGATGTCAAATCAATCAAAGAAACAGTTGCCTACATTCGTCATGTTTTCCCACAAGCCATCATTCGCACAACGATGATCGTCGGATTTCCGGGTGAGACTAAAAAACATTTTGACAACATGATACGTTTTGTTAAAGAGATGAAATTTGACCGTTTAGGTGCATTTACATATTCAAAAGAAGAAGATACACCGGCATTTGATTATGTACATGAACCACGTGAAAGCACTAAGAATAAGCGCTATAAAGAACTTATGATGGTCCAACAGGAAATTGCTCAACAACTCAATGAAGCTTGGATCGGTAAACAAGTCGAAGTACTTGTTGAAGCGATGGATACGATTACCAAGACAGCGAAGGGACGAAGCATGCATAGTGCTCCTGATAATGTCGATGGAGTTATTTATGTCAAGGTCAAAGAAAGCATCAAACCGGGCAGTTTTATAAACGCCACAATCGATCATGCACATGGTCATGATCTTCACGGACATCAATTATAACGAGGGAAACCTCGTTTTCAATTTTGTTTTTACACGGATTCAAGGTATAATGAACTTAACCAATGTTAAGGGTGGTGAATGATATGAGTAAGAAGTTAATTCTCATCCGTCATGCGGATGCATACCCGATGGAAAATAATGATGATACCATGAGGGACTTGACGGACAAAGGAAAAGAATCGATATCAGAAATTGTACCCGGACTGCTTAAGTTTATAAAAAAACCAGAAGAGACGATTATCATAAGTTCGGATTATTTACGTGCCATCAGGACTGCGCTTATGTTAGCAACCCAATGTGGATTTTCTTACGTTGGAGAGCACGAGTTTGTTCGAAACGGCGATTTTTCTGAGCTGATCAGATTCATCATCCAGTGCAAGAGTGACTCGATTATTATTGTCGGACACCAACCCATTCTAGGTGAATGGTCGCAGATGTTAACCGGAAATCCATTACCTTTTAAGAAGATAGCGGCGGCCGGATTTAAACTCGATGAAGAAGATTGTGAGTTACAATGGTTCTTGCAACCAAAATTCTTACGAGATATGAGGTGATAATATGGGTAAGAAGAAAAAAGCAGAGCTGATTTTACTATTTAATACCGCATTAGATGCAATCGATGAGCCATTGAGTAAGGTCATTGCTTTGGATGATGACATCGAAGCCGTTCATCAGTATCGCGTAAAAATCCGACAGTTACGATCTCTGATTGCGTTTTTTGAACCCAAACTGAATGAGAAAACTGCGAGTGAAATTAATCTTAGACTGAAAGATATGGCATCAGTGTTTTCGAAGGTTCGTGAGTTGGATGTTTTGTCTCAACACTGGCTAGAGATTTCAGATAATCAAGTGCCACAACAACATGACTTTGGTGTAGCATTAGATAATGCGAAACAACAAGCCAGAGTTGAGGCATATGGCAATTTCAAAGCTAGCCAAGCGAAGAATGATTTGATTTGGATTAAAGAACAATTTGTTGATATGTTTGAAAGCGACACTCAAGTCATGCAATTTATTAAACAACGTTTAAATCGATGGCTGACATCGATTCGAAAAGACGTTAAGAAACTAGATATTGAAGATTATCCGGCTATGCATCAATTACGTATAAGAATCAAGCGATTGAGGTATGCATTGACGTTATTGAATGATTATGTCGATGAGTTAATGATTGAGAAAATCAAGCCAAGCAAGTTGTGGGCAGAGCAGTTGGGAGTCATTTGTGATTATGAGCGCATCAAAGAAATTCTCGATGAACTGTTTGTTCGTGAAGTCGAACCAAAGTATATATTGCTGAATTCATTGAAAAGTGACGTTGATGAAACTCATGAACAATTAAAAAATACAAAACTATAGAAATGAGGAGTGGATATGATTGTTGCATTGGTAGATATGGGCTCAAACACGGTCCGGATGAATGTATACGAGTGTAATAACTATCAAGCGGATATCCTATTCTCAACCAAAAGCAATACGGGTTTGATTGGCTATGTGGTTGACGGTAAGATGTCAGCCAAAGGTATCAAAGCAGCCATCAATGTCATTCTTGAATTTAAAAGTATCGTAAATCACTTTAAAGTGGATCAGTTTTTGGTGTTTGCGACAGCATCCTTACGCAATATCGATAATACCAGACAGGCTGTTGAAATCATTGAAAAAGAAGCAAACGTAAAAATCGATTTGATCAGCGGAGAAGATGAAGCCCGATTGGATTTCATCGGTGCGACAAGATTAATTCAGATGGATCATGGTATGTTGATTGATATCGGTGGTGGATCTACGGAGTTGGTCACCTTTGAAAACAGGAAAATCATTGATGCCGTGAGTATCCCTATCGGATCGTTGAGTCTGTATCGAAAATGTGTCAGTCAGTTGCTTCCGGATAAAAGGGAGAAAAAGCTTTTACAAAAGACCATAAATGATGAAATGGATAAAGTGAAGCATATCTTTAAGAAAGATTATTTTTTGGTTTGTGGTGTAGGGGGTACGTTGCGTGCCGGTCGCAAGCTCAATCAAGTGATTTTTGAGCGTGCAGATTCGGATAATGATATTGAAGCGAATGAACTTAAGAAACTCGTTAAAATTATCAGTGCAAACGATCGCATTGCGTTGGATATCATACTTCAAAACGTTTCAGATCGCATTCATACCATAATACCGGGGTTAATGATTTTAAGTGAGGCTGTCAAGCGCTCTGGGGGCAAGCTTATTACAGTCAGTGATTACGGAGTCCGTGAAGGATACTTATTCTCGCGTGTACTTGAGGATAAACAATGACAAAAATGGACACTTTTGATACATCTTTTACGCAAAACCGCGAATTATCCTGGCTGATGTTCAATCGCCGGGTTTTAAAAGAGGCAGAAGATCTCACGGTACCATTAATGGAGCGATTAAAGTTTTTAGCGATTTTCCAAAGTAATCTTGATGAATTCTATATGATTCGAGTCGGCAGTTTAAGCGATATCGCTAGACTTAAGCAATCGCCCATCGATAATAAATCTGGTATGAGCATCAAAGAACAGTTAGATGCGATTTACGAAGCAACGATACCTTTAATTGAGAAAAAAGATAAAATATTCACTCAGATTAGAAAACAACTGGATACCAATGATATTCATCACTGTGAAATCAGTCAGTGTAGCAGTTCTGAATTAAAATTTTTAGAAAATGTTTTTAAACGTAAAATTCTGCCATTATTATCTCCATTAGTCATTGACAGACACCATCCGTTTCCGCACCTATTGAATAAGCAAAAGGTTGTGGTTGCTACGGTGAAGAATAAGGATAATCTGCCGACATTAGGAATGATACCTATCAGCGATACATTGGACAAAATGATTTTTTTACCAAGAGACACCATCAGTTTTGTATTGACAGAAAAAGTCGTTCAGCATTTTTTTCCTTTAGTGTTCGATAAATATCAAATCAGTGATTCGTGCATCGTATCGATAACCCGAAATGCCGACATTCATCCTGAAGATGAAGGATTTGATTTTGATTTGGATTTCCGCGTTCATATGAAACTCATCCTAAGAAAACGTTCGCGTCTGGCTCCGGTTCGCATGGAAGTAGAAGGTGAATTGGATGAGAAAATCAGACGTGTATTCAAAGACCGTGCAAAATTGAGTGACTCGCAAATTTTTGTTCAGAAATCACCGATTTCATTTGACTATATTTTTGATTTACTGGATAAGTTATCCCCGAAACAGCGTATGGATTATACTGAACCTCCATTTCAGTCAGCATCTTTGAAAATATCGATGCTCGATTATTGTGCTCGTCAGGATCTATTGCTTTTCTATCCATATGATGACTTTGAACTGTTTGTTCAATTTCTTAAAGAGAGTGCAAACTCTAATGATGTTGTTTCTATCAAAATATCATTATACCGACTTGCGGTAAACTCAAGGGTCATTCAATACTTGTGTGACGCAGCTCAAAACGGTAAGGAAGTTTCGGTTTTAATTGAGCTTCGAGCTCGATTTGATGAAAGAAATAATATCGAGTGGGCAGAAATGCTTGAGAAATCCGGATGTAATCTGATTTATGGTTTTGAGGAAGTCAAAGTCCACGGTAAGGTCTGCTTAATCACACTAAAAAGAGCAGGCAATATTACCTATATCACGCAAATCGGGACGGGTAATTATAATGAAAAGACCGCAAAATTATATACGGATTTGTCTTTGTTTACATCCAATCAAGCAATAGCGCAGGATGCCATCACTTTCTTCAAGAACATGGCGATATCTAACCTTCAAGGAACGTATAATCATTTGTGGGTTGCTCCATATGCTTATAAAGGACAACTGATTGAGATGATTGACCGCGAAATCGAAAAGGCTAGTGGTGGTCAGCCAAGTCGGATCATTTTCAAAGCAAACTCATTATCCGAACGGGATATTATCGATAAACTTTCACAGGCTTCCCAAGCCGGAGTCAAAATCGATTTGATCATACGGGGAATTTGTTGTATATTACCCAATGTCAAAGGCAGAACTGAAAATATTCAAGTGACCAATGTCGTTGGCCGGTTTTTAGAACATGCCCGCATTTATGCTTTTGGTGAAGGTGAGGATTCTAAGATTTGGTTATCTTCGGGAGATTTGATGACTCGCAGCCTGATTCGCCGCGTTGAAGTAGCTGTTCCGGTATTGGACAAAGCTATCAAACGTCGGATTTTAGATATGTTACATACGATGCTTTCGGACAATGTCAAAGGTCATCGGATAATGAAAAATGGCCGTCATCAACGAATAAAAGATGATCAGCCAAGATTGAACAGTCAAGAATATTTCATTGAGGAAGCTAGAAATCGTATATTGGAAGAGCAACCAAAAGCAATCGTTTTAAGTGTAAAGAAGAGTTGGTTTAAGCGGTTGATCGATTGGTTTGCGGGCAATGTCAGGATTTAGCGATGTCTTTAGCCACTTCAAATCGCTTATATTTTGCAAGGTTTAAGGGCAATGCAATTGTTTCACAACGGATATCCATCAAAAATTCTATGTCATAAGACGCTAATTCGATATGCAATCGGGTTCTTACTTGTTGAATCAACTCGTTTTGCTCACGAGAAGTGATTGGGTCCAACAGAATCGTCAATGAATGATCCACATGCTGGATCACTTTGTATTCACGGATGTTTTCAGATGAAGTTATGATCCAACGGCTAAATAAATCAGGGAAGATGTGCTGTATCGAGCCATCTTTTTTCTTAAAATAAAGGATATCATCGTTTCGCCCCAATATCTTCTCAATCGTACGAAAACTGCTGCCACAAAGACAGGGATCATCAAGTACGATCAAATCATTCATTTCATAACGAATCAATGGTTGAGCACGATTGACAAGGTTGGTCACAATCATGTGCGCAGCCGCAATATGCGGAGTAGAAACTTTATGATATTGTTCATCCAGCAGTTCAACAAAAATCAGATCTTCATTTATGTGCAGATTTCCAAGTGAGCAAGCGGATGCGAACTGACCTTCGCTGCCCTGATAAATCTCAATGACTCTTGCGCCAAACACTTCACCTAAACGTACTTTCTCTTCCTTTTCCAATACTTCCGCATACGTAACGATCATTTTTAAAGGTTTGCGAATCAGGTGGGCTACCGGAATGAGCAACCGACATAAACTAGGTGGAGCCATAAGAACATTGATCTTGCGTTGATTGATTTGTCGAATGATCTCATTTGTCGGTGTCATCGTGGATAAATAGTTAAGCGAAATAAGAGGTGAGTTAATGTCATTAAATCCCTGAGAAAAAACGCGGAGCATAAATAAAATCTTGAAGGGAAGATAGCGCAATGGGATTCCGCTTCTGGCCAGAAAGACAAAGGGTAGCCGCTCGGTTAAACTTTTAGGAGTGATGTAGAGGCCTTTATTACCACTTGTACCACTGGATAAACCAATAACAAATTCATCCTTGTAGTAGCCCAAATAGTCTTTGTTAAGCTCTTTTTCGAGTGCTATGGACATAACTTCATCCCGCGTAAGACCGACAGTGTTTAATTGATCAAAGTTGGACATCATGATGTTTTTATTGATGATGGGCAAATTTATGATATCTTTAAGATCATTAATCTCGATGTTACCAAGAGTTTCTTTATAAAAATCAGAGTTACTCTTAGCAAAATCAATCATACTTTTCAGTTCATTGAGTTGATAAGCCTCCATTTTCGCTTGGCTTGAAAAGCGACGGTGAGCAACCAACCTTAGAAAATCAATGATACCACTCATTGTTGGTTCTCCGTTAACTTATCAGCTTTCGCGCTGCCACCGAATTTTCTTAGAATCTGTGTATATACATATTCAATTCCATACTTGTATCCAAATCTTTCCCACAACACTAATAACAATCCCCAACCAAAAGCTAAAATGAGCCCATACAACAGAGCACTTGGAATATCGAAGGTAAGTGAGGGAATGAAAATGCGAATAGTTGAAACTATGGCAGCGCTTACTATACTTTCTATAAAGAACACTGAAAGGCCGGCTACACCAAATCGCATGAAGAATCTGGAAATTATGCCTGGGTTGCGAGGTTTACCAAAATCGTAGAACTTTAGCACAGCTAGTACAAATAACATAAACAATCCATTTTGAGCCATCATCAATGCAAACCAAACAGGATCAATCGATCGTTGTAACATCGTATCGGGAAGCAGGATATATAAGGCAACACCACCGATTAACAGTACGAAGCCCAATGGTAATACGCGCTTAACGATGCCTTTGAAATCGATGGTCAGTAGAAGAGTAGAAATCCAAGCCCCAAATAGTGCAAATGACAAATAAGGAAATATCGGGTTGTTTTTATTGACTAACCAATTTAATAAAAGTGTAACCAGCCAATTACCGCTGTCAAGAGCATCGAGATAGATGGTATATAGGGGGATGCGGATGAGAGATAAAACAAAGAACAGCAGGGCAGAAATCAAATAGAAATTAGGACGGATTTTCTTGAAAAAGCGTTGGTGTAATCTAAAGAAAACTCCGATTAGCAGAATGTTCATGCCAATCATGACCAAACTGTCAACATATAACACACGCTCTAAGGTAGTACCGATTAGTTTTCCAGAAGTAAACAGTTCGACGAAAATGCTGTTGCTCATAAATTTGGCACTCATATTTGCCAACCCGGGTCCGGTAAATATGAAGTATAGGTAAGCGACAACCAGAATCAAGACCCCGCTTACCATATTATATTTGATGGCATTGTTGAAAGGAATGTATTGTTCCTTAATTTTGCGGTAATGCTGATGAGTGTGCACAAGTCCGCTTATCATCGCAAATACACCGGCAAACATTAGAATCAAACCTATGAATGTGACAATCAATGGGGGGTTATTAAGGTCAAGTTCAAACAATCCTTCGAAATGATAAAAAGCCGTATGCATGATAAGAAGGGCGAAAATACCGATTCCACGTAAGACATCTAAGCCGGTAAAGTTCTTTTTCATGTGATTTTTCCTTTATTTTTAATTAATATCATCATATCATATAGAATGTGAAAATAAAGGTTGAATAGTAGTGGTTTTTCTGTGATAATAACTACGCACGGACCTTGCCGGTCCTGTATGAACAATTCAAACGAAAACATTCCTTAACACTGGAGTTTCGGCCTGAATGAACATCACTTGTTAAGGAGGACAATACAATGGCAAATATTTCAATCGTATGCAAAGGTTGCGGCGAAACATTCTTATTCACCGACAACGAACAAGCTTTCTACAAAGAAAAGGGCTTACTAAACCAACCGGAACGTTGCACAACCTGTCGTAAGGCAGCTCGTGGACAACGTAGCGATCGTCGCGATTCTGACAGGAATCAACGCGAAATGTTCCCGGCAGTCTGCGATGGCTGTGGTAAAGAAACTATGGTTCCTTTCCGCCCGACAACTGGTAAACCAGTTTACTGCAGAGACTGCTTCAAACCTAACTACAACCGTTAAGTTTTAACTCCGGATTTCCGGAGTTTTTTTATGTTTAAAAGCAGCCGTAGCTGCTAGGGTAACTGATTCAACAATTCAATCATTTTCTCATTAAAATATGGACTGGTCTCATTGGGGCAATGGCCTTCACCCGGGAAAATATACACAAAGGTATTCGGTAATTTGGTTGTGATCACATCTACCGTATCAACACTGACCCACTCATCATCTTCTCCCCAAAGCACAATAATTGGAATGTCTTTATCAGATAAGTCTTCGATATTAATATTCTTGGCACTACCCAGAAAATCAATCCATGCACCTAAGGTTCCTTTGATTGCATAGGGGGCGAAGTATCCCGCTATTTCTTGCTCACTTGGATTTCTATTATAAGCCGAGGTTAGAAAGTCTGTCACATTATCTTCCTTGACAACAAAGTTCTTCAATATCACTTTCATCCATTGTTGAACGGGAGGTATTTTGAACAAAATGTTGTTTCGATGACCACCGCTTACCGCCCCATCAATAAACCCCAAGGCCGATACTTTATCGGCTTTTTGATTTGCCATAGCAATGGTCGTTGATGCACCCATAGAATGTCCAAATAAAATCCAATCACCGATAATTCCATGTTTCTTTTCTATTTCTTCAATCATCAGCCATAATAAACGAGCTCGGTTTTCTTGACTGTGACTGATATTCCGTTTTCGATCGGAGTAACCGAAAGCAGGCAGGTCGACGGCGATTACGTTATAACCGGCTTTAGAAAGTGCCTCCGCATTATTTCGAAATGAAAAGGTAGATCCGCCCAATCCATGAATCAACAGAACATTTCCCTTGCTTTGCAAAGCTGGCCAGTAGCGGATGTGCAATGACACATCATCCGCGATTACAAACTCACTGTTTTCGAAGGGTTTCTGGGGTATGGCTAGTATATTTTCGCTTGGTAAAAAATAGGGAAGTATAAATAGAATAAATAATAGTGTGAGAACGATTTTTTTCCAAGTTTTCATAATTACCATATCATATCCTTTTTCATATTTTTGTCTACTTACATTCTATCAGATAGAACAAAGAACTCCTAAGAGTTCTCTACTTTGCGTTGTCGCCACAAGCTGATTTGATAATGGATATAGCAACCGATGCAAAAGCCCAGTATAGCTAATGAACATGCGGTCAGTACCATGATGGAAAACAGTAGGCTGAGCCACGTCCAACCCATCAATGAGCTTATAAAGGCTGACAAAAGCATAGATACAGCCAATATTTGATTGAAGCGTTGTTGTTGCTTATCTTCCTGACCATACTCATTCAACGGTTTTCTTAGAAATCGCTTAGCAATTTCCATAATCGGATGAACATTAAGAAACAGGGAGTATAACCCACTTAGTAATGGGGGTAAAAGCAATACTGACTGTCGGGTAATCATAAATGCTATAACACTTATAACGATCACCCATTGATTCGCACGAACCAATGGACGAGGGATGTTTTGATTGGTAGTCATATTGACTCCTTCCTAGAATGTCACTATCATATTAAATAGTACAAAACATGTCAACCAATGTGTTCTCAAGACTTGTGAAAATTCACTTTGAAATAGCGTCGGACAGGGGGTATAATTAAATTTGGAGGCTATACATGAAAAAAATAACAATAGACAGTTGGTTGGACTATAATTTCATTTCAAATGTAAAAGAAAGCCCATCGAACAATAAATTCGCATTTGTAGTAAGTAAGGCAGATTTAAAGAAAGACTTATATGAACATAATATCTGGATCTTTGAGGAAGGTCGACGCTTTCAATTAACAGCATTTAATCAAGAATCATTTTATATTTGGTTGGATGATGAAACGATTCTGTTCTCTTCCGGGCGTCAAAAGGATGAGCAAAATAAAGCTTTAAGCACAGACTTCTTTAAGATTTCGTTGAATGGCGGAGAGGCTGTCAAACATTTTAGCTTACCAATGATCGTTACTTCGCTTGAAGTGATAGGTGAAGATAAGTATGTGTTGACCGCATTAAGCGACTTGCATCATCCCAATTATCATGAATATGCGGATGAGAAAAAGGGGAAATTGGCTGGAGAAATCAAAGATAATGCCTATTTCGATGAAATAAGCGAAGTTCCTTTTTGGGCCAATGGTTCACAGATAACAGACTCAAAGAGAAATCGTTTATTTGTGTATGACTCAAAAGAAAATAGAATCATACCGATGACATCACCGTCAGTAGCCGTCGGAGATTTGACCGTCGATAAGCCCAATGGAAAAGTGTATTTTGCGGCAAGTACTTTCAAAAATATTCGCTCTCTTCAAAGTCAGATATTTGAGTTTACGACAGAAGATTTAAAAATCTCGAAACTATCACATGACAAGTTTGGCATTTATGGTCTCTTTACAGTCAATGCCAATCTCTTGGTTCTGCATAACCGTCGCAAGACGTACGGTATGAGTGAGAATCCGATTTGGTCAACGTTCAATTTTGAAACAAAAACGTTGGTTGACGTTTGTGATCCACATTATTCAGTTGGCAATTCGATTGGCAGTGATGTCCGACTTAATGGTTCACCATTAATCAAAGCGCTTAATGGAAATCTTGTGTTCACAATGACCGTCGAAGATCATTCACGACTGGTTTCACTTGATCCACAAGGTAAGTTGACCACGTTATTTGATGCTTCGGGATCCATTGATGGATTTGCGTACGTCAATGGCCAATGGTATTTAAGTGGCTTATTTGACCAAAATGGTCAACAAGTCAAGAAAATCGAAAATGAAAAATTGGTTGATGTCACGGATTTCAATATTTCAACAATGGATGGTGTCTATTTGGCAAAACCACAGAAAATCAGCATCGTATCCAATGGCGATTCGGTTGACGGCTGGGTGTTGTTACCTGAAGATTTTGACAGTAAAAAACCATATCCGGCGATTTTGAATATACACGGCGGACCAAAAACAGTGTATGGTGAGGTTTACTATCATGAAATGCAAGTATGGGCAAACATGGGGTTTGTGGTGATGTATTGTAATCCTCATGGTTCTGATGGTAAGGGCAATGAGTTTGCGGATATACGCGGAAAATATGGCACGATCGATTATGAAGATATTCTGGCGTTTTTGGATAAAGTTTTGAAAAATTATCCAAACATCGATGGTAATCGTATCGGTGTTACCGGAGGCTCCTATGGCGGCTTTATGACCAACTGGATCATCGGTCATACCGATCGTTTCAAATGTGCGGCTACCCAACGTTCGATCTGTAACTGGACTTCCTTTCACGGAGTATCGGATATTGGCTATTTCTTTACCCCTGATCAAGCGGGTGCTTCACTTCTTAATATAGAACAACATGACAAACTGTGGTTCCATTCGCCTTTGCGTTATGCTTCAAATTTCAAGACTCCGACATTGGTCATCCATTCAAAAGCGGATTACCGATGTCCGATTGATCAGGGATACCAAATGATCACAGCGTTAAAAGAGATGAAAGTCGATAGTAAGATGGTCATATTTAATAATGAAAATCATGATCTGTCGAGAAATGGTAAGCCGAAAGCACGTCAAAAACGTTTGAAAGAAATCACAGCTTGGATGGAAAAGTACTTATTATAAATTAAAAAGGTCACGGAAGTGACCTTTTATATCCAATCTTTACACACATCGACCCATAAGGTCGTCTGCGCGTGTTTTTCAAGTTCTGCCGGTGTCAGTTCTATGGCAGAGTTTGCGCTTCCACATGCCGGAAACACCGTTTCAAAACGTTTCAAGGATACATCCAAGGCAACAGTTAATGGTTGTTTGAGAGCAAAGGGACAGACTCCACCAATGGGATGTCCCGTAATTTGATATGCTTCATCCAAGGATAGCATTCGTGCTTTTATACCAAACTGATGCTTGAATTTACTGTTGTCAACTTTACTGTCACCCGCTGTAACAATCAAAAGAGCTGATCCATTATAAGCGAAGGACAAAGTCTTGGCGATGCGCTTTGGCTCTGTATTCAACGCCTGAGCTGCCAATGTTACAGTTGCGCTGGAAATCTCAAACTCCAACACTTGGTCACTTAAACCATATAATTCAAAGTATGCTTTTACTTCTTTGATTCCCATAGTTACCCCCTGAAAATATTGAGGTAAGTGTAGCACTGTTAAGAGATTTTTACAACGATTTTCTGATGATTCTTAACGTTTGAACTTGTGCTTTTTTTTGGATTTCCTCGACATTTCGACTGGCAAAGTCAATTCGCTTTTGTACAGGTAATGGCAATCCGTCTTCATCGACGACTACCGTCGAACCTTGTATCAATCGCGTTTTAAAATGAGTCGCATTAGGGTAGGAATCCTTATTGCCCCACAAAAACGGAACCGGTAAATAGCCGCTGGCAAAAATCGTATAAAGTCCTATGGCAGTATAAGGATATTCTATATGTTTTTCAATCGAATCGAGAATCGCTTTCGCTTCAGTAACAAAATGGTTTGTTTTTTTTGTGATATCCGATTCGAATTTTTGGATACTGACTTGATGGGTTTGTTTAAGTTTTCGATAATGACTCAATGCGCCTAATGTGATTTTGATGCTTTCATCCATGATTGAAGGTGTGGCCAGTTCGATGGCTTCACTGTAACTAACCACGTGTACCAGTGGCGGTGAGTTTGTGATATCAGGTTCAATGTCGTCCATCAACATGCTCACAAATGCTAACTGCTCTTTAGCTAGGGGTAGAACAGGGGCGAAAAAATCCAATCCTGCACGTGGTTGAAGATATATATTGAAATCTGCTTCGCAAAGCGGAGAGATTAATTGAAGGATTGCCCGAGCTTTGGCAAGATCAACAATACCCCATGTATAGCGCGGTGTATTGAGCATGATTTGAAGAATGAAATCCTTGATGCCGTGCTTTTTCGCGGTTTTTGCGGCTAGTACCGCCGATACGATGTATGTCACATCATCACCACCTCGAAATGCGAAGTGATGGGGGGTGTTTGGCTCAAAAGGTTTTGCGGTTTTTGCGATATAAGATAATGTTTCCATGTGTTGGTGTAAATTGGTAAGAAGGTCATTAGGACCGCGACCGTCAAGCTCATTGAACCACCAAAAAGAAAGAGCATGCCAAGCGATGTTGATCGTATCTTCGTGAATTTTGGCTAATCTATCGACGTTTTTTGTACCGGCATACGTACGTAATAAGAGTGGGCGTGAACCATCATAGATCATGCGATACTCATCAGGTGTCTGAATCGGTACACCCCCGCCATTGGGCAAGTCTGTCCAGTCTTCATTAAAGTTAGATTGCGTCAATTGCGAAGAACCAATCGAACAAATGTCCAGATAGCCGGTTTTAGCCAATTGTTTGCACCAATCCGCAAACAGCTCGAGGGCTTCTTTACGGGATTCGTCATAAGGTCCGGCATGTACGCGTGTCAACGGTAAGATCGAATACTTCTGATGGCTTCGCAGTCGTTGAATCAGGGTGTCTCTGCGCGTACCAAATTCGGGATAACCACCTTTTCTAGGTGGCTTTACACTTTCATAATGTGCGGTAGAAATGTATTCTTTTGCGATTTTCATCAATAACTCATCATACTCACTACCGATAACAATGGCAGGTGGGATTTGATCTGCATCAATTCCCATACTCAATAACGTTTCTTTTGCGCTATGAGAACCCATAAACGTCGAAACAAGTCCTCCGTATTTAGAGTCAATCAGTTGACAACTTTTGGGCAATCCGGCAAAAAACACTCGGACAATGTGTCCCCCATCTGAAATCAGACATTGAGATTCTTTTAGGGCATGGATAAGATAACCGACAATCTCGTTGGCTCGCTCGGAGTCTAGCCGATAACTGATACAAAGGTGTGTTATATCGTTATTTTTGATCCAATCAATAACTTTCTGTTGTTGAGCGGTATACTGAATCATGCCTATGGCTTCGTTGATGTCATCACTAGCTATTACAACCGATTGATGACATTCTTCAAGTAATCCTTTAATTGAATTAATGCCTAACGTATGGACATCTGGAAATGGTTTTAGCAGACCATATTTTTTATTCACGAAATTACCTCCTAAGACGAGGGTTTATAGCGATTAAAGAAGTCTTCAACATCCCATCGTCCGATAGCATTGAAGTCGATACCATAAAGAGCATTCGCTAGATCTAAAGTCAATTGCAAATACTTGTGTTCTGTTTTGGCAAGCTTAGCAAGTTGCAACATGGGTACGATTCCGGTAGGAATGTCTTCATATACATAGCGCGTCGTAATTTCATTTGGTGAGAATATCTCATCGTATTGAGTAGTGTGTTGAAGTGAGTCGAAGAGATTGTTGCCTTGACTGCCATAAACAACATCTAACCATTGATAAGCGGTGTGAAGTTGATATCCGAAAAATTGGGCCAGTTCGATTCGTTCAGCATCAAGTTTTTCCAGAAACTTGGCTATGGTTGGGGTAATTCCTTGTTTGTAGTGCAGATAAGTTTCACCGGACTCGATTCTGCCAATATTTAGTATGGCTCCAATCGGATGAAAAATCGCCCCGATATTAGAAAGTGAAGTTTCTACGGGGGAAGCGGATGCTCTTAGCATGCTAAAAGAATGTCGCATATCAGTATAGATTGTGTTAGTAAGTTCAGGTGTCAACGCGGCGATTTTTAATTGTTTCTTTCTAGAATAAACATGACTTAATCCTGGTCGGATTTTTCTTGATGTCAATGCGAAGGTATCGGTTTCACCGATGGGAATTTCAAGTGAACAACCGG
>CAKMJZ010000027.1 GCA_927435855.1 uncultured Erysipelotrichaceae bacterium
ATTTGATACAATAAACACATATAGTGAAATGGATAAATATATGGATCATCTTGTTAGTGTAATTGTACCGATATATAATGTTGAAAGGTTTCTGGAGAGTTGTTTTGATAGTATTTTCCATCAAACTTACAAGAATTTTGAGATTATTGCTATTGATGACGGAAGCACGGATGACAGTCCAACACTTTTAGATCAATTTGCCCAAAGCGACAGCCGTATCAAAGCTGTGCATCAAAAAAACTCAGGAGTTGCAGCTGCACGCAATAACGGTCTGAGAATGGCTCAAGGAGAATATATTTTATTTGTGGATAGTGACGATACGATTTCACCTTTAGGTATGGAGCGTTTGGTTAAGAAGGCTATCGCTTCCGATTTAGATATTGCTTATGGAGCGGGATTTCGAATCAGTATTACCGGAAAAGTTGCGGTGCCGACGAACAAACCTGAGAATTTGCATGATCAGGTGTTAAGCGGTCCGGAATATATGGAAAAAGCCGTCCGTTCAAAATCATATAATAATGGCGTTTGGAATAAACTTTATAAGCGTTCGTTTCTTGTTGATAATGAGTTGTGGTTCAAAGAAGGACTGGTATATGAAGATATTCTATGGTCTCCTCAAGTGTTTTTAAAGGCGAAAAGAGTTCAATTCATTGATACCGATTTTGCGAACATATTTGTTCGTCATGGCGCTATAACTCAAGATCCGTATAACCTTGCGATTCGCCATCATGACAGTCTGTACATTTTTGACACTTTGACTGATATTTATCTTAATGCGGATATCAGTGAAACTCAGCGCAAAGTCTTTTTGGATTATGTAACCAATCGGCGGATAAACCTGTTAAAAAACTACCGTGCATTTTATTCAAAAGAACAAATCGATGACAATATGACTAAGATTAAGAAGCATGCGAAATTGTGGAGTACGCGCGTAAATGCTTTCACTCTATATTTTCACGCTAAGTAAATCGCGTAGGCGTTAGTTAAGAACCTCAAATATATCATTTGAGGTTTTTAATATATCAAATTTTCTATATGTGTCAGTCTTATCACGGTATAATGGTATAAATCGATCCTAAATATAGATTGATACAGGAGGTAGACATTGAACGTTAAAATTACTGAAAAAAGGCTTCATTTAGTACTTCTGATTATCGGACTTTTGGTATTTGTTTGGTCGTATATCGATCACAAGCTAACGTTTGGATGGATTTTATTAACTGTACCAATCATTATGGTATCCTTACTATTCATTTTGACATACAAACGCTTTACATTTACTACCCTTGTCTATACTGCTGGTTTTCTTTATGCATGCCTGCTTATGGTTGGAGCTAAGTATACCTATACCTATGTCCCACTTTTTGACTCTTTAAGTGAAATGTTTGGGTGGACTAGGAACTATTATGATAGAGTGGCACATTTCGCACAAGGATTTGTCCCGTTTTTAGTATTTAGAGAGTATTTATTAAGAAAGAAGATCCTTAACAAAGGAAAGCTTAATAACTTGATCATTATTGCCATGGTACTGGGATTCTCCGCATCGTGGGAGTTGCTCGAATACACGACTTCTGAACTATCCGGAATGTCCCAATCTTTTGTATTGGATATGCAAGGAGATATTTGGGACACACAACTCGACATGTTATCAGCTTTGATTGGTGCACTCACTTCATCTCTATTATTAGGTAAAATTCATTTGAAACTCATTGATCAGAAAATGGGTAATATGGGAAATTTAGATAAGTAAAACTTGTACTTATATAAACATAGTGAAATGATAAGATAATCCGATAAATTCAATCTTAATGTACTAGCTATTGGAAACAGTAAAGGAGATCAAACATGTTTGAGCAATATTTAGATATCAGTGATGAAGTTAAGTTTGCTATAGAAAATAATCAGCCCGTGGTCGCTTTGGAGTCAACCATCATCTCTCATGGAATGCCCTATCCTAAAAATGTGGAAACAGCGTTGAAAGTTGAACAAATCATTCGTGATCTTGGAGCAATTCCGGCAACCATCGCCATTCTTGACGGTCGATTGAAAGTCGGTTTAAGTCATGATGAAATTGAAATGTTGGGCAAGGCTGGGGATGTGGTCAAAGCATCGCGCAGAGACATTCCGTTTATTATTGCAAAAGGGCTTAACGGAGCTACGACCGTTGCATCAACGATGATACTCGCTGATTTAGCTGGCATCCGAGTATTTGCGACTGGAGGAGTCGGTGGGGTTCATCGCGGTGCTGAGACATCCTTTGATATATCAGCTGATTTGATCGAACTGGCACAAACCAATGTTGTGGTCATTTGTGCTGGAGCTAAATCGATTCTTGACATCGGTCTGACTCTTGAATATCTGGAAACACATGGTGTTGCGGTGGTTGGATATCAGACCGATGAACTTCCGGCGTTCTATACAAGTAAGAGCGGCTATCCTGTGGATTATCGGGTAGACAATCCTCGTGAACTTGCCTTAGCAATCAAAGCTAAGTGGGCTTTGAATCTGCAGGGGGGATTGCTTGTGGCTAATCCGATACCTAAGGAATTTGAGATGGATTCAAACGTAATCGATGAAGCGATTCAAGAAGCCATCCGACAACAGACAGCTTTGGGCATCAAGGGTAAAGAAAGCACACCGTTTCTATTGGCGAAGGTAAAAGAACTGACCGGTGGGGATAGTCTTGACTCCAATATTCAACTTGTTTATAATAATGCGAAGGTCGGTGCTCAGTTGGCTATAGAATTAAGTAAACTTAAATAGCGAGAAAAGATGGTTGATCGATTGTGCGAAGAACCATCTTTTTTGTGTTAATGCCTTAAATTTAAGTTATCAGTTCATTCTTTCAACAAACCATCAAAGATGTACAAAACTTGACTGAATTATTTCATGTTAGAGTATTTTCGAAAAAACTACGAAGAAATCTAGGATAATCATGATTATTGAAATTTCCTTAGATACAATCTATACTTAAATCACCGTAAATGAAGAAAATAATGTTTTAATCTTTAGTAGATGGAGATAGGCATAGAATCATTTCTAAACATAACATCGTAATCTTAAAGAGGTATCAAAGGGGAAGTACATATGAGTAAATATAAGTTTATTAAAAAAGTGGAAGAGATGATAAAAACCGAAGATATAGCAACTTTACGGTTGATTGGACCACTTCTCAAATATCTGCCTGGGAAATTCCAAACCAAAGCCATGGAAAGTTCAAGTAAGGATAACCCTTATTTGGGCTTTGTAGTGGAACCGTACAGTACTTTTTTATTCTATGAATTAATTGATTTAGATTGGGCTAGAAGATTAATACCCGATGGATTTGAACTGGAAAAGACGAATGTTTTTAATGGTGGTCAAGCGAAGTACTATATAGCTTTTGCCTCTTTTAATGTAAAGACATCAGCTTTTGCGGGCACTCGATTAGAAGTTAATGTGATTGCCAGAAGTAAGAAAACCGGTCTTATTAGCTGGATCATTGTCGATTATGATACAAATACCTTAAGTCATGATTCTCTTAAAGGAGTTATAGATTACACTACAAAGCAGGCTGTATTTACCTCGGATCAAACTTCATAGCAAAGGCATTGGGAGAGTTTTTTGATATTTCTCTGCCATATCCGACGGATAAGTTTCCCTCCAACCAAAAATTACTCTCTAATATTTTATATTCAGCACCATTACTGTCCAAATCAAAAATTAATGCTCTGTTTTTCTCAGATAGCCCAGGAAGTTATAGTGAACATGATAATGTGGATGAAATGATTAAAGGATTTGAGAATTTAGACTTGGATAACATACCACCTTATTCAGTAGAATCATTGAGAAAAATGATTAAGATTGGTCTTGTGAGCAATTCAGTAGTTATAACGATACTTCTATTGATAATATTGGTATTAGTGATTAAATAGAAAACTTAGTAAGAAAAAAGCCTGCTCTTGAAAATACTTGAAAGCAGGTTTTTATTTAGCGAAAAATTATTCCATCGAAAATAGATTTTCTAATACATTGGAGCGCATCTTTTTTTGATCGTTCCATAATTCTTACAACACTTTTGGACAATTTCACAAAGTTCATATCGGTTGACCTTTCACAAGTCAAAGCATAGGATGAAGATAAGGAAGGTGATGTAATGCGCTATTTGCTAAACAAATCAACAAATCCTTATTTCAATCTAGCCTTTGATGAGTATGCTTTGAAGCATATTAACATAGATGAAGATTTCTTCTTCTTATGGCGAAATGAACCTTCTGTTATTATTGGTAAAAACCAAAATACCTTAGAAGAGATTAATCAAGCGTTTATTGATAAGAGTAATATAAAAGTTGCCCGACGAGTTTCAGGAGGCGGAGCTGTTTATCATGATTTTGGTAATTTGAACTTTACTTTTATTATTAACGTTGATAATCCAGGTGAAGTTAATTATAAAAAATTCGTTCAACCGGTAATTGATGCACTAGCACAAATGGGTGTCAGAGCACAGGCCTCAGGCAGAAACGATATTTTGATTAATGGTTTGAAGATTTCTGGAAATGCCCAACGCATGGCCAATAAAAAGGTGATGCACCATGGGACATTACTTTATGATGTCAATATAGAAAATTTGGTACAAGCATTGCATGTCGTTCCAGATAAATATATATCTAACGGTGTAAAATCAGTTCGCGCAAGAGTTACAAATATTAAGGAACATTTGCCCGAAAGTACCGACATATTCGACTTTTGGAATTCTTTGCATTTTTTTCTGTCCAACCAAGGTAAAGACAAAGAAATTGTATTGAATGAAAAGGAAATAGCGATGATTGAATTTGAAGCAATGAACCGATTTGCGACGTGGGATTGGATATATGGTGAATCCCCGGAATTTAACGTCGTGAATAAAAAACGCTTTAAGGGTGGAAGCCTTGAGATTAAAGCAGATGTCAAGCAAGGATATATTCAGTCCATTCGTTTTTTTAAAGATTACTTAGGTTTGAAAGATGTGGATTTTATTGAAGAAAGATTAAAGAATATCCGTTTCCATCGGGCTGATGTCGATCATATGTTGAGTGATTATGATTTAAAGATATATTTTGGTGAAATCACAAAAGAAGAAATTTTGTCACTAATGTTCGATTGAATAACAACATTGACAAATAGCGTGAGAATAAATCAGGAGTTTGAATTGAAAAAGAAAGGATCAGGTATTAATCATGATAGATAATATGAAAGATATGAAAATTGATTTTGCCGCTCATCTTCAATCCGTTGAAGAGAACTATAAGATGATTCAGATACTCGATGAAAAGGGGGAAATTGTCAATAGTGATCTATTGCCAGATTTAAGTGATGAGCAACTTGTGCAATTATTTAAAGATATGTTGTGGTCACGTGCTCTAAATGATCGCTGCACAATATTAGCTCGTCAAGGACGTTTGGGGTTTTTTGGACCCACCGCCGGACAAGAAGCGAGTCAATTAGGTAGTTACCTTGCATTTGAAAAAAACGACTTTCTGCTTCCAGGATATCGTGACTTTCCTCAATTAGTAAAGCATGGATTGCCGCTTCACAAAGCTTTCCTTTGGAGCAGAGGGCATGTTGAAGGGGGTCAATTCCCTGAAGATCTGCAAGCCATTCTTCCTCAAGTCATTATCGGAGCGCAATTTACTCAGGCTGCCGGTGTGGGTCTAGGTATGAAAAAGCGAGGCATAGAGCAAGTGGTGTTTACGTATACAGGCGATGGAGGTACATCTCAAGGGGATTTCTATGAAGGAATAAACTTCGCGGGAGCATTTAAAGCACCGGTCGTATTTTTCATTCAAAACAACCAATTTGCGATTTCTACACCTTGGCGCAAACAAACAGCCGCAAATACATTAGCCCAAAAAGCGGCTGCCGCAGGTATTCCAGGAGTACTGGTGGATGGAATGGATCCGCTGGCTGTCTATGTTGTATCAAAGGCCGCTCGAGATTGGGCACTTGCCGGAAATGGCCCAGTTTTAATTGAGACATATACTTCCCGATTCCAACCTCACTCTCTGTCAGGTGATGATCCGAAATTATATCGTGATGAAGCCAGTTTTGCTGAGTGGGATGCAAAAGACCCTTTGATTCGTACACGTATTTACTTGACTGAAAAAGGGTTGTGGAATAAGGATGACGAAGAGGATCTTATCAAGCAATTTGACAAAGATATTTTAGAAGAAGTTAAAAAAGCAGATAACGCTCCAAAGCAAAAAGTTTCTCAGTTTTTGGAGTTAATGTTTGAAGAGCCAACCCAAATACTGAAAGAACAAATTGAGTATTATAAACAGAAGGAGGGTAATTGATTCATGGCACAGTTAACAATGATACAAGCGATTACCAATGCACTTGATAATGCTCTTGAAAAAGATGAAAGTACGTTAATATTTGGTCAAGATGTCGGCTTAACCGGTGGAGTTTTTAGAGCAACCCAAGGTTTACAAGCCAAATATGGTGAAGAACGTGTTTTTGACACGCCCTTAGCAGAATCTGGAATTGGCGGATTGGCGGTTGGGTTAGCATTTGAAAACTTCAGGCCAATACCTGAGATCCAGTTTTTTGGATTTGTGTTTGAAACAATGGATGCCATTGCTGATCAAATGTCACGAACACGATATCGAACCGGGGGTACCCGTACGATGCCAATCACCATTCGCTCACCTTTTGGGGGTGGTGTGCATGCCCCAGAATCTCATTCGGATAGTCTTGAAGGCTTGATGGCTCAAATTCCGGGTTTAAAAGTAGTTATCCCAAGCAATCCATACGATGCGAAAGGATTATTATTGGCATCTATTGAGGATAATGATCCTGTTATATTTTTAGAACATATGAAACTATATCGTTCTTTCAAAGAAGAAGTTCCAGAAGAGTATTATACGGTTCCTCTTGGAAAAGCTAAAGTAGTTCACAAAGGATCTGATGTAAGTATCGTAACGTATGGTTACATGGTTCATGAAGCTCTTAAAGTTGCAAAACAACTTCAGCAGGAAGGCATTTCCGTTGAAGTAATTGATTTAAGAACAGTATCACCGATTGATGTTGAAACAATTATTGTATCGGTTGAGAAGACAGGTCGATTAGTGGTCGTGCAAGAAGCACAACGTCAAGCAGGTGTTGGAGCAACCATCATGGCTGAAATGGCAGAACGTAAACGTGCGATTCTAGCATTGAAATCACCGATCGGTCGCGTAAGTGCACCCGATAGTATTTATCCTTTTATGCTAGCCGAAAATGACTGGCTGCCAGATACACAAAAGATCATAGACAAAGTAAAAGAAGTAATCAATTTTGATTAAGGAGGCTAAATAAATGGTTAATAAAGAAAAACCAGTAAATAGAGATGGCGAGTCAAACAAAGATTTAACATCAGAAAGTTCGACCTATGTTTTTCGCTTACCAAAAGTTGGAGAGGGGATTACGGAAGGGAAACTCGTCACATGGCTTGTCTCTGTGGGAGATGTAGTTACTGAAGATGAAGCCATTGTTGAAGTACAAAATGACAAACTGTTACAAGAAGTTCCTTCTCCTGTAACAGGTATTCTTTCGAAAATATTAGTTGAGGCGGGGAGTACAGCTCAAATTGAAGAAGCAATTGCCGAAATTAAGATTATGAGTCATGTTTCTTCAACAGATGAAGTAATAGAACATAAAGCAGATAAAGGAACGCAAGTCCAACCATCAAATGAAAAATCTAATAAGTCAGTTGTTGCTGGAAGAGTATTGGCTATGCCATCGGTTCGCCAGTATGCACGAGATAAAGGTGTTGAAATCTTGAATATTTCCGGAACTGGAAAGCATGATCATATAACAATAGATGACATTGATGCTTTCTTAGCTACTCCAGCTAAAGAAACCAAGAACATCAATACAGCCAAACAAACAACACAAGAAGCATATTCTATTGCGGAAACTTCTGACACGATTCGCGAAAAAATGTCTGTAACAAGACGTGCGATTTCACAAGCAATGGTTAATTCACAACGACATGCATCACATGTTTCTATTTTTGATGAGGTCGAAGTGTCGAGATTAATCGCACATCGGAATCGTTTCAAAGAGGTTGCGTCAAACCAAGATATCAAATTGACGTACTTGGCATATATGTCGAAAGCAGTGATCGCTGTATTGCGTAAATATCCCATACTTAATGCAAGTGTTGATGAGGCTAATGATGAAATCGTGTATAAGAAATACTACAACTTGGGAATAGCCGTCGATACCAAACGCGGATTATATGTACCAAACATTAAAAATGCGGATAGAAAAAGTATTTTCACGATCGCTAAAGAAATCGTGGATTTATCAAATAAAGCCCATGAAGGGACGTTGGAACCTATTGAAATGAAAGCGGGGTCTACAACGATTACAAGCATTGGACCTATTGGAGGGAAGTGGTTCACACCGATTATTAACTTCCCCGAAGTTGCGATTTTCGGTATGGGTAGAATTGAAAAGAAGCCGATTGTTTTAGAAAATGACACGCTGGGAGTAGGAAGTATTCTTCATTTATCCATGAGTTTTGATCATAGAATTGTTGATGGAGCGGTTGCTCAAAAAGCAATGAATGAATTAAAACGACTCATGGAAGATCCAGAACTTCTATTAATGGAAGGATGATGATGAAATGGTAGTTGGAGATTTTGCACTAGACTTAGATCTAGTAGTTATCGGTTCTGGCCCAGGAGGCTATGTTGCCGCCATTCGTGCAGCACAATTAGGTAAAAAAGTTGCCATCATCGAAAGAGATGCCATCGGTGGTGCTTGTCTTAATGTTGGATGTATACCATCCAAAGTGTTAATTCAGGCGGCTCATCATTTTGTTGATATTAAATCAGAGAAATATGGAGTTATTGCTAAGGAAGTTGTGTTTGACTTAGAAAAAACTCAACAATGGAAAGATAATGAAGTAATCAGCAAACTGACAAAAGGAGTTGAATCGCTTTTAAAAAAGAACAAGGTACAAATCATTAAAGGATCAGCATTTTTCAATGATCCACATCAATTGCGGGTTGTGATTGATGATGAGGCTCAATCATATCAGTTTAAGGAAGCCATCATTGCTACCGGTAGTCGACCTTTAGAAATACGTGGTTTCCCTTTTAAAGGTCGTGTCATGGACTCAACCGGAGCTTTAAGCCTAAAGAAGCTCCCCAAACGTTTTGTCGTGATTGGTGGAGGTTACATTGGTTGTCAGATGGCGAGTGTTTATGCTAACTTAGGTTGTAAAGTAACCATTATTGAAGCAGCAGACAATCTCTTAATGGGTTTCGACAATGATATGGTGGACTTGGTTAAAAAGCAGTTTTCATTGAAAAATGTTGATGTCATAACCAAAGCCAAAGCAAAAGTAGCAATTGAAACTGAGAGTAGTGTCTATATTTCGTATACAAAGGATGGCGTAGAAAAATCTATAGAAGCCGATGTTGCGATGGTAAGTGTTGGTCGAATACCAAACACGGATGATTTAGGTTTGCAAATGGCCGGAGTCGAAGTGGATGAACGCGGCTTTATTAAAGTTGATGATCAAGGACGCACATCGCAGTCTCATATTTTTGCGATCGGAGATGTTACCCTAGGTCCGGCGTTGGCACACAAGGCGAGTTACGAAGCGAAAATCGCAGCAGCAGCCTTGGCTGGGCAGAATGTTAAGATAGATTATGTTGCTATGCCTGCTGTTTGTTCCGCTGATCCTGAATTAGCGATTGTAGGTCTATCTAAAAAACAAGCAGAAGAAGAGGGTATTGAAGTGAATGTATCATTATTCCCACTTGGAGCAAGCGGCACAGCCATCTCTTTAGGTGAGACTGAAGGATTTGTTCGGATAATTACTGAAAAGCACACAGGACTTGTTCTAGGGGGACAAGTTGCCGGTGTTGGAGCAGGCGGGATTATTGCAGAACTAGCTCTTGCAATCGAAACAAGAATGAACGTGGATGATATCGCTTTAACGATTCACGCTCATCCTACAATGTCTGAGGCAGTCCTGGATGTAGCTGATCTTGCCCTTGGGTTGCCAATCCACATATAATTATGTTGTATAAACATAAAGTCTTTTTTAACTTAACTCTAATATGGATTTGAAGAGTTATTAAGATTTTGAGCTAAATCTAGGATCATTTTAGTATTTATCAGGGTTTGTCAATTTTGTAGTTAAGTTTAACAATTCCACTATAAAATTAATCAATTTGTTATAAGTGTTGAAACAATCTAGCATTCTGATTTTCGAAAATTTCATCTGTACATAAGATTGTTGGTAGTGATATAATTTGTAACATAGGGGGGCTTATGCTACTATTCGAAATCATCTTGTTTGTTTCTTTGATTGCCTTAACCATCTTTGTTCGCATTGATTACTTTAAACATCGCAAAAGACGAATCATTGGTCACATCCTTCATGCTTTCTTCTTTAAGAATTTGTATGATGACTATGATTGTATCATTGAAGTGTCAAATCAGTAGACTAAAAATATTGGGCTAATAACCCTTTTTTTGCATAAAATAACGAATGAAGTAAAAGTATAAAAAACTCTCTTGAATAGAGAGTTCTTAGTGTACAGATTAATAATTTTAACAAAAGAATGGTGCCCGAGGACGGACTCGAACCGTCACAATATCACTATTGGTGGATTTTGAGTCCACTGCGTCTACCAATTTCACCACTCGGGCATTGCTTTATTATTTTAACTAAGATTAGGAGAATAGTCAATGTATAAACAAAAAATAATAAGAAATATTCAAGCTTGGTTGTATTTGCCATAGAGCATCAAACATGGTGGACAAATCACAGAATTTTGTTATAATAGTACTTGCGCTGGAGGATTGGCCGAGCGGTTTAAGGCACCATCTTGGAAAGGTGGCGAAGTGCAAGCTTCCGTGAGTTCGAATCTCATGTCCTCCGCCAGTATTCAATTAAACCCACTTAACAGTGGGTTTTTTGTTTTTTCATAATCTTTATTACTTATAAATTACTTAAACTTCTGAAAACTGCTTGTTATTAACGCTTTTTATGAATATTCTTACTTTTAGTTAACTGCCATTTTCTCCATCGCTTTTGTCATTTCTTTTTGCTTCGATTCAAACAAATGTCCATACGTTTCGTTAAACATTTTGACATCATGACCCATTCGCTTAGCCGCTTGGAAATCATTGAATCCTGCATTAGCCAACAATGAAACGCATGAATGCCTTAAATCGTGATGTGTGAATACGGGAGAATAGGATTCTTTGATCCAATGTTCTAATCGTCGCGACATGGTACGATATGCGTATTCACCAAACAATGGGCTAGATCCATCGTGTTCATACTTGCCTGAATAGTATGATATCAGGCTTCGTATCTTTTTGACTACCATTGAAGGCATTTCCACGACCCTGTAGGAGTTCTTAGTCTTAGGCGGTGTGACTTCCCTAAACTTAAAATTGTAGGTCTTAGAAACTCTGATAGTGCCATTACTGAAATCGACATCATCGAACGTCAGAGCCATCGCTTCACCCAATCGTAGCCCGCACCAGTATAGAACCTGATACAATGTTTCATACACCGGATCATCCACAATAGAAACAAATTGCTTGAACTCTTCCGGATTCAATATGACAATCGTATTTTTCTTTATCTCATAGCGCTTGACTGGTTTCATGGATTTGGAGGGATCCTTATCTATAAGGTCATGAAGATAAGCCCAGTTGAACATCGCCTTCAGATACTTTTGAATTTTTGATAACTGAGCATTGGAATACTCTTTGCCTTTAAATGTCTTAATTAGCAATGATTTTTGCCACGATACAATGGTAGTAGGAGTTATTCTATCTAATCTTACATTCCCAAAAGTAGGTTGAATGTGAGCATTATACACAGATTCGATGTCGTACCAGGACGAGTGTTTGACAGTCATCTTCTTTTGATTCAAATATTCATTAAAAACCTCGTCGAATGTCACTGGTTCAAGCTGTTTTGATTTTTTAATATAATCAGATTGTGCCAGCTCTGCATGACTTTTTCTAGTCCAAGCGGGGTCAGAGCGGTATATCTGTTTCTTTTTCCCTAATTTATCAACTACATAAATCCGGAAAGCATAATGTCCTGACGTAGTTTTGCAAATAGCCACTTTTATCCCACCTTTACTAATGAGAACCATTTCAGCCTTACCCACTTAATATTGTATTAACCATTATTACCTATATAATGAAATCAAACGATCTTATTTGAATGAAAAACCTCTTGTTTAATTTCATTCGCTAACATATTCGGATCTACTCCATAAATCCTACATATTTCTATATATGTTGACCATCCCATTCCAGATACACCCTCTTCATAATCGCGCACTGTGTATCTAGATTTATTGATGCGATTTCCTACATCTTGCAAGCTCAATCCACGCTTATTCCTAAGTTGCTTTAATCTTTTACCCAAAGATACATTTAATGCATCCATATATTATCGCACCTCCCTACCTATTTGGTATATTCTTGGACACATTGTACAACTAAATTTCACAATTGTATATATACAACCCACAAAAAACACCAACATTTTGAAAAAAAACATACATTTGTGGGTTGACACCATACACTTCTTGTTATAATATGTATTCAGAAAGGGGGGATACTTGATGGATAATTCTAAGAAGACCTTCCGACAATTGCGCCGAGATCGTGACTTAAGTCAGGAACAAGTGGCAAATTACCTCGGAATTAGTATAAATAATTACGCTGCGAAAGAACAAGGTAAACGCGGCTTTCTATTTACTGAAGTCATTCGATTTTCTGAACTCGTTAAAGTTAATATTGACGAAATTCAACCGATCAACAGTAAAAATACCGATAAATAGTTACCTTTTATATTTTTTGCAATCAATGTGGGTCATAAACCCACAAAGGAGTTATTATGAAGTATTACGTAACCATAGATATGATCGCTGAGCAATGTCAAA
Organism: uncultured Erysipelotrichaceae bacterium; assembly: GCA_927435855.1. GTDB lineage: Bacteria > Bacillota_I > Bacilli_A > Erysipelotrichales > Erysipelotrichaceae > UBA2227. The sequence goes on from CAKMJZ010000027.1 coordinate 12,939, forward strand.
CGTCACTGACTCAAGCAAAAAAGATATTTAGACAAGCGAAGAAAATACAGCTACCCATTCATTCTCAGCGTGAAGTATCTGCAAGAGCTGTCAATAAAGTGTTGGGGTGGAAGGAGTTCGAAGAACCTAAAGACAGAAGGTGAAGGTTCTAGATGATAGAAAGGAATTCGACAAACCCCGTAAGCAAAATCTCCTGATCCTGCGCAAGGTTCAAGTTGTTGCTTTGGCTATAAATCACTAATCGGAAAATATCCGCTAGAAAGTAAAGAAAGGAGGAAAAACAATGGAAGAACGTAAATCACAACTCTCGAACTCTTCAAAGGAAGAACTTGTTGAAGAACTAAAGAAAAGAATTTCTGTAACATTCATGGAGATTGAACAGGGACACGGAGCTGTAATTCAATCATCGATCGGTAGAATTGCCGTTCAGGGTAAATGCGTAATCATCGTCACTGAATAAAAAGGGAAGTTACTTGCGGTAACAAGTAACTTCCAGGGTTAACCTTTATGACAGTCTTTACAACAATAATAACAACCATCAAAATCTCGACTTCCTGTGCGTCTTTCCGCCTCTTTAATTGCATCTTTGCAGTTAGAGTGCCACCCCAAATCAGTTTGATTTGCTAGTGTCGGCTTATGTGCACAGGTAGTTTCATGAACCTCATGAAACTTCCCATCCCAACGTTTATCGTTAAAAACGTAGTAAGGCATAGTTTCACCCCCCTTCTTTTTCCACACACTAACTATATCATGGAAAAATTGAAAATACCAAATCTCAAAATGTAAATCTCAGCAAACATATTATTATTAATTGATCAAATTTGATTCCAAAAAGAACTGGAAAGAAAGGAAAAATTATGAGTCTAATCAGAAAAACAGCTGAAAAGCAGATTAATATGTTCAGTTGCATTGATGCCATGTGGTGGGGAGAAAGACATTATCGATTTATCCGTCGGATTATAGGCGAGTTTAGTCGAAAAGGTAAAATTCTAATCCCAGTGGGTGGTGATCGATTTTATAAAGACGTTGAGTTGCTACCGATTGAGCTTGTCGAGAAATATGCTCAATCTCAGATTAATCACATAAAGAACCAGTATCAAAACAAGGTGAGACCTTTACGAAAGTACATTAATGATGAGCAGTTAAAAAGTTTGATGGGTACGCTAGAAAGCGCGATGGATGTCGAAGAATGAGATATCCGTACCTTGAAATGGTTTTTGCTGAAATAGCAGCTGATCGAGAAAAACAAGAATTCGATAGAGAGTTTTATGTAAACTCACAGGGTGAAGTTGAGAAGCGTCTGTATGTTAATAATAAGCAGAAGAAGAGAAATTCCGGAGAAATAAAGGAGGAAACGGAATGAAAAAGTATTTCAGTTTGCTAGTTGCATTTTTTATCTTACTAACGATTGTTGGGTGCGCAAGAGACTCTGAGGTAGTTAGCCACAACATTAGCAAGGATGCAGACTCATTTAAAGTAAGACGTAGAATTGTATTTTATAACTCAATTCAAGATAAGTACATCTTGGAAATGGTGGGCAACTGTTCTATCAATGTTGATGTATCAGAGCAGATGTTGGAAGTCACATGCAAGCTAGGTGAGGAGAAGTATCAGAAACACTTTCTAGGACTAAGCGACAATGTAACTTATACCGTGGAACAATTGGAGTGGATTGAAGTAGATAAGTACAAATATGAAATCGTTTTTAAACCGGATAGCATCATTCCGATAAAACTTGATGTCCAACCATAATATGAACCCAGAACAAAAAATCGAGAGTCTCGGATATCAAGTAGGTTATGTGGATGATGATGGTATTGAGTTTGTACGACCAACCGATGTGCCAGAAGTCGAAGAGTCTATTTTGATAGGAACTGATGGAATAGTTATTTTCAGGATTAATTTGAATATGTTTGATCATGTTTTATCGATTGATTTACTAGAGCAAATTATTGAATTGAGTAACAAAATGAGAGCAAGAACATGAAGAATCCAATTTGTGATGAAGATTACGAAAATTGGCCAGAACCAAAATGGAACTGAAATATCATGTATGGTTTGATTCACCAAGAGAAACAATCAAAATTGCAGTCGAAGCTTCATCAATCAAAGAAGCCAATCAAAAAGCATTTCTAAGATTGGCAGACAAACATAATGCGAAACAGTTCAGACTCGTTCAAACAATCGAGCAAACCAATAACACGAGCCCGTGGATAAAGTTACAGGAGGCTAAAGTATGAAAAAAGCGTTGAAAGGTTTATTGCAATTCTTTAGTTGGGTTATCGTTGGTTGGAGTTTCTTCATGATTGAAACTTCATATCAAGAAAGATTTGAAGTAGTTCTATTATCGAGAATGATTATTTTTTCAGTCATATACCTTTCATCATTAATAAAGGAGGCGAGGACATGAAGAAACACGAGGGATGGAAACTCTTAATCGGTTTAACTTACTTGGCTACATTATTTTTTGGAAATTGGTTGGTACATGACATAACAGATGTTGGAGAAAAGATTAACGTATTATCGACAACGTTAATAATCGCTATGTTTTACATCAACTGGAAAGGCGATAGCAGATGATCTCAAAGTTAGTCATATTACTGTTGGCATTATTCAGTTGGTACACCATTCGTGAATCCGATGTCAGCACAAGGGTGAATCTGTTAGCAGCGTTGATGTTTATGTTGGTTTTCTATCAACTGCTGGAGGAGAAGAAATGACAAAAATGAAACCAATACTTTTTTTGATAAACCGGGAGGATTGAAATGAAAAAACTAAATGCATTAATAGATGATGTATTAATTGATGACGAAGAAGGAGTTATAGTAGTTGGCGTACCGTTCAAAGATGATGACACAGTTCACAACTGCGACCAAGCCGGCTGCAGCTCCTACATCCATGTTTTGTTCAGAAATGGAAAGCCAACATGTGAAATGAAGGAAATGGAGATCGTAGACTAGATGGATCCATTCGACAATTCGAAAGAAAGAAAAATTAAGATTAGAGCTCAAGATAAAATTCTTACTGTTTTGGCAGTGTGGGATGGAATCGTCTTGCTCGAAGGATGGAATACCTGTACGCCTTATGTTGTATGTTGGGATTTGGAAGAAGATGATGGCGTCTATCATTGGGGCGGAGCTCATTATTACTCAAATTTATTCAGCGCGAAAGCTGATTGGAAGGAGAAATCAGAAGTATGGGGTATGTAGTATATTTCATTATCGGCGCATTGTGCGGAATGGTTGGACTTTGGTTACTTATTGATACAAAGTGCTATATCATGCCAAAGAAACGTCGATGAACAAGCATGAAATGAAATTAAAACTGTCTGATTTCATTTCGGAATTAAGACACCAGGAGAAGTCAGCATCCACTCTTTCCAAATACCAACATACAACATAAGGCGTACAGGTATTCCATCCTTCGAGCAAGACGATTCCATCC
>CAKMJZ010000028.1 GCA_927435855.1 uncultured Erysipelotrichaceae bacterium
GATGGATTGCGCATACAAGTAAACTTCTCTATACATATATTATACACCTACATTAACCATACTTAAATACTTTGAGCATGTTTACACATGAAGGAATCAGGCGTATCATTAAAATATACAACTACCTCAACATCAGATTCAGACTGATAACCCTTATATCAAACTTATCAATATGATAATTGCGTATTGAAAGGAGATTGTGATGAATATTCCCATGATCATCGGTGTGACCGGACACCGAAACATCCGAAGAGAAGACAATGAAATACTTAAAGAACTAGTCATCCAACAGCTGACTCAACTTCAGAGTGTTTGCCCTGACACACCACTGATCATGTTAAACAGCCTTGCGGAAGGTGCCGACCAATTGTGCGCTGAAATAGCCCTTAACTTGAACATTCCTCTGGTGGTGCCTTTACCTTTCTCACTGAATCACTATCGCAAGGATTTCAGTGAAGAAGCGCTTAGCGAACTCAACCGACAATGCTCATTAGCAAAGGAAATCTTCGTTGTACAACCCAGCGAATCACCCATGGAAACAACCAATGACTATGGCTATCGTCAAGCCGGACTGTACATCGTCAAACACTGCCATGTACTGTTAGCCTTATGGGATGGAAAACCCGGAGATCTATCGGGATGCGGAACCGCCACTTTTGCGAATATGATGTTGCGAGGCAGCTTTCTTAAACATGGCCATATAGCATCCGTTAATGACAGCACGATCATCCATATCATCACTCCCAGACAAAATGAACCCCTTCCCAATAATGAACTAACCGTCAAAATCATCGAACCTCAAAAGGACGCACTTAAAGAACTCTTAAGTGCAACCAATGAGTTCAACATTGACAGTAAAAACACATCCAACGGAACATATCCACTCATAGAAATCCCCTTAAACGGTGTGAGCGAGCGATTACATACAGCCTACCAACATAGCGACCAAAGCTCCAACACCTACCAGAAACGCTATCTCAAAGCCATGCGCCAATTATCATGGTGCGGCGTCTTTCTTGTCATATCCTTTCTGCTCTACGACGAAGCTGAGTCCAATATATTTTTGATAATGTACGGATTTCTGATTCTACTTTCACTGATGATTTATCTCAAATCAAAGAAAGATCAAGTACACATAAAATACCTCGAATACCGAGCCCTAGCGGAAACATTGCGCGTCCAATTTTATTTATCACTGTTTGGCATTCAAGAAAACATCACCGACCATTTCACATGGACGCAGAAAAAAAGTAACACCTGGATCAGAAAAGCGGTAACATCGCTGTTAATCGGCGAACCCCCAAAACGAGTACTTACCGCACAAGAACTTAAATCTCTGTGGATAGACGATCAGCTCTCCTACCACAAAAAAGCCTTAATTAAAAACCAACAACGAGCCCGACTAAATCAACGAATGACCAAATTAATGCTATTTTACTCCATTACCCTATTTGTCCTTATCTTAATCATCGAATTTTTATTCCCAGCGATAGCCACAATCGTTATACCCATCGACCCCCTGCATCGAATACTGCTATTTCACCCCGAACAAGACATCATCATTCGCGGCATACTTAAAATCATTCTCGGAACGATATCCGCCATCACTCTGTTTCTATCCAACTACTATGGAAAGCTCTCATTGAACCGCAAAATATCCGACCATCAGAAAATGATCGATCAATATCAGAAAATACAACCTCTGTTCACAGATAACCAACAAAGCACAGAATCATTATTTATCGCCCTGGCCAAAGAAGAGATACTGGAAAATGGCAGTTGGCTGAGCTATTGTAAAGACAATGAACTGACCGTAAATTTATAAAAGACCTGAACGGTCTTTTTTCAATATGAATCAAATTGAACTATCAATCTCTTTGACACACAAATAGAATGCTCTATAATAAAAGAAAAGGTGGCGTACATATGCGAAAATACCTCATCACCTCCGCCATTCTGTGGATCATCTTGAATTTCGGCATCGTCCTACGGATGCGAGGCTTCTATTTTGTTATATTTGTATCCGAATTTTTTAATATCATTCTACTGGCACTGTACATCGGCGCCCTTTTTACACTGTTTCGCAAAAACGTCCCCAACGATAAAACAGAATTTAACGACATCATATATTTAACACTGTCAACCGCACTGAGCGTCTACTTATTTCGAAACATTTATCTACATCCGGCCATTTACCTCACATTAGCAACCGTAGCCCTGTTTGTCATGCTTACCTTGACCAAACGTTCTAAACCGATCAAACTCGACATCTTCGAGAGACGCAAACTCTTCATCTTTCGCCCAACTACACCGGAAGCTTTCCGAAAGATCATGAAAATTACCTTAGTCATCCTGACCCTCACGATTCCCATCACCTTGACGATTCAATATTTCAATTTTGGCGTATTGCCTACCATTGAAGACAACCCCATCGAAAAACATCGCAACCGACCGGACTTCATCGTTTTAAACTTCCAAACACTCAAAAAACTGGACAATCGCGTTTATGAAACATTAAATATCGATGAACGAATCGACGTATTACAGTTTGTCGAATATATCGAAGCACACTTAGAGAATCGGCCACCCTATAAAATTACCCATAAATCCATGGCTATTTATCACTATGGCCAACACTACTATTACAGCGGGATCATTATTCTCAATACCTACCATTTAGAAAAACCGTATGCAGGCATCATGCTTTACACCGTCCTGCACGAAGGCAGACATATAACCCAAGAATACCTCATTCAAAGCATTGACTGGACTTCACCGTTTGCGCAAACCTCAAAGAGTCTTGAACATGAACGCAAACTCAAAGAAAACATCGAAAACTATTATAACTACGATTTGTTCAATGATGACATCGTCCGCTATCGCAATCAATATGTGGAATTGGATGCGGATGGATTTTCCAAGGAAACGATATTAACCTACCAAAAATACATCGAAAATCTATTTCATGATACCGATACAGAACCAACACCAGGAGACAGACCATGATCAACATCTTAACCATATCCATCATCCTCGCCACATTCGCCTTCGATTTGTGGCTTTCCATACTTAATTACAACCACCGAACACAACCGATACCAAACAATGTCAACGACATCTATGACAGTGAACGATATTCACGTTGGTTAAGTTATACTATGGAAAACTTCCGATTGGGAATGATCGCAAAAGTGCTTTCGACCGGATTGACTGTTGTGTTTCTGCTTTTCGGATTCTTTCCCTTGCTCAACCAATTTTCATTAACTGTATCTACGGATCCGATATTCAGTACGATGATATTTGTGGGTAGCTACATGATTATCGGTTCACTGATTGACATCCCGTTTTCCTACATTAAGAACTTCAAAATCGAAGAGAAATATGGTTTTAATAAAACTACCAAGAAAACCTTTGTATTGGACTTATTGAAATCTTTGGTTTTAATGGTTGTCCTGGGTGGAGGAGTCTTGTATTTATTGCTATATTTCTACCTCAACAGCGAAAACTTCATCCTCTATACCTGGCTATTTATGGTGGCCATCATGGTTTTCATCAACATCCTCTACACCAAGATATTCATAAAAATATTCAACAAACTTACACCGCTTCCCGATGGCGAACTAAAAGATATGATATATGAATTTTCCAAGAAGACCGATACTGCTATAAAGAGCATTTCCGTTATGGATGCCTCACGTCGCACCAAAAAGCTCAACGCCTTCTTCTCTGGATTTGGTAAGTTTAAATCAATCGTGTTATATGACAACCTCATTGAAAAAATGAGCAACGAAGAAATCGTGGCCGTACTCGCTCATGAGATCGGTCATGGCAAACACAAGGACACCCTACGCAATCTGTTAATGGGATTGGTTCAAATGGGCATCATGCTCTACTTCCTCCAACTCTTCCTATCCTGGGAAGCCCTATCGATATCCTTTGGCTTCGAATCCGTGCACATCGGCTTCGGATTGATCCTATTCTCCGTATTTCTATCCCCCATCGACATCTTACTGGATGTCCCCCTCTCCGCCATCTCTCGCTGGGCAGAATACCGAGCGGATGGATATGCGAAGGAGCATGGCTATAAAGATGCGATGATCTCGGCACTGAAACGTTTGGCTCAAGAAAACTTCGCCAATCTGACCCCTCATCCTCTGATGGTTAAGATGACTTACTCTCATCCACCGATCAGTCAGCGAATAAACGCATTACAAAAGTGACCGCCTTGAAGCGGTTTTCTTTTGTGCAAATGTTGACAAATCCAACTTCAGGGGCTAGAGTAAAATAGTGCATTAGGACGATTCCAATAAAATAATCCAAAGAGTTAACATTATGTGACGTAAGCTTACTGTCCTGCACTAATCGTGAATTATGGGAGGAAATTATGAGACTCGAAATCAAAAACATTCACAAAAGCTTCTCGGGCAAAAAAATATTACATGATGTCAGCTTTACCGTTACCACCGGCAAAGCCATGGGCTTTCTAGGTCGCAACGGCGCTGGCAAAACTACAACTATCCGCGCTTTAATGGATGTGTTCAAAGCCGATGAAGGACACTTTTTTATTGACGGCAAACCTTTTGACCCACGCAAATACAACATAGGCTATCTGCCCGAAGAAAGAGGCATGTACGCCAAAGAGAAAATATTGAACCAACTCATCTACTTCGCAGAGTTGCGTGGTATTAAGAAAGCCCAAGCCAAAGCTTCGGCTGAACACTGGTTGGACCGTTTTGAACTTGGCTATGCCAAAACACACAAACTTGAAACCTTATCCAAAGGCAACCAACAAAAAGTACAGATCGCCCAATCGCTCATCGGCGATCCGGACATCCTGATTTTCGATGAACCTTTCAGCGGCTTAGATCCGGTCAATTCCCAAGTGCTCAAAGATGTTATCCGCGAGAAAATCGAAGAAGGCAAACTGGTCATCTTCTCCTCTCATCAAATGACCTACGTTGAAGAGTTTTGCGATGAAATCACATTAATTGAAAAAGGTCGGATCATCTTGTCCGGAAATCTCGATAGAATTAAAAACGATATGGGACAATCAAAGATACGCCTTAAATCATCGAATTTTCAAAACGGTGAATTGAAGGATAAACTGCTAGAACTGATCGATTGTCACGATATCAGTGAAGACAAAAAAAGTCTGATCATTCATCTGCCCGAAAACAACAATTTAAACAATTTTCTTAATCAATGTCTTAAAGCGGGTATTGAAATCGAAATGATATCTCCCTATCGGCCCTCACTGACCGACATCTTCATTCAGAAAGTAGGTGAAGAACATGCATAATATTTCAAAAGTATTCATGTTTGAACTTAAAAGTATCTTATCGAAGAAAAGCATGATTATCACAACCGCGATTATAAGCGTAGTCCTAATCGTCGTAACCACGATTCCCACGATTATCAGCTTGTTTGACATTGACGAAAACATACCGATGCCAACCGATAAAATCTCGATGATGGGCTCTGGGATTGTTATCCTCAATGAAGCCGTTACTATAGAAGAACTCAATCTGTTTTTTGTTGATATTGAAATATTCGATAATGAAAGTGAAGTACGCAAAGCGTTGAACAACGAGAAAATCAGCCAAGCGTTTGTCATCACTTCCCCAACCTCACTGACAACGATCGTAATCAATCGCGATCTTTACTCCAACGCCTCCTACCCCATCCAAAACGCATTGACCCAATTACAAATCCAACGTAATCTCATTGAATTAGAACTTGATCCTCTAAAAGTAAGTCAGGCCTACAATGTCAACATTGCAATCAATGAAGAAATTATCGGAAAAGATGCAAGCGAAAGCTTTATGATTGCCTATGTACTCATGTTTGCGGTGTATATGCTCGTCATCATGTACGGAGCCATGGTATCCACTTCCGTCGCTAGAGAAAAAGACAATCGTACAATGGAGCTGCTTATAACCTCCACCAAGCCCGACGCTTTGATCATTGGAAAAGTATTTGCTAATGGATTAGCCGGTGTCCTTCAGTTTGGATTTATCATGATCGTTGGCGTTTTGGGCATTGTTATAAACCGCGCTAACTACCCTGCCGAAATCCTATCAGCAGTTGTAGGCGGCTTACGCTGGGATTCCATGTTCGTCTTTTTGATCTTTACCTTCTTTGGCTATTTACTCTATTTGTTTATCTACGCATCCTTAGGATCATTGGTTAGCAAGATGGAAGATGTCTCATCCTCCGTTGCTCCAATCACAATGTTATTTAT
>CAKMJZ010000029.1 GCA_927435855.1 uncultured Erysipelotrichaceae bacterium
TCCACCGTCGCACTTTTATAGAAACACTTGGCCAACGCATGTTCACGTCCGCCACTGCCCACGATCAATATGCGGCTCATCCGTGTTTAAAGTGCCGGTGGAAAAGGTTTTTGTTGCACCGGGAAATCCTGGGATGAGGGATGTGGCGACAATCGTCCCAATTGAAGTAATGGATTTTGAAAAATTGATCAACTTTTCAATAAAGCAAAATATTGACTTGGTGTTTGTCGGTCCGGAAGCGCCGCTTTCGGCGGGAATTACTGATGTCTTACAACAGGCGGGCATCCGCGTGTTTGGTCCAAGCGCAAAAGCTGCTCAATTGGAGGCTAGTAAGTCATTTGCAAAGCAGTTGATGAATCAATACAATATTCCTACTGCGAAGCATATGACGGTTTATTCGAAGGTTGAGGCACTAAATTATCTATCTTCACATCCTTCGCCCATTGTTAACTTATGTTTTTTACATGACTCAACTGAAAGTTCGTCCTTGATTGAACCCCCCGGTTGTATGATCGCTTTTACTCCAAATTGCGCGGCTAATTCGATGGTATCAGGCATCGGAAAGAAAGCATCCGAAGCCAGAATAGCCCCCCTAGCCTTATCACCGGCTTGTTCAAGCGCGATTTTCGCGGCACCGACCCGATTGCTCTGACCGCCACCAATTCCAACGGTCATGCCATCCTTCACAAGAACGATCGCATTGCTCTTAACGTGTTTGCATACTTTTTCCCCAAAGAGCAAATCATCCCAATCGGATTCATCCACGTTTCCACACACGATCTTACAATCATCTTTATCTAATTCAACTGTATCCGTCGTCTGAATCAACAGTCCTCCAGAAACGCGTGCACAGGTCATCGAGTAAGGACGGTCGAAATCATGGCTCGTTACCAGGACTCGCACATTCTTTTTCGAACTAAGAATATCAAGCGCTTCTAACGAATATTTCGGAGCCAAGATAACCTCCAAAAATAGTTCCGATAGTCCTTGAGCAATCGTCGCATCGACTTCACCGTTAAACGCCACAATACCGCCAAAGATACTGACAGGATCGGCTTGATAGGCTTTTTGCCAAGCCAAAACAAGGTTCTCTGCGAGTGCGACACCGCAAGGATTGGTATGTTTGACTGCCACACAACACGGCGCATCAAACTCACTCAAAATCGCAAGCGCCGCATTGGCATCCTGAATATTGTTATAGGACAATTCCTTGCCTTGTAACTGATCACAAGCGGAAAGCGAATTTGGTTCTTGAAGGTTTGTTTGATAGAAAGCGGCCTTCTGATGAGGATTCTCTCCATAGCGCAAATCCGCAACCTTTGTATATGTATTTGTGATTCTTTCCGGAAAGTCTTCTTCCGTTAAGTACTCGGCAATCATTGCATCGTATGCGGCGGTTAAACGAAAGACTTTCGCAGCTAAAAAGCGTCGAAAATCAAGAGAAGTTTCTCCATCTTCTTTCAGTTGTCGAATCATCTCTTGAGCATCACTCATATCACAGATTACGGTCACATCCGCATGATTCTTCGCGGCTGAACGCAACATGGACGGTCCGCCGATATCGATATTTTCGATGGCATGTTCAAATGAACAACCCTCTTTTTTGATGGTCTCAACAAAGGGATATAGATTCACAATGACAAAATCTATCGGTTGTATGTTATGTTTGTTTATCGCATCGACATGATTTTTATCATTTCGCCTAAACAAAAGACCCCCATGAATCATGGGATGTAACGTCTTTACCCGGCCATCCAACATCTCTGGAAAGTCGGTGACTTCTTCTATCGGTAGCACCGATATCCCCGCATCTTTGAGTAACTTATAAGTTCCGCCGGTAGATATGATTTCAATGCCTAGTTCAAGTAACTCATTCGCTACTTGGACAATCCCTGTTTTATCACTCACACTGATCAACGCACGTTTCATACAGATTCCTCCAATATCAACTTATTAATCACCGCTGGATACATTTGATGTTCCAACTGGTGTAAACGTTTCTCAATATGATCCCGATCCAGTTGTTCGGCTTCAAAAGGAACTTGAACGATGATTTCTCCGGTATCCATTCCTTCATCAACAAAGTGAATAGTAAGTCCGTAAATCGATTCCTTTTGATCTAACGCCTGACCCACCGCATCCAAACCGCGATACTTGGGTAATAACGATGGATGAATATTAACGATATGACGCGGATACGCCTGAATTAACATCGGTGAAAGTAAGCGCATATAGCCGGCTAAGACAAGCCAATCCGCATTCCACGATTGACATTGATGCAAAATAGCCATATCCATCTCTGTTTTAGATGAGAATGAATTACGTTCAAGCAACGCGACCGGAATACTATTGATTCTGGCACGTTCAATCGCATATGCCCCAGCTTTGTCACATATCAAACCCGCAATATTTGCATGAAGTTTTCCATGCTTTACCGCATCAGTAAGCGCTTGAAAGTTCGAACCGAAACCTGAGGCAAAGATGACAATATTCTTCATCGAATGACGACTCCTGGAGTATCTGTTACCTCACCGATCACATACGGATGTTCATGATGTGATTTCAAATAGTCGATTACTTCCTCAACATCCTTAGGATCGACGATAAGCATCATACCGATGCCCATATTGAACACCTGATACAACTGATCTTCCGGGATACGACCCAGATCGGCTAAGTAAGTAAAAATCGGCGGAATCGGCCAAGTACCTTTACTAATTAGAATACCTTGTTCATCTTGGATGCAACGTGGAGCGTTTTCAATGAACCCACCTCCGGTAATGTGAGCGATACCGTGAATCTTAGACTGTTGAATCAATGGAAGAACAGCACGAACGTAAATCCTCGTTGGCGTTAACAAGGTTTCACCAAGTGTAACTTCCCCGAATTTCATCATATGATCAAGCGAATGATCTTTGAATAAGATCTTCCTCACCAAACTGAAACCATTTGAATGAAGACCCGAACTTGCCAATCCAATGATCACATCCCCTACACTGACATGGCTGGGCAATATCAGTTTGCTTTTCTCCGCAACTCCTACACAGAACCCTGCGATATCATATTCTCCCAACGTATACATATCCGGCATTTCAGCGGTTTCTCCGCCAATCAACGCACAGTTAGCACTAACACAGCCATCCGCAACCCCTTTGACAATCGCCTCGACAGTTTCAGGATTGTTTTTTCCGATGGCAATATAATCCAAAAAGAACAGTGGTTGTGCACCTTGAGCCAAGATATCATTGACACACATGGCCACCGCATCGATTCCGATGGTATCATGCTTGCCTGTCATAAAGGCGATTTTTAGTTTAGTTCCCACCCCATCGGTCCCACTGACCAACACCGGCTCAGAAACATTAAGACGAGTCAAATCAAACAGACCGCCAAACGATCCGATATTGTCCATCATTCCCAATCGTCGCGTCCGCTCTATATGAGTACGGATCCGCGAAACGGATTCATACCCTGCATGAAGATTTACTCCTGATTTTGCATAATGTTCACTCATAACTATCCTCCTAGAACTTTCCGTCCTTATTGGCTTCCTTGATATCCTCATACAAATGCGTTGGATATTCTTTGGTGAAACAAGCATGACAGAAACTGCGATGTCCCAACGCTTCACTGAGCCCTTCCATTGATAAAAAAGCCAGACTATCCGCACCGATTAGTTGTCTCAGTGCTTCTATCGAGTTGGTCGCACTGATCAACTCTTCAATCGTTGATGTATCAACACCATAAAAACATGGCGCAATAATCGGGGGTGAGGCAATGCGCATATGCACTTCCTTGGCTCCCATATCCTTAAGCATCGATACGATCTTCATCGAGGTCGTTCCGCGTACAATGGAATCATCAATCAAAATAACCCGTTGCCCGGCAATCACACTGCGAACAGGAGCCAATTTCATCTTAACCCCTTTTTCTCTCAGTGCTTGGGAGGGTTCGATAAAGGTCCGTCCGCTGTACTTATTCTTAATAAGACCCATCTCATAAGGAATTCCACTGGCCTCCGCATACCCGCTGGCCGCCGATAGAGAAGAATCCGGAACACCGATAACAATATCCGCTTCAACCGGCGCTTCCTTAGCTAAAATGCGACCACACGCTTTACGTGAGCGATGCACATTAAGACCTAATAAATCACTATCCGGACGAGAGAAGTAGATATACTCCATCGAACATATTTTTTCTTCCGTATCCGGAGTATAACTGTCAGTTTTTATTCCTTCTTTATCAATGATCACGATTTCACCGGGAAGTACATCCCGAACAAAGGTCGCCCCAACCGCATCCAACGCACACGTTTCACTGGCAATCACATAACCGCCATTGAATTTTCCGATGGAAAGTGGGCGTAAACCGTGTTTATCACGCATAGCGTATAGTTTGTCTTTGGTTAACAGAAGAAAGGCGAATGCACCTTCTAAGTATATCAAAGCTTCCTTGATTGCGTCCAAACGGTCCTTACGGGTTTCACGTTGGATTAAATGAGCTAATATTTCGGAATCCGAAGAACTTTGAAAGATACTGCCATTGCGCTCCAACCGGTTTTTAAGTTGTTTAGAATTGACAATGTTGCCATTGTGACAAAGCGCGAAATCGCCACTGCCATGTCTAAAGAGAAAGGGTTGGACATTTAACAATCCACCACCACCGGTTGTCGAATAGCGAACATGACCGATTGCATGTTGACCCGTCAGTTTTTTGAGAATATTCTCCGGAAATACGTATCGGACATTGCCCTCGTTTTTAACGCCGAGTAAACGGGTTTCATCACTGACCACAATTCCGGCACCTTCCTGACCGCGATGTTGTAGGGCATGTAACCCATAGTACGCCAATTCAGCAGCATCATGGATATTGAAAACCCCAAAGACCCCGCACTCCTCATGCAATTCACGATCAAACATCATCTCAGTCATAATAGACCTCATGGAGTCGGTTATATATTTCTTGATAAGCATCCTCGACATTTCCCAAATCTCTGCGGAAGCGGTCTTTATCCAGTTTCTTACCGGTAATCTTATCCCACAAACGACAGGAGTCCGGAGATATTTCATCCGCAAGAATTACGGTCCCATCCGGAAGTTTTCCAAATTCGATTTTAAAATCGACTAAGGTGATGCCGATGCGATCAAACAAAGAAATAAGCAGTTGATTAATATCCAATGTCATATCTTTGATTGTGCCAAGTTCTTTCTCAGTAATGAATCCCAACGCCATCGCATGATCTTCGTTAATCAATGGATCCCCCAAATCATCATTTTTATAGCATAGTTCATAAATTGGTTTTAGAGATGGTGTTCCTTCTTCGATGTCCAAGCGCTTAGCCATCGATCCGGCGATGATATTACGCACGATGACTTCCAACGGAAAAATCTCGACCTTGTAACACAGTTGTTCACGGTCGTTGAGCGTTTCGATGTAATGAGTTTTTATTCCATGTCGATGAAGCTGATGGAATAAAATCGTCGATATTTGATTGTTTAAGGCACCTTTGTTGGTGATTTGGGCTTTTTTGATGCCATTGAATGCGGTCGCATCGTCTTTGAAGCGCATCACATAGACATCATCTCTATCACAAGTATACAACTGTTTGGCCTTACCTTCATAAATCATTTGTTTCTTTTCCATATTTTTCACCTTTTTCTGAAGTAGTTAATCCCATTTTCAAACAATGGAATCTCTCTTATCCCCGGAATATTCGAATATAAATCCAACGTCACTCGCTCAGTATGTCCCATCTTCCCTAAGATCTGTCCACACGGTGAGATGAGTCCTTCAATTGCCATCACGGAACCATTGAGATTGACACTTGGATTCATAGTTGAATTTCCTTCATCGTCACACATCTGAAAGGCTATCTGACCATTTTCAATCCAATGTTGAACTTGTTGTTCACTTGCCATCAAGCGGCCTTCCCCATGACTGATGGGAACCTTGATTACTTCCTCCCCGATATCCGCCAACCAAGGAGAGCCATCACATACTAATCGGGTCGTAGCGATTGTACTGATATGACGGCCAATCGCATTGCTTGTCAGTGTCGCATCTTCAAAGGTCAAATCCATAATCTTTCCATAAGGTAGCAACCCACATTTAATCAATGCCTGAAATCCGTTGCATATTCCGATAATCAAACCTTTTCGAACGAGAAGTCGTTCAACCGCTGCTTTGACTTTTTCGTTTTTGAGAATATTGACAATGAATTTTGCACTTCCATCCGGCTCATCTCCCATCGAAAATCCACCTGGCAATGCCAGAATGTGAGAGTGATCTAGAATATCGCATAACTGATCAATGGATTGAATCAAATCTTCTTTACTCAGATTTCGGATAAGGGCTAAATCAACAGTCCCCCCTGCCTTCTCAAAGGCTCGCGCCGTATCGACTTCACAATTGGTTCCCGGAAATACCGGTATGACAACGTGAACTTCGTCAACGGCCGCAAAGGGATATGTTTCAATCGGATAACCGATAGAAGGTAAGGTAACATCTGTGTTATCACTGACATGATGAATAGGATACAGAAATTCAAGTCCGCCAACATAAGCTTTTCTAATTTCCTCTTTATCAAGAGTAATTCCGTTAAAGGTGTAGTCATCATTTATGATGCCAATCTCGATCCAATCGGAATGAATTTCATTACTTTCAACAACCAGACTACCGATGTAATCGTCACACAAAGATAACGTTGTATCAACGGTGACTCCCAAGCCATTGCCCATCAACATGACTGCGATCGTCGCAAATAGCGACTCTTTGACAACGGTCGCACTGACAACCGATCCTTGAAGTTTCTCAAAAGCTGTATATTTTACTTTTGCATCTTCAAGATCGAAACTGCCATCACTTAAGCGATTCACTTGAATCAGATATAATCGATTGCCTTTGTGCTTTGCCTCACTCGAAATAACGTTTGAAACGATTGTTGGTGCACAAGCGAAACTCACCAAAGTCGGTAGTACGTCCAAATGTTTAAACGAGCCAGACATACTGTCCTTACCGCCAATGGCCGGTCGGCCAAACGCTTGTTGAACACTCAATGCTCCAAGCAGAGCACCTGTGACCTCACCCCACTGAAACTCATTCTTCAGCTTCGGGAAGTATTCTTGAAATGAGAAGAAGATATCGTTGATATTGCCACCTAAAGCCAGTACTTTTGCGATACTTTCTAATACTGCACCTTGCGCACTGACAAACATGTTCTTTTCACTTAGCTGTGGGTTAAATCCGTAGGTCAAGATAGAAGCCACCGAGGTATTACCTTTTAGTACAGGTATCTTCGACACGCTTCCCTCACTGGGAGTCAGCTGATATTTCCCTCCCAAAGGAGCGAGCACTGAAAGTGTATTGATCGTGGAGTCAAATCGCTCAATCAACCCTTTTTGAGAACAAACGTTAAGTGATGACATATGGGTTAGTGCCCAATCTTTATCAAAAACTTCACTTGAAGATGGCGAATAATCCGCCGATATTCGGGCTTTCGCATGTTGTCGGACACCATGCGTATCAATCAACTTGCGATCAAGATCAACAACCACCGAATCTTGATATTTCATAATCAAACGCTTACTTTCCGTGACTTTCGCAACCACGGTTGCCTCAAGGTTCTCCTGTTGAGCAAAGTTAAGGAATTGTTCAACATCCTTGGGATCAAGCACCACGGCCATGCGTTCCTGACTTTCACTGATGGCCAGTTCGGTCGCATTGAGTCCGACATATTTCGTAGGTACGGTCGATAAATCAATGGATAATCCATCCGCAAGTTCGCCGATAGCGACACTGACACCACCCGCCCCAAAGTCATTGCATTTTTTAATTAATAAACTCACTTCCGGATTGCGAAAGAGTCGTTGAATTTTGCGTTCTTCCACCGCATTGCCCTTTTGTACTTGTGCGGCACATGTCAGTAAGCTCGAACTGTCATGTTCAATGGAAGATCCGGTTGCCCCGCCAATTCCATCTCTTCCGGTTCTGCCACCCACCAAAATAATTACATCACCTGCACTTGGCT
This sequence comes from uncultured Erysipelotrichaceae bacterium, assembly GCA_927435855.1. Classification (GTDB taxonomy): domain Bacteria; phylum Bacillota_I; class Bacilli_A; order Erysipelotrichales; family Erysipelotrichaceae; genus UBA2227. The sequence goes on from CAKMJZ010000029.1 coordinate 8,027, forward strand.
TCAACCGTTGGACATACTCAGCTTTTACCGCACCGACAACTGCACCTAATTCCAAATGCTTCGCGACATACCGAGGATGATAGATTTCTTTGACGGTTGTGGTCGCAACGCCGATTTGATTGCCATAACCGCTGTTACCGGCTGTTGCCTTCATCGCAATGACACGTTGAGGTAGTTTATCAGCCATCGTTTCAGAAATTTCTTCTTTGACATTTCCACAACCACTGATACGCATGGCCTGATAGACATAGGCGCGTCCGCTTAATGGATCACGGATGGTACCACCGATACAAGTGGATGCCCCGCCATAAGGTTCAATCTCCGTTGGATGATTGTGTGTTTCATTTTTAAACTGAAGTAACCACTCTTCATTTCCAGATTCGGTATCAATATTGATTTTAACGGAACAGGCATTGATTTCATCACTGATTTCAACGCGCGGATCGTTGAGTGCTTTTGCATAGATTGTGGCGATTTCCATCAGCGTGTCCGGTCGGTTTTCCCGATGGGTTGCTATTTTTAAGTTACCATAGGCAATCAGTGATTCTTCAATCGAAGATTTCAACGATCCATCTTCAATGATGATTTCATCAAGAACGGTCTCAAAGGTCGTATGACGACAATGATCGGACCAATACGTGTCGAGCACTTTGAATTCGGTGCGCGTCGGATTTCGGTTTTCGTTTTCTGTAAAGAATCGTTGAATGAGTTTGATATCCTCAAAGGACATGGCGGCTTGTTGATCTATAAGAAACTGTTTCAACTGCTCATTATCATACTCACAGAATCCGCGAATCTCCCCTTCATCACTTTCCCTTTCCTCAATCTCAACGTCTATATCCAAGTCTTTTTGGCGTGATTCAATCGGATTGATCCAATAGTGAATGAATGAGGAACATTCCTCTTCACTTAACTCCGTATCAAACATGGCGACTTCAAAGGTTTTAACTGTAGCCAACGTATCCACATCGAGCAATCGCAAGCACTGTTGAGCACTGTCCGCCCGTTGATCATATTGGCCTGGCAATGGTTCCTTGACAATGACCGTTCCTACAACTTTCGGCAGTCTTAAATAGACCATGTCGGTCATCGGTTCACTAAACACGCGGGCAATCGCATCATCCCAATAGCTCTCATCAAGTTCGTCAATGTCATAACCGTTGATTATGGTCACATTGGCATTGATCATCAACTGTTGTCGGACGCTATCACTTAGCGAAGCCGAATGCGAGTCAATATCCAATCTTTTTTGTACAAATAAGCGAAACTTCATCGTGACATCCTCCAACGCAATACTAATTCTTTCAGTTTATTTTCATCATCCCCAGCGATGGTTACATGTCCCATTTTACGATTAAAACGTGTTTCCTTTTTGCCATACCAGTGAATGAAGACATGCTTATCTGGTTTTGCGGCTTGCTTACTGAAAACTTCGGCGACATGCTGGCCTAAGACATTGAACATTACGCCATGATGAATCATCACTGGGGCAATCATTTTCTGACCGGTGATTGCGGCGATATGCAAGTCAAACTGACTGAAATCAGCGCATTCAATGGTCAGATGAGCACTGTTATGAGGTCTTGGCGCAAACTCATTGAAAATTACTTCATCACCGGAAACAAACATTTCCACAGCCAGTACTCCAATGTAGTTGAGATGCTCCACAATTGCGATAGCGGCATCCACCGCCAAACGCGCAACTGATTCATTAATTGAACTTGGATAGGTTGATTGTCTTAAAATGCCTTTCTCATGAACATTTTCAAAAGGTGGATACGTCACCGTTCCCTCTTCAAATCGGGCAACGACCACCGATATTTCACAATCATAACTCACAAATTCTTCCGCAATATATTCTCCAGGAAATTCCAGTTTGATTTCATTGAGATCTTCAACATCCCGAATCAGCCACTGCCCTTTTCCATCATAGCCAAATCGACAGGTCTTGATCAGCGTCGGAAAACTGACGATTTGGAATAAGTCAGCTTCACTTTTAATTTTGAAGAAGTTTGGAGTTTTTAATCCGAGTTTCTTCGCGAATTTCTTCTCTTTATACCGATGCTGAGAAATGGTCAGTGCTTCACTTCCCTGAGGAAATTTATCTAAGTACGCAGATACTACTTGTGCATCCGCATTTTCAAACTCATAAGTCATAACATCGCACATATCAGCCATATCTTTTATCGCTGTTTCATCGTTGTACTTTGCACAAATAAACTCATCCGCAATACTGACACACGGACATTGATCGTCGGGGTCGATTACCACGATGCGATGACCTAACTTCTTTGCGGCTTGGGCCATCATTAATCCCAACTGACCCCCACCTAAGATTCCAATGGTACTCATATCAGTTCACTCCTTCGTACGGCATCCGCCATTTCGTCGCGATACACCTGTAGTGCCAAGGCAAGTTCTTCATCATGCACCGCCAACATCGCAATCGCCGCTAATGCCGCGTTTTTCGCTCCGGCCACACCAATCGCAACAGTCAGAACCGGGATTCCGGCCGGCATCTGAACGATGGAAAGTAATGAATCGATTCCTTTTAATGTCTTGCTCTCAATCGGAATACCGATGACCGGAATGGTTGTTAATGAAGCGATCATGCCGGGCAGATGCGCTGCGCCACCGGCCGCCGCGATAATAACTTCTATACCTCGGCTCTTCGCGGTTTTCGCGTACTCGACCATATCCAACGGAGTGCGATGGGCACTTACGACTTTCTTTTCAAAGCTAACCCCAAACTGTTCAAGGATTGCGGTTGTTTCTTTAACAGTCGTATAATCACTCGACGAACCCATAACGACAGATATTTTAATGTTTTCCATAAGTTGTTCCTTTCAATGAAAAAGACACCGGTCGCGGTGTCTCTGATAAAAACAAAAATAGCTAAAAAAGCCTAAGTTTGTTTTGTAGTCTCCTCATTTAAGGTAAGGAGGTAGAGACTTGCGGACCTTATTTCCACAGATATACAAAACGATAATGATTAAACAAAAAACATAGGTGCGTAAACGACCTATGCCCATGCCAGATTTGTTACTTCGATTTGGTTGAGCCGAAAATCCGATTCATAGCTTCCCTCCGTAACATGCACAAAGTTTATCACAAGTTTGAGAGAAATTAAAGGGTTTAGCGAACTTTCACACACGATTCTATACCAACTCGCATATTGGAAATTTCGGTTCTTTGATCAGCTTGCGTGAATCAAGGAGTAAATTTAATCACTTCTTCCAGTATTTTACTATCATTTTTACTTAAATTAAAAGAGCGTGGCTTGTCAATTGAGGAATACTTGTAGAAGTCAGTGTAGTCAATCTTTCTAACAAACAAATTATACTGGATTTCTTTGCGCTCATAATTGAAAGTAATTGTAATATCCGTGCCCTCCGCCGTTGTTAACCCTGAACCAATCTTTGGAAAAAATACTGGACTCACCTTCGCCATTAATTCTGGATTGTCTATGGTTACTGATTTTCCCGTAGAGCTATCTGTCACTACAATTTTCTGCAAATCTCCAGCAAATATATTTTCGAAATTCACAAATGTCATAGTTCCCCAAATCAAAGCTAGAAGCAATAATGATAACAAAACGCTTAAATACAAAATTTTCCTATTACTTCGTGGTAAATTTTCTCTTTTCATATTAAATTTCCTTTCAGTTTTTGAGACGATCGTCTAATTTTGAATATCAAGACAGTTATCGAACATCACTTAACGATAGATTATTGTCAAAACTTTCTTAACCGTAAGTATAACCAGTCGATTTACAAAGTATGTCAAAACCATGACAATTAAACTCAAAACATAAATAGGCATTATAGCTTTCACTTGTTCGATGATGTCAGACCGGAACAAAATAAAAATATAGAGAGCTGAAATTATGCCCAATGAAATTTTACTCCAAATAACCGTAAAGTATTTAACTTTAAGATCATTATCAATAAGTCGATCCATCCGATACATATCAAAAAGCCCCCATGCAATCATAATCAATGATATTGTGTAAAAAAACATTTCTAAATCACGCGTGTAATTAGCCATTTTTCCCCCATCACAATTGTCGTTGTTCTTCGAACATCTGATACAAATATTTTACCATAGGCTGTTATGTCGAATAAACAAGATATTGAACTTACTTAACAAAAAAAGTTCCTCGAACCTCGAGAAACTCTATCACAATAGTGATTTCTTTTTCTACTTCACAAAAAGCGTGTCATTCTTCACTGCTTCGATCAGTTCTTCAACTTTACCCTTAATGATATCACGGGTAACTCTGAAATCTTCAATCGGACCACCTGAAGGATCAACCAATCCCCAATCCGCACGATAGCGCGTCGGAACAAACGGACACGCAACTCCGCAACCCATGGTAATCAAAATATCCAACGATGGCGGAATATCACTGAGCAGTTTGGGATGGTGTTCGCTCATATCGATACCTATTTCCTCCATCACGTCTCTTGCTAATGGCTTAACTTCCGGATAATCTTCGGTACCGGCTGAGTACACCTCGAAAATATCACTGCCCAAGTGTTTTGCCCAACCTTCGCCCATTTGTGAGCGGCAAGAATTATGGATACATACAAATGCTACTTTTAATTTCATATCTTGTCCTCCGAAATTATACTACCATAAAATAACTAAAAGCCGAGGAATTTTGCTTTTTTCGTATGTTAAGATTTCGTTAACCACTTATAATGAAAGCAGGTGATGACCATGAAAAAATACGAATACCGAATTGAAGATAAGTTAGAGTACTTCCCTCCCACCCACCCTACCATTACTCAGATCATAACACACAACTACATCTGTGTTAAAGGTGAAGGAAATCCCAATGGGGAGGCCTTTGGTCTGGATGTTGAGATTTTGCATGCGCTGAGCTATGCGATCAAAATGTCTTACAAAGGCAGTGACATACCTTTGGGATATTATGAATATACAGTCTTTCCTCTGGAAGGGATATGGGATGTAAAAGACAAAACAAGACAGGACTTCGATAAGGAGAATCTTATGTACACCATCATGATCCGACAACCGGAATTCGTGACGGTGGAAGTGTTTGAGAAGTTTAAGACATTGACTAAAACGAAAAAGAAGAACCTTGATATAGAAAAAGCCACCTTCGAAATCATTTAAGATGGCTGGTGTTGTCAGATGATACACATCGGATCATTTGATGATGAATCGACATCGTTTGCGCAAATGGAAACTTACGTTAAGGACCATGGATTTCTGCGAGTAGACAAAACCCATCGCGAAATCTATCTGAGCGATCCGCGCAAAACTGATGTCGGTAAAATGAAAACGGTGTACGCTTTAACGTTGCGAAAGTTGATTAACTTTTGGTGCGACGACGATGCTCGTGGTAGACACGTTCAGCTCTACTTTTAACCGGACTACAATAACTATATCTCATATCCTTTTTCTTTAAAAAGCTTAACACAAATATCAACTACTTCCGCATCATATTTAGTTCCCCGATGGAGCAATATCTCTTTTAGAGCAGCGTCAATGCCCAAGGCTGCCCTATATGGCCGATGTGAGGTCATAGCTTCCACGGTGTCAGCAACTGCCAGAATTCTGCTTTCTAGAATGATTGCATCGCCTGATACCCCCTTAGGGTAGCCTGAACCATCTAATCTTTCGTGATGCTGATAAATCATTGTATGGATTTCTTTAGGAAAATCAATTTCTTTAACTACATTATAGCTTTCTTCCACATGGGTTTGTATTATTTGATACTCTAAGTGAGTAATTTTGCCAGGCTTGTTCAGAATTTCTGTAGGGACAAAAAACTTTCCAACATCATGGAGTAGACTACCAAAGGAAAGATTTCTAATTTTTTCCTTCGTGAGTCCCAGTTCTTTACCTATAGCGCAGGACAAATCTCCAACCTTTTTTTGATGTCCTGCAGTGTATACATCTCTAAGTTCACCGATTTTTGAGATTGCATTCACCGATTGAAGCAGTCTTTTTTCTAGTTCGTTCTCGGTCTGTTTGCTTTCGGTGATGTCCTGAGCTGCACCCCAAAGTGAATTAATATTACCTTCAAAGTCCGTTTCAGATTCACCTCGTGCCCAAATCCATCCATTCGAACCGTCATTGGTTACAGTCTCCAGTTCTAGTTCATAAGGGTTACCGGATGTCCTTGTATAATCTAGGGCCGTCGCTAGTCTATCCCAACTTTCCGGAGTGAATAATTTCATGTGTTCAGTGTATGGCGGTGGTGGAATTGTTGGATCAAATCCATACATTTTGTAAAGTTCCTTTGACCACACCACTTGATTTGTCGCCAAATCCAATCTCCAAGTTCCTAATTGCGCAATTCGCTGTGTCTCCAATAAATCTTTAAAATTCTGATTAAACCGTTCTTCACTATTTTTGCGTTCAGTGATGTCTGCAATATAACCATGCCACAAAACGCTGCCATCTTCCAATTTCTCCGGTTTCGCTATTCCACTAACCCAACGTTCACCTTGCTTTGGTAATATCACTCTATATTCATCTTTCCAGTTCTCTAAGGTTCTTGACGATTCTAAGATTCCGTCCATCACGCGATTGTAATCATCTGGATGAAATCTAGACAACACTTTTGAAGCGTCTTCTATTACTTCCTCCGGTGTGACTTCATAAACATGCCAAATCGCGCTTGAAGTATAAGGGAAATAGTTTCTACCATCTGGATGATAGCGATACTGATATATCATACCTGGGACTTGCTCTGGAAGCTTTTCAAGCAAAATATTTTGCTCTACAATTTTTTCTTCAACCAGTTTCTTCTCTGTGATATCCCGACTCACTCCCTGAAATCCAATAAACTTTCCGTTCTCGTCGCGCAAACAAGATGAATGCACGGAAACCCAAATAACGCTTCCATCTGCTCGATAGTGTTCAATTTCAAAGATTCGCGACCTGTTTTTATCGCTCTTGGGATCTTTCTCTATTTCCAATTCTTCCAAAAAAACTTGATGCGCTATTTTCAGAGAATCAGGCGTAAACCTTTCATCAACCGCTTTTCTTATATGAGCTTCTGGTGACTCGCCAAGCATTTTTTCTACAGATGGGCTAATGTAAGTAGTCCTCATGTCCATGTCTGCCATCCATACGACATCTGTAACATTCTCCGCAATTTGTCGGAACTTCGCCTCGCTTTTGACTAGCTCCCGTGTCTTTTCCTCAAGCAGAGTTGCGAGCCGTTCGCTAACATTCTTATTCTCAATATTGGCCTCACTGATTTTAAACATCGCACGAATCTGGGCAGTCAATTCGCTTTCATCAATTGGTTTAGATAGAAATGCGTCCGCACCGGATTCTAATGCCTTAATACGGGTTGCCTTATCGCTTTTAATCGCTGTGACAAATACCACAGGAATATCGCGTAACTTTTTATTGGCTTTGAGTTTTCGACAAGTCTGGTACCCATCCATTTCAGGCATAATTATGTCAAGAAGAATCACATCTGGTTCTTCTTTTTCCGCAATATCCAATCCTTTCTGCCCAGTAACAGCAGTTAGCACGATAGCTTTAGGAAAGGCTTCCCTGATCAGTGCATTCAAAATTGTCAGATTGTCTCTATTATCATCAATCGCCAAGATTTTTTTAATCCTATTTTCCATAAAGCACCTCTTGTATCACCTTGAAGAACTCTTTTGCGATAATTGGTTTAGCAATATACGCATCAAAGCCATATGAAAGAATGGCTTCGCGATCATGTGTCATGGCACTGGCTGTCATAGCAATAACAGGAATGTCTTGTAATTGTGTCATTGTTCTAATTTGTTGAAACGCTTCTATGCCACTGATATCAGGCAACGCAATATCCATTAAGATAAGGTTAGGAATGCATTTTAATGCCATCTCAAAACATTCATGCGCATTAACTGCTTCTAGAACGGTATAATGATCTTTAAGCAATGCTTTCACGGTAATCATGTTATCCGGATTATCTTCAACCACTAATACAACTGGTTTTCCTTCAATTGTCTGGTTTTTCTTCGGGAGCTCCTCATTTTTGATTTTTTCGAGATATAGCATATTTTTAATCGCCTTTTGAAGTTCCACACGTTTAACATCGCCTTTTTGAATCAGTTGATGGATGTTGTTTCGTTTTAGAAATTTAAGCTCATCCTTGGTTATATGCTTAGCTGTCAGTATCAACACGGGGATATGTGCTGTTTGCTCTGCATTTCGCAAGGTTTCCAACACTCTGAATCCGTCAACACCAGGCATCAACAGGTCGAGAATCATAGCATCTGGTATCATCTGGTCGATTATAGTAAACGCTTCCCCAGCATCACGGGCTATTTTCAACTGAAACCCCATATCCTCCACAAGGTCGCCAATTTGAATGATTGCTGATTCATTGTCTTCGACCAGCAATATTGACTTTTCAGAAAATTCATAATCACCAGGTACAAGTAATCGTTTTACTTCTACTTCATGCCCATCCGTTATTTCTTGTTCCTTCATGGCATTTTCAGAAGTATACTGCAACGGAAGAGTAAGTGTAAATTCCGATCCTATACTTAAGGTGCTTTTTACTGAAATTGTGCCCCCAAGTAGATAAGAATATTTTTTTGCAATAGCCAATCCCAGCCCAGCGCCACCATATCTTCTGGATGTACTGCCATCCGCCTGTCTGAATTCGTCAAAGATATAAGGCAGGTGCTCTTTAGAAATACCAATACCTGTATCTATCACTTTAACGATAATGTTGTTTTCATTTTGGCGGGATGATACTGTTACTTGACCCTTTTCGGTAAACTTCACTGCATTGCTGATTAAGTTTTGCATGATATGTCTAAACATATCAACATCGCTGCTGATGATGATTGTATCTTCTGATTCATGAAGCAGCTTAATGTTTTGCTGCTGAGCATGTGGTTGTATCATAGCAATCACTTCGTCAATTGCATGATTAGCATTAAACCTGTTGATATCAACTTCTTCATACCCAGCTTCGATTCGGGAAATATCAAGAATATTATTAATCAATTTTAGGAGATTTTCTCCGTTGCGTTCAATAATTTCTAAATAGCTATACTCCTCTTTGGGGATTTGATTTACAAGTTTGCGGCTAAGAACTCCCGATAGGGCAATCACTGAATTGAGCGGTGTTCGCAACTCATGGCTCATGCTTGATAAGAAAGTGGTTTTAAGTCGGCTTGCATCGTCCAACTGTATTTTTTGCATTTCCAACTCGGCATTTTGTTCTGTCAATTCATCGGTCTGCATTTCCAGCTCTTTTGCCTGCTGCTGAAGCTCAGCATTGGTGCTTTGAAGCCTTTGTGAGAATTCATGAATCTTATTGTTTGCCAATATTGCGTTAAGACGTGCTGTGATTTCATTTTGAATACCTTTTATTAGTCGAACTGAACCAGGTGCATAACTTTTAATACTAGCCAATGAGATTATCGAAATAATCTCATCTCCATTTTTGACAGGGATAGTCATGATTTCTTTTGCTTGATAATCACCGCTGACAGTTGAGAAAATAATCTGACTGTCAGAGGGAATATCGGTTAAATGTTGTACTGTTTCTGTCACAAGCGCTGTACCAAACTCACCTTCCTTAGCAGATGCAGAAAACGAGCATAGCTGGTCATGTTTGAAACCCGCAGATTCATAAGGTTCAAAGAATTGATTCTGTTCGTTTTTGAAGTAAACTGCCCCCATCTGTGAATTACTTTCTAGCATTAGTCCCTTAAGCAACTCTTGGCAGAACAAACGCAGAGAATCTTGATTTGTCATGATTGAGGATAAACTTATAACGCTATCTCTATAATCTATTTCCGTTTCAATCGTGGTAGCCATAGTGTTAAACGCCTTCGAAAGCAAACCAATCTCATCAGTCGAATCATATTGTATTCTGGCATCATGCTTTCCTTGCTGAAATGCTTCAGTAGTAGTAGTTAACTCATTCAACGGAGGTAAGATCCCTTTTCTTAAAAGATAACTTATGCTAGATAATAAGAGAAATACACCAAAGATTAATGCAGATAATTGCATCATATTGGCATTTCTCTGTTCTAGGGCGGTTTGATGAAACTCGTCGCCCTTGATAATTGCAAAATCACTAATATCATTCAGTTCGTCCTTGATCTTTTCTGCATGAATGCCTCCAATACCCGCACTGTTAACTCTTTCTTGTGCTTCTGTGATTTGACCCATACGGAATAAACGGACAGTTTCTGCTCGAATGGTTTTCCATTGTGATAATGTAACCACCAGTTCATTTATATCATCTTTTGGACCAAGGAATCGATCGTAAAGTACATCCAGCTGCCGATTTATTTCCACTTCATAAGCATCAATTTCATTGATGTATTCGTCGGTTCTCTGCTGGTCATTTCCTAATACAAGCTGCAGCATATTATTGTGAATACGTAGAACATCGGCTTCAATTTCACCTACTGCTCTGCGAACTGTCAATGGATGCCTGTATAGATTTGAAGTGTTTTCCCATAACGCATTCATAAAAAACACTGAGGTCAATGCAAGTATGGTCACGATCAAAAATATCGAACCCAGCCAGATATTTATTTGTTTAGAAATCTTTAGGTTTTTTAGTTTCATTTCACACCTCCATGTTTTTTTTGAAAAATCGGCGATGGCGACGCAACAGTTAGCAAAGGGCTATGTTTTGCAACGGTCTGCCTTTCTGCTTCGCCAGTTATCAGATACCCCTGCTCAGACATAGAATTGATCAACTTATTCAGGATATACAGCTGAGAATCTGTTTTATAATAAAACAACACATTACAACAAAATACCAGGTCAAAATTGCCAAAGATGCTCTCATGCGGATAGGCCGATCGGTTTTCGAGAAGATCATAAGTTGAAAAGCTTATTTGTTTTTTCAATCGATCACAAACTGTATACGTTTCTTTTGTCTTCACAAAAAACTCCTTTATGTCTTTCATCCTGACATTTTGAATAGCTTCTTCAGTGTAGTTACCCTTTTCTGCCACAGCCAGAGCTGATTTCGAAATGTCTGTTGCTATAATTCTATATCGCAAAGCTTGCTGTCGCTTCGCATTGATCTTCTCAACTAACATGGCTATGGAATAAGCTTCTTGTCCAGTCGAGCATCCTGCTGACCAGATCCGAAGTTCACTATCTTCTGTCTTCTTTTCAATTAAACGTGGCAGAATCCATTGTTCCAAATGCGCATATGTGAGCGTGTTTCTAAAGAACTCAGTATAGTTGATATTCAGCGCATGGAAGAGATTTTGCGCTTCCACTAAATTCTTTGATAAATAGATTTCATAGTCAGAAAACTTTTTAATTTCAATAGCTGTACATCGCTTTTCGATGGTTTGCTTAAGAAAAGAATAATCATACTGTGATACATCAAACCCGTAAACACTATTCATCGTATGGACTATTGCTGATAAATCATCGACCATATGAACTCCTTCGTTCAATACAACTTTATTTTTCATAAAATTGAAATTTCTTTTCTCTAAATAGTCTTATACATGCATCTACTACATCAGCATCAAATCTGGTGCCCTTATGAAGCTCGACTTCTTCCAACGCAACGTCAATGCCCCAAGCTGACCTATATGGCCGATGCGAGCTCATAGCCTCTACGACGTCAGCGACTGCTAAAATTCTGCTTTCCAGAATGATTTCATCTCCCAATATTCCTTGGGGGTAGCCAGAACCATCCAGTCTTTCGTGATGTTGATAGATCATGGTGTAGATTTCTTCAGGAAAATCAATCTCCTTTACTACATTGCAACTTTTCTCAACATGGGTTTGTAATATTTTATACTCAAGATCAGACACTTTACCGGGTTTGTTCAGAATGTCTGAAGGGATATAGAACTTTCCAACATCAAGGAGTAGACCACCAAATAAAAGATTTCTGATTTTTTCATCTGCGAGTCCCATTTCTCTACCTATAGCGCAGGACAAATCTGCAACCTTTTTTTGATGACTTGCAGTATATACATCCCTAAGCTCACCGATTTTTGAGATTGCATTAACCGATTGAAGCAGTCTATTTTCCAGTTCGTTTTGTTGCCATTCTAACTCTTTAGTGTAAGTTTTCAATGATTCTTCCGCCAGTTTGCGTTGAGTGACGTCCGATATAATTCCTCTCACACGGATTCCTTGCCCATTTTCATTGCGCTCAATGACTCGCCCATTCACTGAGAGCCATCGGATGGTCGTATCGGGTAATACTACTCTAAAATCAAAAGAATAATCATTAGGTCCGCCCGGAGCCACAGAGTTCTGAATGAACTGATTTGAATACTCCCTGTCATCGGGGTGTGTTGCATTTTGGAAAGTAGTTAAGTCCCATCTCTCTTGTCGAGCCATGCCGTATAATCCGTCGTGATTCATGGAGCGAGACATTGTATTCGCTATGAAATCAAACTCCCAGATTGCCACATTAGACTGCTCCGTGGCTAATCGTATACGCTCCCCGCTGTCATGCAGTTGCTTTTCGGCCTGCTGCTGATCCTCCAGTATATTGACCAGGGCTCTTCGGTCGCGTTGAACCTGATCAAAGAGCATCCGCTGATCGGTTTCCGCAACCTTTCTCTCCGTGATATCCTGAATCATGCCAATGGATTGGATGATGTCGCCTGCGTCATCACGAACATTAACACATCGTTCATATACATGGCGAATTTCACCTGTGCTTTGTCGAAGGATCCGGTGTTCAATCTCGTAGCTGTCGCTTTTTTCCCTCAACGAACGGGAATACCCCTCCTCCACCGCAGCCCGGTCGTCCGGGTAGATGAATTCAATAAAGGTCTCATAGGTAGCGGTAAACTCCTGCGGTTCGCACCCGAAAATACGGTAGGTCTCATCCGACCAGTACAGCTTGTTGGTGGTCAAATCAAGGTTCCAGCTTCCAATGTGGGCTAGCCTCTGGGACCGGGAAAGGAGTTCTTCGCTTTCAACAAGCTTAAGCTCTGTCAGCTTGCGCTCGGTGATGTTGGATATGGAACCTGCCAAGATTTTAGTAAAACCTTTCTCATCTAGATAGCTTTTACCTCTATTTTGAATTAAGTTATAATTTCCCGATGGATTACTGGTTCGGTATACAATATCGAATGTACTCTCTTCACCACTTAAGCACGCCTCAAGGGCAAGCACTGATTGTTCATAGTCTTCTGTATGAATGGATTCTTTCTGTAAAATAGCATCAATACCTTTGCCACCCTTTACATAACCATTGATTTCATCCCATTTGTCGGATGTGTAGATCTCATTTGTTATGATGTTCCATTCCCATAAAGCGTCATTGACACTATCTAATGCAAGGGTATAACTCTCCTTAACTTTTTCGAGTACTTTCTTAGAAATAGCGAGTTGTTGATTGTTTTGATCCTTATTTATTAGTCTTATCTGCGTCACAACTAAAAAGCCAATAATCAACAGGAATAAAAAGGTTGTTCCCGTTAAAAATCCGATTGTCGATGCCATCACATTGTCTTTCATTGAGACTTGAATCGTCCAAAAATTGTCTAGTATGGCAATATTATTGATATAGACGTGTCCCTTATGTTGTCCATCATATCCCCAAAATAGTTTCTCGTCATTATCAATAAGACTAATATTATAATCCGTCATCATTTCATCATCAATGATGTTATTCAAGAAATTGTTAACGTTCATCACCACTACGACGAATCCGTTAAATTTCTCTTCAAAATAGAGCGGGTATCTGATAACAAGCCCTAAGAGGTCCTTAGAATCTTTGAGTACATAAGGTGCATTGGCGGTAACAATCTTATCCTTTATTGCTTTACGCACAGCTTCTTCAACTTCTGGTCTACCCAACAAAGTTGCGCCAAGCGTATACTTATATGTATCAGGGTAAACCATAACGGTCGTGGTCTCTTTATCCTTGAGTTGAACATAAATGATTTCGGGACTTACTTTAAGATAGTGTTTTGCGAAAATCTCAAACTTCGTTACGTCTAAATCAGGATCTATCTCGTAATTGTAAGCAAACGAAGCTAATACGCCTTCACTGATATTGACGTCCACCTCTATAGCAAAGCCCAGTGTTTGCCCCATATTATTAACTTGATTTTGCAATTGCTTAGAGTTGTATTCTGCAAAAGAATGAACAAATAATAAAAACACAAAAAGTGTAAACACACTCTGCACTGCTATGATTTTAAAATGTTTTGCGGACATGATTCACACTCCTGTCTTTAACTATCGGGTCAGTTCTGATGGCTTTCAGTGCTCGGATATCGCGGTGGCTGCCCGGCCTGCACTAACAGTGCGTTGACCTCCCGCTTCAGCTCGATGGCCCGGTCCTCCCTGTCAAGCATCACCGCATGCCACCGTTGCAACTCGCGAATCTGCTCAGCAATTTTCTCTCCAGTCTGCTTGCGTTCGGTATAGTCGTTCGTGATTGCCATGATTTCCAGAACATCACCTTTATCATCAAACAATGGTACATAGTTAATTCTAAGATTGCGGAGATCGATATTGCGGAAGTAAAGTTCGGTATCCAAGGATTGTACTTCCCCGGTATTGAGCGATTCCAGAATCATGGGCATATAGACTTGGTATACCTCCGGTGGCCAAACTTCTTCTTCTCGCTTCCCGATAAAATCAGACACCGGCCTGCCGGTAGCTCTCTGCATGGCAGCATTGATATATTGTATTTTCAGCTCTTTATCGTAAATCACCACTGCATCCGGAATGTTATCTAGAGCACGCTTAAAACGATTTTCGCTCTGCCTAAGAGACTCATACACCCGCTTGTGCTCGGTAATATCCACCATTGTCACTATGAAAGCCAGCAGATTCCCATCTGTGTCGCCCATCTTTGTGACGCTGATATCTGACCAGACATACGAGTTGTTTTTGTGGATATAACGCTTTTCAAACCGTACCGCATTCTTTTCTCCGCGAATCAGGGGGGCCAGCCTTTCATTGATCGAACCGATATCCTCGGGTGGGGTCAACTCCTGCCAGGTTTTGCCGCGCAAATCCTCCGGAGTGTAGCCCAACATGTCACAGAAAGCTTGGTTGACATCGATCTCACCTGTGGGTTGCGTCACAGATTTACCGACGTTTTCTACTACAAAAAGACTTCGGTACCTCGCTTCACTCTCCTTCAATGCGTTGATTGCTTCTTCACGCTTGTATCGGGAGGACAGCAGCCAACCAAGGACGATGGTGGCGATGGGATAGACTAGCAGCACCGGCAGCCCGATACCTTCGAGCACTCTCATTGCAGCTTCCCACGGCAACGTCAGCATCAATGTCAGCATGACCAAATGCACTACTACGCCAAAGCTGTAAAGTTCACGAAAGGAGATGTCTTCAATTCGTCCCCTCCGATAATGGTGCCACAATATGCCTATACTACCGGTAGCTAGAATTACACCTATTCCAGTCCAGATGCCGGTGCCGCCAAGCGAGAAGCGATAGATTGCTGCCATAACCATAGCGATTACAGTGGGAATCATTCCGAGGAATAAGCCGCTTAGGGACAACAGCACGGATCGCGTATCAAATACAATGCCGGTTTCGAGTTGGAATGCAAACAGCATGAGGCCGATGCAGAGTCCACCTAGTAGCACACCCGCCATAACCTGACGCTCCCATTGGTCTTGCAACGGCTTCCGGCTAGTGACAAGATCTAAAACGACCATCATTGCCAACAACAAGGCGGCGTTTTGAATTAGAGTAATCAGAACGATAACCATTTTTTAGCTCCCTTCTCAACAACTTGGTCAATAATATATGATTTCAATGGAATGATATATTGATTATTTCAAAAGTTTTTCTTGTATGAACAACCGATTTGGGTCATTTTCTTTTCGCTTCACACCTTTTATACATAACTTGTCAGCATAATCTCGGTACTTTTATAAATTAGCCATAGGTTTTCAGTTTTCTTAGCACTTTCGATTCTCATAACACAAAGTAACTGCACAGACCTGAGTGATACGACCTATTTGTCTTCTGCTTTTCGAACAATTGTGTTCACTGTTTATTCAACTTTTACCCCAATAATTTATATTTTCTTTTATTGTATTCTATATTTAAAACAACATCAATATAAAAGGTTAATTGAAAAAGATAAACTAGAATTCTAAGAGTTAGTTCTGTTTTATTTTCTTAAGCAGAAATAAGTCTTGTGACAAAGGATTGTTTGATGAAGATATTTTTAGATTTTCAAAGCTCTATGCATTAGTATTAGCACCGAGAAATCTTTATGCAGAGCTCCAATTTTTCCGATTCCTCTCGGATACCGTCAAATAAAACCATCAGTTAACACAAACTTCGCTCTAACTGACTACCTTATTCTTCCCTATTTCCTTGGCTCTATACATGGCTTGGTCCGTTCGGTACATCAACTGATCCTGGGATTGACCAGAAACATATTCTGATAACCCGATGCTCACCGTCAGTTGATAAGCCGACAGTTCCTCGTCCTTTTCAATCCTGTTTCGGAGCTCCTCCAACATCCCTTCCGCCCCAACAATGTCCTGATCGATCATCCCGGCGAACTCGTCGCCCCCAAGCCTGTAAATGGTGCTTTTCTTCAAAAACTCTCTAGCCACATTAGCCGTTCTTGCCAGTGCCTCATCCCCCGCAATATGTCCGTGGGCATCATTTAACTTCTTGAAATTGTCGATGTCGAAAAGGAACAGACAAAAGGGCTTCCCGGTTTTGTCCGCCTCCGCCAGCTTTTGGTTCAAATCCTCGCCCATGGCCCTTCTGTTGAAAAGTCCCGTGAGCACATCCGTTGTTGCAAGCTGCATAATTCGACGCTGGTAGCGTCTTGTGAGCATTACCGTGATGAAAACCACCATTAGCACAACGACAATGACAATCGCCAAGTTGACAAGCTGCTGTCGAAACAGCGCGGAATGGAAGGCTTCTGGGTTATTTTTCACCACAATATACCATTCCAAATCATTGATGTACTTAGTGAAAACATAATTATTATTGATGCTACCTTCGAGCCTGAGCACCTCAAAATCTTCCTTATTATCTAGAATGCGCTCCTTCATGCCCGGATTGTCCAACTGGGAAAAATAATTAATGTTCTCAATGACCGAATCATCTGTGGCCACCTGAACAAACCCTTTGGTGTCTATCAGAAGAATGTCCAGTTGAAGCAAATTGTTGTAATACGCTAGAATGCTTTGTATCTCACGCATTTCCAAGCCTACCCCAATGACGCTGGCATTCGTGTCTCCCACATTCAGGATTTTACTGTTGATGAAAATAGAAAGGGTGTCTTCGTTTGCCTGATCTGTGTCTACATCCAGGGCGTAGTCCTTCCCGGATTCGACAAACTCATAAAACCAGACATCATGGCTGTCCTCGGTGGATATCTTTTTCAGAATGCCTTCTGTATTGTAATAATTTCCCGAATTTCCTGAAACCAGAAAAACCGAACTGTACCCGTATTTATCTTTAATCCCCTTTAGATAACGAGTTATGGTTTCCAGATCTTGTTTATCTTCCTCCGCCAACCAAGACTTGACAAAGGAATCGTTAGCCATGGTCAGGCTCACAAAAATCGGCTTGGTCAGTTCGTTCTGAATCTCGGCGAAAATGGTCATAGCCGTTAGTTTCGTGATATTTTCCGCATCCTTCTGGATGATGTTATTGCTGGCTTTATAGTTAAGAACACTGGTTATAAAAAAGCCAAGAACAATAACTCCAACAATTAAGATGATGAATCGGATATTCGTTTTTTTATTCATCGAACACACTCAATTCATGACCAGAGTCAATGAGATCATACCCCCTTGCCAATACCTCCATGGTCATCTACTCCTCCATTTCTAATTTCTTTATCTTTCTTTACTTCATTATATTTATCTGTTTTTTACCATCCAGTATACGATGACTAAAATGTTAATCCATCTTCTTTAAAAAGCTTAACACAAATATCAACAACTTCCGCATCATATTTAGTTCCCCGGTGGAGCAATATCTCTTTTAGAGCAGCGTCAATGCCAAAGGCTGCCCTATATGGCCGGTGTGAGGTCATAGCCTCTACGACGTCAGCGACTGCTAAAATTCTGCTTTCCAGAATGATTTCATCTCCTGATAATCCTTGAGGGTAGCCTGAGCCATCCAATCTTTCATGATGTTGATAAACCATAGTATGGATTTCTTTAGGAAAATCAATCTCCTTTACTACATTGTAGCTTTCCTCAACATGGGTTTGTAATATTTTATACTCAAGATCAGACACTTTACCGGGTTTGTTCAGAATATCTGAAGGGACAAAAAACTTTCCAACATCATGAAGTAGACCCCCATATGATAGATTACTGATCTTTTCATCAGCCAGTCCCATTTCTCTCCCTATGGAAAAGGCCAACTCCGCAACCCTTTTTTGATGTCCTGCAGTGTATACATCCCTAAGCTCGCCGATTTTTGAGATTGCATTAACCGATTGATGCAATCTTTTTTCCAGATCTTTTCGTTGATGCTCTAGCTCTTCAGCGAACCTTTGCAATGATTCTTCCGCCAGTTTGCGCTGGGTGATGTCGCGAAAAGACCATACGCGACCTATGACCTTAGATTCTATTAATAAAGGACGCGACAGCCGCTCAAACACGCGACCGTCATCAAAATTTATTGCGTCAAAAATCTCTTTATCGCTACTGTAAATTTCTTGAACTTTCTGTAAAAAGCCTTCCGGATCAGACAACTGATCGAGAATATGCTTCAGTAGGATTGAGTCGTCACCGATTTCCATGACATCTGAAGGAATTCGCCATAATTTTGAAAAGTGTTGATTAGAATAAAGCAACTTTTTATCTTTCCCAATTGCTAGAATACCGTCAGCTGTAGCGTTTAGAACAGCCTGAAGAGAAGCTTCACTTTCAATCAGTGCATCCTCCGCCAGCTTGAGCTCGGTGATGTCAGTACCAATGCTTAAGATGGCAGGTTTTCCAGACCATTCAATCTTTCTAGCGATTATATGCGAAGGAATTGTTGATCCGTCTTTCCTTATATGCTTAGCTTCGAACTCAGTTTCACCTTTTTCTTCAATCTCTTTCATACGGCAGGAAACCATTTCAGCACTTTCGGGTGCATTAACTTGTTGTATATTCATACCCATGAATTCATCTTTCTCATAACCCAGCAATTTGCAAGTTCGTTCATTGATGAATAAAAACCTTCCCTCAAAATCATGAACCACGATCGCACTGGGTGCAATATCAGCGATCTTAGCCAACCTTTCAATTTGCTCTTCGGCCAGTTTACGCTCGGTGATGTTCTCATGCGCGATAACCACGCGCCTGGGACTATCGCTCTTGAATGGCGTGACACGTCCTAAAAACCAGCGTTGTTCATTCGGAGAATGGCAAGGATACTCAAGTTCGAAGGACGGGCGTTTACCTGAAAGCACCTCCCGGATGCCTTGGGCAAAAAAGCCGGCCTCCTCCGAATCTTCCCCCTGTGCGTTGTCACATACCGCGAGGTAGTTGCACCCTTCGGAAACAGTACTGTGTTCGATATTGTTACGCTCTGCGAAATCTCGGTATGCCTTGTTCGTGAGAATGATTTCACCACCCTCGTTGATTACCACGATGTGGGACAACAATCCGTCCAGCGTGTGTCTGATGAACTGTTCCGATACCTGCAGAGCCTCTTCGGCCTGCTTGCGTACGGTGATGTCCCTGGCAATTCCCTCGATGGCTACCGGGATACCATCCTCATTAATAAGGAGGTTGTTTCTCTGTTCTGTCCAGATCACTTGGCCATCTTTGCGTAACCAGCGTAGGGTAAGGGGTTCCCCTGAAGGTATTTCACCACGGCCTGCTTTCTCAATCAGATGGTAGTCCTCTGGGTGAACCATTTTCATGCCTAGGTCAGGGTCTGCATAATGCTCTTCGGGGGTGTACCCGGTGATGTCGCTTACTGCAGGACTAACATACTCAAAATGGCGTTCCGGGACTAGGTTGATGCGATAAATAATATCCTTGGCGTTCTCTGCCAGCCTGCGGTAACGGGATTCGCTCTTCTGGAACGCTTCAGTTAGTTTTTGAAGTTCATTAATCTGCCGTCGCGCATTTGACATATCAGAGAAAATAGTTATAAAATACCCTTTTTGGGGAGAATAGGCAGTCACTCTATACCAGCGATTCAAAGGTTCTGAAAACTGCTCAAACTCTTTCTTACTACCCTTTAAGGCAATTTCACCGTAAAGAGCAATCCAGTCAAATTCACTTTCACTGATTTCAGGCAGCACTTTCGTAATTGGTTTGCCAGTGATGTCTGCACCCTTCAGTCCAGTTAATTCTTCGAATACCTCATTTACCTCGACAAACACGTAATCACACGGGGTACCCATTTCATCGCAAATAATCTTGTGATAAGCATATCCCATCGGAAGTTGATTCATAAGCTGCTTATAAAAACCCTCACTCATTAGGCATTACCCCTCTCATTTAGATTTTCTTTTATCAATAGGCTTCTCGGCATCTTTCGGAATCAGCCATAGGTTTGCAGTTCTCTTAACACTTTCGATTCTTGTATCACAAAGTAACTGCACAGTCCTGAGTTATACGACCTATTTGTCTGCTGATTATTGTACAATTATGTTCCACTTGCATTTACTTCTAGACCACATTATTCTATAATTAATTCTATTGTATTCTTTATATCGAACAACATCAATGTAAATAGCATATTATACTATTTAGTCGACCTTTTTCATCCGGTCAAACTGGTAATAAAGATTTAAAACTAACTTGGTTATATATAATTGGCTTTGATAGCCCTGCTTGCCAGTCTAAAGAAAAAGTGCGAGATTGAATAATCGCACCAGTATACTATCCTTCTAAACTAACTTTTTTCATCCCAAAGACTATGTCTGTTTATCACAACACTACTGTTATCCTCCTATACAATCTCCATTCATTGTCAATAAAGTTGATTAGCGGTTGGTACGACGACGATGCTCACGATACACACCTTCAAAGCTCTCCTTCGCCTCTTCAACACCCACAACCTGAGCACTTGTCAGAACATAGGGCGGCTGACCTTTTTCGGTCAGTAATTGTGCGACACGCACTTTAATCATATTAACAATCACAGAATTAGCAATCGTTGATATCGGACCGACCGGATATTTCAAACCTTCTATTCTAATCGCGCTATCGCCCACCGGCACACAGGTATCAATCACTATATCCGCCACATCATATAATTTTTGCTTGGTCGAATGCTTGCTTGGAGCTTTACCGCTGTTCTTCACACCGGTAATCGCAACGACCGGCACTCCCAGTGCCTTTGCCTCAATACCCATATCAATGACGACATTACCATTACCTGAGGTTGAAAAAAGTAAGAAAACATCTTGAGGTTTGACGATGAAATTCTTAATGATCTGCTTGGCAAAGCCTTCGACATTCTCCAAAAACATGGCCTGAGAAAGTCCGTTGGCACCTACGACATTGTGATAATAGGTGGTTGATAGTTCAACGATCGGATAAAAACCAGCGAAACTGCCATAGCGCGGAAACATTTCCTCTACGCCCATGCGCGAATGACCGGAACCATACACATACACCAATCCATCCGCAGCTATACAATCCGCAAACATTTGTGACACCTTTTCTATCGTCTCACTTTGGGTTGCTTCGATTTGATTCATCACATCGATAGCGATGTCGAAATATTCTTTCGATACATTCATAAATTTTTCTCCTAATGGTTTTGTAACCAGCGATTGGGATCGGACTCGGCGATAGATAAGTTATTCTGCTTGCCATCACGCACGACCTTCTCCCCGTATATATAAGACTCTTTGATTAATGAAAGATAATTCTCCAATGGAACATTATCCTGAATACGATTGGAAACGGACATGATCAGACGTCCCTTATTGGGTTGCCAGAAAACATCGGTAATGAACCGGACTTCCTGCGCAACATCCTCAACACTACCATACGGTAATATCTGTTGAAGATCGACACCGACCCAAAAACACAACCGATCTTTATATTTTTCGAATATCTCACGCTCATTCATCGCAAATTTCTGAATCGGATGTAACACATCCACCCCCGATTCAACCAGTGCTTCCATCAGTAACGTTATATCCCCGCAACAATGTAACCAAACGTGCATATTGAAACTGTGAACATAGTCAAACACTTCTTTATAATATGGAAAGTAGTACTCACGGAAGAGGTCTTCGGACATAAAGGGACCCTTTTGCATGCCCAAGTC
Organism: uncultured Erysipelotrichaceae bacterium; assembly: GCA_927435855.1. Lineage (GTDB taxonomy): Bacteria > Bacillota_I > Bacilli_A > Erysipelotrichales > Erysipelotrichaceae > UBA2227. The sequence continues at coordinate 30,236 of CAKMJZ010000029.1, forward strand.
ATCCGGAAAGCAGACCGCATCAATGTCTTTACTATGTGCTGCCCGCTCGATAACTTTTTTCATAAAATCAACCAGTTTTCGATTAAGCTTATGAATGTTTTCCCCTTCCAAATATAAATCTAACAAAGAATTGGTAATACCACGATAATCCCAATGACGATTAAACAGAAACGGAGATATTGACATCACGCGATAACGACCATCCGGCTCAGGCGCATCGTCCAACAACGGTGGATAATCCGGATCTGGAGATAATGGTGATATCTGATTGATAATATCCCACTCAATTGAATTTTCTTCATCGATTCCAACCGTCTCACCTGGGTATCTACGCAAATGCGGGTCCGCATCCTTGACATCACACCAACAAAACGGATCGCCCGGCTCCCCAAAGAGTTTGGGCTTTTTCATATAGAAATGTTGAATGTCACACGGATGGTCTTTGTGTAAAGCAATGATTGGCGGATGTTTGTCTTCTGAAAGTTCATCCAGATGAAGCCAGTGCCCGCAAGTGACCACCGAAGGACGCACTCCATTTTTACCCTCAATCAAATCCCTCATTTCCTGACGAGATAACGGTGGATACTTGGCATTGGGAAATTGATTATCTAGTGGCATATTAATCTCCTCTCACGGATTACGAGTTTGTACCGTAAATCCTTGTGACTTAATCAACTCTAACAAATTTTCGACATTACTTTCGTACTCTTCTACTCTCTGATTCAACGGATACGGTAATCCCAATCGGATATATTTCCCTTTACCCAACGTGTGATAGGGTAATAGTTCTATCAGTGATACATTAGCTCCACTTTGTTTCAAACGTTCACATCGTAACCTCATATCTTCAAGTTGATCATTGACACCAGGTACGATAATCATACGAACGATTAGTTCTTTACCTAACTTCGACAAATGATCGAGATTTTCGAAAATCACAGCATTTCCAGATTGAATATATTGAACGTGTTTCTCTTCATCGTGAAATTTCAAATCATACAGTATGAGGTCCACCTCAAAAGCAAGTTCTTTCCAATGGTCCCAAGGTAATCCACCGGAAGTGTCAAGTGCGACATGAATACCTTCTTCCTTCAATCTTCGAGTTACATCCAACAGAAAATCTGATTGCATGATCGGATCGCCACCGCTAAACGTAACTCCGCCCTTGGAATTTCGATAAAACGGCTCATCCTTCATACATTCTTCGATCAACATCTCGACACTCATTTCCTTACCGATAATTTCAAAAACATCATAGGGACAACTTTGTGCTAATAGGTCAATATCGTGAATCAACGCTCGATTGACCTTAAGTTTTCCTTCAATTGTAATAGCCTCAGGTTCAACCCGAACACACTCCTCACACAACGTACATTTCTGATCAAAAATCATCAACTGCTTCTCTTTTTTCAGTGCTTCCGGATTACTGCACCACGCACAGCGCAACGGACAGCCCATCATAAACACCGTCGTACGAATCCCGGGACCATCATGCAGACTATATCGCTGAATATTCGATACTAATCCCACTTTATCCATGACCATGCTCACTGCGCGATATAATCGCTTCTTGTGCTTCGGGCATCAACGATATAAACTGCGCACAATATCCCGCAACCCGAACGATTAAATCAGAGTACAGATGAGGATTCTTCTGTGCTTCTCGCAACGTTTTTGTATCCACGATATTGAACTGATTGTGATAAATATTAAGTTCGATACTTGTCCTTAATAAATCGATGAACTTATCTAAATCCTCATCCTTTGATAACGATGAAGGTGTAAAGCGCATATTTAACAACTGCCCAGCCGCAACCTGGTGATTGGGTAATCTAGATACCGATTTCAATACGGCTGTCGGCCCATGAGTATCCGTTCCTTGAGTCGGAGAACAACCCTCATTGAGCGGCTGTTGAGCAAAACGGCCATCCGGAGTTGCCCCAACTTCCAAACCATTGGGTACATACGCCGTAATGTTGGATGTTGACATGGTATAGCGACTGATTAAAGGTCCTTTACCGCTTCGCACCGTTTTGTACATAGGGAGTAACTCTAAATAACTTTCAAACACTTTCGCTACAATTTCATCAACTTCATCAATATCATTACCATACTTCGGCAAGTGACGGATCATCTTATGAATCTTCGCGGACTCAAGGCTTTGCCAATTGTCCGAAAGAGCAGCCTTCAACTGATTCAACGTCAGCTTCTGTTCATCAAAAATCAGTTTCTTCATCGTATACAACGAATTACCAACCACGGATGGACCGATATTGGACTGCGAAATGACATCATACTTACATCCACCTTCCTTCAATGTTTTACCAAGTTCAAAAGCATTTTGAATAAAACAGGAAGCCAACGGACTGGCATCGTATTTGATTAATGAGCGATCGCAAATCGCATCACTTTCCACAGCAAGATCCGTATAGTATGTTAAGATTTTCTTCCAACCTTGCCAAAGTTGATCGTAATTTGAAAATTCTATATCCTTCCCTGATTTTCCATTGATTGAGAACTGTTGAATGTTTGTTATCGGATCCACTCCATTGTTCACCAACATTTCCAACAGTTTTCCCCAGTTGCAATACGTCATACCGGTCGCCCTGTGACCGTATTTTCCCGCAACCCCGGTTTCCACACAGCCAATCGCACAGTAATCACGAGCATCTTCAATCGGAATTCCCAAATCCGTCAGTCCGCGAATCGCAACGGCATCATTGAACATCGCTGGCATACCCGTGCCACTGCGAATCAACTTCGCCCCTAATTTCAGTAGATCATCAGGTGTGTCTTTATGATAGCGCATCGCAAAATTTGGTTCTTTCAATGCGGTCAGATTCATCGCCTCAATACACAAAGTTGAAAGTGCGTTGGTCGCATCTTTTCCCTCCGGAGTTAATCCGCCAATCATTAGATTGGAATACAGCGGATATCCCTGAGAAAACTTGGTGTGTCCGTTGGGTCGGATTTTATTGGTACTGTTGGTCATAAGGAAGAAGTGAGTAATGATTTCAAGGGTAGTACTTTCGTTCAATATCCCCTTTTCGACATCTTTTATATAATACGGATTCGCATATTGATCGAATCTTCCAAAACAGAAGCTATGACCATTACTTTCAATCAACTGTAAAATATGGACCAGATAGGTCGCCTGAACACACTCCATAAAGCTTTGTGCCGGTTGTTCCATCAAGGTCGTCGCTATTTTGGCCATATCCAAAAGTTCAGATTTACGCTTACCTTTTTCTTTAATTGAAAGTTTTTCAGCTAACTCACCATATCGCTTGATCCAACGCAGGGCTGCTTCAAGTGAGATGATGACAGCTTGATAAAATGACTTTTGCTCAATTGTTTGTTCTTCTATTATTTTCTTATTCGCCTCATCAATATACCAACGAAACCCTCGATTCAACAGCGTCGGATAATCCGGGACAATGTGCCCATCCCCAGACATCGAAATCCCACCCAGATGCAACGATCCGGTTTTACCGGCCAGACGAATTTCATCGGTCAGATTTTTTCCTACTTCATCTTTATGAGTTTTGCCAAGCCAAAAGTCAGATATAGAGAAGAGATCTGCTTTGACCTTTTCTTCGACTTGAAATACATCTCCCTTACGCAAAGGGAAGGTATCAATTTCATCAACCAACCAATCCATCGAATATTCCGGATAAATCGGTGCTGCGAAATTCTTGGATGCCATATTTCCGAAAATCAAGCTGTCCGCTTCGATGAAAATCGTCATATGATCCAAGGTATGGGCAAATGCTTTGGCTTTTCTTAATATATACGGCTCATTCTCTGTTTTCTTAAACGATTCCGTATACAACAAAGCTCGCTGCGAACACAACGAAGCCTTGGTATCAAGCATTTTCTTTCTTAAACGATGAATACGCAAACGCGCAACATCATTCAGAGCGATGTTTGTTAGTAAGTTTCTTTCCAACCGGAATCATCCTTCTTTTGATTGGCAATATCCAAAACAACAGGCGTCGACTTATAGCCGATTCCCATGCGATCAATACCCATATCGATTAAACTCAAAAAAGCTTCACGGGTACGAATTCCACCGGACCCCTTGATTTTACAACGTCCATTCGCCACGTCCATCATTGCGGAAATAACTTCAACGGTTGCTCCATCGGTTTTACTGGTAAAAAATCCAGTCGAAGTCTTAACGAAATCAGCTCCAGCTTCAATCGCAACTTCCGTCGCCTTCTTCACTTCATCCATCGTCAATGCGTCAGTTTCAAAAATGACCTTAACTTCAACATTATGTTTATGACATTCATCGCATACCGCACGGATGTCATCACGCACTTCATCCCACTTGCCACTGCGAATCCAACCATAGTTCGCGACCATATCCAATTCAAAAACATCCCAGCCTTCACAATACATCTTCGCTTGCATGACTTTGGATTCAGTCGTACTTAAGCCAAAAGGAAAATCACAGACGACACAAACTTTTGTGTCAGTTCCCTTACACATTTCTTGAGCAATATCCAAAGCGGAAGGATTGATACAAACCGTACGACAACTAAAATCAATTCCCTCTTGGATGTACTTACGGATTTCCGCCTCCGAAAACTCCGGTTTTAATACCGACTGATCGATATACGCCGCCAATTCCTTGACGGACATTTCACTTGCTTTTTTTCTCATATTTATTCCCTAACCTTTCAGTTCTTCGAGAAACTCATCCAACATCTTAGCCGCAAAAGCAACCAGATGCTCACAATCCTTAACCTTTACTCCATCCCGAATCTCTTCGGGACGGGTCTTATTGATTTCTAACAAATCACGACATAACAGAGAACCCTTTTTCTCGCGAAACTGCTCTCCCAACTCTTTGACTCGTGAATAATGTTCTTCTTTAGCAACTTTGTTTTTCTCATCGGTACCGCTTAGCAACATTCCCGTCGCCATAAAAGCTCCACTCAGTGCTCCACATACTTCACCCAGACGACCCATCCCGCCACCAAAAGACGAAGAAATCTTGAATGCCTCGTTGCGATCCATTCCTGTAACATCGCAAAACGCACAGTAGACCGCTTGAGAACAATTGTATCCCTGATTAAACAAATCTACCGCAATCTTTTCGTGAGTTGTCATACGTTTCCTCCCTCAAATAACATGTGCTCGCTAAATAATTCTAACCATTTAGCACTACTGGCTAGCTCAATCACTTTAATTGACTCAATGTTCCACTGAGTCGGTACTTTCTTTTCTTCACTCAGCCAGCTGACACAACCAGCTAAGGACGAATTACCGATGAAAGTGGTGTTTTCACTACATTGTTGGGGAATCAATCCGATATTGATAGCCGCTTCAAGATTGATGTGCTTACCAAATCCTCCCGCAATGATCAAAGAATCAAGCCGGTCATACGAAATTCCTGCTCGTATCAAACACATATCCATACCGCTGCGAATCGCGGCTTTTGCGAGTTGAAACTCACGTATATCTTTTTGAGTAATGGATATCCGGGGATGTTCATGTAAAATGACTTCTTCCATCATATAACCACTCGATTCCAGTGGTCCCTTAAGTAAACAACTGATTAAATCGATATATCCGGAACCACAGATGCCCACAGGGGATCCTTCGTTGATCGTAGTGAAATTTATCTTCTCTTCATTTACAAAAAAGTGATCGATGGCACCATTTATTGCCCCACATCCCGACGACATATTAACACCTTCAAACGCCGGACCGGCCGCTGTACTGGTCGCATATAATTTTCCATCGCTTACTAAAACAATCTCACCATTGGTGCCCAAATCGATAAATAGGATGTTGTCTCTTGTTTCAAACAAGTTAATCAACGACATTCCGGCTAATATATCCGAGCCTAAATAGGCGGCAATCGGCGGATAGACACTAATCGTTCCTTCAACATCAATACCTAACTCCGCTTTAATCGATTGAGTCACCTTTTTGATAACAGAGGGTCGGTACGGTATTTGTACCAACGGACGCACATTCGCATTCAGCCACAAATGATTCATTGTCGTATTTCCGGTTATACCTATGGACATTGACTTCGGTTGAAAACGAGCAACGATATCTTCCACATTTTTTTTGATCTCATTTTTGATCAAACGATGACAAACATTATTATTTGACAACGTCACTTCGATGCGCGACAAGACATCGGCACCATATGTACGTTGCGGATTGGTAAATTTATGTTCCAATAAAACTTCACCACTTTTACCATCGATAAGCACCATTACGACCGTTGTTGTACCTAAATCGATGGCCAGAAGCAAATCGACGATGCTTTTCTTTACATCGACATGTCCCTTATCCAATCCTAAAACAATAATATTCTCCTTATCAACCAGGGATACATTGACATCATCTTCAAGGACCGGATGTTGACAGGCCAATCGAATGTTTTCCTTGATCTGCAAAGTAGACAAAAGCTTGACTTCTGTTTCTGTCAACGGCAACTCTTTATCGAGTTTGACTTTACACTTGCCACACATCCCCCGACCATTACAAAGTGCACTTAGAGCTCCCTGACTTCGAACTTCTTCAAACAGATTTAACCCTTTTTTTACCTTCATCAGCGATCTGGCAAGACCGTATGGTCTTTAGATGGTGATTCGTGTTTACCAACCCCATGTTTAGCCACATACGATCCATAAGTATAAAGTTCTTCAAAGAATGCCCGAATATTCTCAGTGGGAATGTCATGGCGGAAGCGATTTCCGCTAGCTAACACTAGACGACCTTTATCAGGAAGGTAGAATGTATCTATCAAAAAACGCATTTCCTGACGGACGTCTTCCGGTGATCCAAATGGTAAAATACGTTGAACTTCCATGCCTGCCCAGAAACAGATTTTATCGCGATACTGTTCAATAATCTTCTCTTCATCCATCGAATATTTTTGAATCGGATGCAAAACATCCAAACCGATTTCAATCATATGAGGGATAAATGGCTCAACGTTGCCACAGGTATGTAACCAGACGTCCATACCTTTACTATGAGCGTAATCGATAACTTCTTTATAGTGCGGCTTAATAAATTCTAGAAATATATCCTCAGAGAAAAACGGTCGGTCTTGCATTCCGATATCATCAGTAAAAGCGATGGCATCAAAGTTATATTCATCGACCGAACGGTCAATCACCTTGAAAATAATTCTTCGCAGTTTGAGTAACAACGCTTTAACCTCATCCGGATTCAAATAGAAATCCATTAGAGTATCGGTCATTCCACGGAAATGCCATAAGCGTTCAAAGGACAGTCGCGTCCAAAAAATCCCGCGATAACGCCCGTCATCCTCAAAAAAATCTTGTACCAGACACTCTGGGAAATACGGATCAGGAACATCCGGTGATATTTGTTCGATAATGTCCCATTCTAACGCAGTCTTTTCATCGATACCGACTTCATCCTCATTTTTATGTAATAAAGGATCAGCATTCTCGACATCACACCACACATAACGGTCGCCCGGTTTTCCAAAATTCTTTGGTCGGGTATACTCAAAGAATACCGCATCATCCGGATATTCCTCGATGATTTGTTCCATCTCTTTTTGACGAATCGGTTGCTCGGAAGGTAAGTACAAAATCGGGGTGACACACTGAGCCGGTCGTGTAAATCCCTTCCCTTTAATCATAGCTTTCACTTCCTCACGGCTTAAAAGATCCTTCTTCGCCTTGGGAAACTTTGATTGATCCAACGGCATAGTTAATCCTCCTTACGCAAAGCGCGCTTCTAGTAAATCAGCTAAAGAAACAGCATCGGGTGTATATACATCTGCCTTGACTTGTTGAGCATACGCTTGAGTGACCGGTGCTCCACCGACACAAATCAATAGATTTTCACGTAAATCATTTTCTTCAAGTGCACTGACCACTTCTCTGAAGTGAATCATTGAAGTCGTCAGAAGTGCGGACATACACAAAACTTGAGGTTTATGTTCCTTAATGGCATCTACGAATTTCTCCGGTTTGACATTGACACCTAAATCAACGATTTCAAAACCTCGTGACTTCAACATCAAGCCAATCAGATTTTTACCGATATCATGCAAATCGTCCAATACCGTACCAATGACAACTTTACCATGATTTTTCCGCTCACCTTTGGCTAGTTGAGGTTCTAAAACGGCTAACCCGATATTCATCGCTCGCGCTGTAATCAAGACTTCGGGAATAAAGGCTGTACCGTTTTTCCAAGCTTCCGCAACCCGTTGCATCGCCATCAGTAAGCCACCTTCCAAAATTTCCATGGCACTCAACCCTTCGTCCAATGCTGATAAACACAACTGCTCGATTTCTTTGATTTTCCCCTTGATGACCTTTTCCTGAATGTTTGCTAAAATTTCTGAATGACTCATAGTGCCTCCTTTTTCATGATTCGTTTGATACTCTGTCTATTTAAATTATACCAAATACCTGTGCTTGATTATGAAAAAAACTGACGTCAAAATGCGTCAGTTAAATCATTATTTGTGAACGTGTTTACTGCGTTCGGCGTTTCGCCAGTTATCCTGATAACCGCTAAGTAAATCAACATAGCGTTTGGCCGTCAAGTGCGGACGCGTAATCGCACCGCCAACAACAACGGCATGTGCTCCTAAGAAAATACATTTCATCGCATCTTCCGGTGTATAAATATGACCTTCCATAAAGACATAAGCATCTTCATTCAACTCCCGACAAAACTCACCGAACATCCGATAGTCCGCACCTTCGATGTGAGCTGTTTCTTTTGTGTAACCATACAACGTCGGAGCTACGATGTCCGCACCTAATCTAACGGCTTCCCGAGCTTCTTCAATGGTAGATACATCCGCAAATACCAGGACATCCGGATAAGCTTCTTTTAATTTTGGTAGTAATTCAATGGCTCTATTGCCTTCATGATTGATTTGAAAGGTACAGTCCAAAGCAATGATATCTGCTCCTGCTTCAATCAGCTGTTTACAAGCGTCCAGTGTCGGCGTAATGAAGACATCTGTGTTTTCAAACCACATTTTATACAGCGCAATGATGGGTAAATCGATTTCACTTTTGATCAAACGGATATCACGTGGCGAATTCGCCCGGATACCGACAGCTCCAGCCCACAAGGCTGCTCTGGCCATAACCAAAACGATATCATCGGTGTAAATCGGTTCATCCGGATATGCCTGACAGGAAACAATCAGCCCACCCTTCATCTTTTCAATAATTTCACTTTTTCTTCTTGGCATAACAATCTCCTTCATATTAACACTTATATTATAGGTCAAAAACCACAGTTCTACAACAAATAATTGTCATATTCTTGCATATTCTTTCATTTTCAATCAAAAAGCCGGAACTCCGGCTTTGCTTATTCTAGGTTCGCATGGCGCGAAAACATGTTGTCTTTATCGATATTCATACGGTCCATCAGCACCATGATTAAGATGTCCAAATATAGCAATAAACTTTGTTCAAACAGATTTCCCATCGGTTGAATGGAGATGATATCGCCTTCTTTAACAGCCTTAGGAGATGGTGCCTCAATTTTGATAATCACATTTGCCAGTTTGCCAATGGTCGATTCCGGATTAATGGTTACCAGAACAATCGGAGCCCCAATGGATACGGCTTTTTCAGCCATGGATACCAAACTCTTCGTCTCACCTGATCCTGAGCAAATGACCAAGACCCCGCTCTTTCGCAAATTTGGTGTAACCACTTCACCAACCATATAACTTCGTAAGCCTAAGTGCATCAAACGCATACAGAAGGCACGAGCCATCAGACCACTGCGACCTGCGCCAGCTACGAAAATTTCATCAGCTTCTAATAAAGCATCCCCTAGGTCCTCGGTCAATCCTAAAGGAATACGTGTCAGCGCTTCTCTCAATTCGGATACAACCAACAAAGCTTTTTCTCTGGCATTCATTTACTTGCCCTCCATGATTTCTTTGATACGCTTAGCCGATACAACAGGATCTAGCGAAGAGGCAATTCCCCCGCCGACCACAATAATCTCTGGTTTTTCTTTGACAATATCTCCTACAGTCGCAACTTTTACTCCACCAGCCACCGCCGCTTTTCCTGTTGTGAGCACAGAAGTAATCAAACGAAGTTCATCGAGCGGATTAACTCCGGTCGATTGAATATCGAAGGCCGTATGGACGCATAGATAATCCACACCTAATTTCTCAATTTCCAGAGCTCTCGATCGAACTTCGTGCACATCGATCATATCCACCAATACTTGTTTACCATAAGCTTTTGCGGCTTTGACAACACCGGCAATCGTTGAATCATGGGCAACACCCAAGACCGTAACGATATCCGCACCCTTAGCAAAGCACAGTTTTGCCTCATGTTCCCCGGCATCCATGATCTTAGCATCCGCAAGAATCAGTTTTTCCGGAAATCTTTCTTTGAAAAGAGCAACCGGCCGTAGTCCGTGTTCTAGTATAAGCGGTGTTCCGATTTCAATGATATCGATATAATCTCGCACTGATTCAACTAAATCAATTCCCTCTTCAATCGTACACACATCCAAAGCCAGTTGTAATTTCATATCATTTCTCCCTACTGACGAACACTTCGTCTAAATCATAGATCGCAAACAGTTCTTCATCTTCTTTAAGAACAACGGCATCGTTATCTTTTCCATCAATGAAATCTTGCATCATCTGCCATCCGCCACTCACAATTTCCAGAGGACGTCCGATATTCTTCTTTAAAAACTCTTGATCTTCTTTCAATCCGAAATCAAAAAATACGGTTGTTTCATTTTTGGGTTTATGCAATGTTTCTAATATATACTCCGCATTATCCTCGCCATACTCCTGCTTAATGCGCAGATATTCCAAAGACATGCGATAGTTTTCGGAGGACTCCAAGACATCATATGCCACACAAGAATAACTTTGACTTAATCGATGCGCAAACAATTCTTTATAGCGTTTCCGACTTCCCGCAAGAACCATTCCGCAGTCATGCACTTTTAACAGTCGAATCGGAATACTGTTGCTTTTAAGCGGTAAAATGGCATTACCGCATAGACCGTACATTACCAATATTTCATCAACATCACTGATTCGGTCGATATCTTGTTGAAGCAGTATTGCCAACTGCTCTGGATGATTATGTTGTTTGACTTCCAAAAAGACGACGGATTGGATGTCGTCTCTGTTATTTAACAGAATTTTGAGGTAAGGTTCAAAAACCGCACAACTGATGATAGCTTTTTTCATAGAGATAGCCTCAACATTCTTACATATTCTATTATAAGTTTACTAAAATTTGCAAAAACAATCAAATAGACTTTGCGATTCTTTAAAATCAAACCATCTTACGATATAATAAGGTGTGTGAGGTATGAATCAATGGCCAATGTTAAGATGACGGAAGTCGAAGCGCAGTATCAGAGAATCAATATTTTTAAGGGAAAGCATAATCGGTTGATCTTTTATCGGCCGTTACTGAAGAAAGCTTATCAAGTCGTCAAGGAAGATGTGAAGCAAATCCAGATTTATCACTATCGATTGTTTATTGTCCTATTTGTTTCCTTAATGGCTATGGTCATTACCGATGAAGACCTTCTGTTAACTGTTGGAGCAGGAGTACTGGCTCTTGTATTGGTCGAGGCTTGGTTTTATTTCTTCAAGATCCGCTCATTTACTCCTCTGTTGAATTTTACTCCGTCAAAACGGATTGGATTTATTCAAACGCATTTGGATGAATCCTATAAAGTCGTCAATATCCGCATATTTTCCTATGCGGCGATATCCATTGCGGCTGTTGCAGGAGCATTTGTCGGCGATTATCAGCCGTTGTACTTCTTTGGTATGATGGCCATCGCAGCTTTTGGATTGTATCAAGTGGGTATACTTGTTTATGTGCAGTCACTGCGCAAGAAAGGAAGATGATTATGAAAGATTTCAAAGAAATGTTCGAACTTATTTCTACGTATCAAAACCTCGACTATGAGGAAGTGTATGTTGATGAAGCGTATACCTTCACCCCTTACAAGAAAATCGAAGATTTAATGGATGAAGTCAAAGAGTTATTACCGACATTGTCAAAAGAAGAGGCAACCCGACTGTTAGTCCAATTTGTCAAGACTGCCGAAGCAAACATTAAGTCACGTTATTACATCAATACGGACTTCCGTGAATATGCGGCCGTAGAATCCGCAAGAAGTGCGGATGGATTTATAGAAAAAGCCAGCACTTTTTTCGCACTCGACTTTCCATCCTTGGTTAATACCGATCCGATGAAAATTCAAGCCGCATTCGACCGTATGAAAGTGATGGTCGCACAGTTTATGACAACGCCTCGTACCTTAGTCGTTTACAAACGTGATCCGAATTTTGTTAAGGATGAAATCAAAACCACGATCAGTCCTTCGACGATTCGTGATTTTGACCCACTCTCAGAAGGAACGGTCAGTGATTGGAAATCGATTTTCATCTCTGTCAACGATAAATCCGTATGTCCTCCGGTTGAAGCATACAATAAGTACATGGAAGATCACCGCATGGTGAAGGAATACATTAAAAACGAACCGAAATCTAAGAACATTTATAAGCGTAAAGGATTTGAGAAAACGTACAATTACATCAAAGAAACCAAGCAATCCATAAAGTCTATTTTGATTTTAGTCGCATTGATTGCGATTGTCGTTATCTACTTTATATTCTTCAACTAAAGCTGCCAAAAGGCAGTTTTTTTATTTCATTGCTCACTTCTTGTGAAATAAAGGTATAATTGTACTATGGCAGGAGGATAACTATGGAATATCGTGAAATGAAAACAACGGGCATAAAGCCCTCTTTATTGGGATTTGGATGTATGCGCTTCCCACTTTTGGAAAACGGGAAGATTGATCGACCAAAAGCAGAGGAAATGATGGACATCGCAATCAAAGAAGGTGTGACATACATCGACACAGCCTACCCTTATCACGAGCAGGAAAGTGAATTGTTTGTCGGGGAGGTTATGAAGAAGTATCCGCGTGATAGTTTTTACTTGGCAACCAAGTGCTCGCTTTGGTATATTGAAACACCTGAAGATACAATTAAGATGTTTGAAAATCAATTGAACCGATTACAAGTAGAATATTTCGACTTTTACCTAATACACTCATTGTCCAAGGGCCTTTGGAACAAAGCGTTGAAATTAGGAGTGTTAGATTATCTTCTCGAAATGAAAAAGCTGGGAAAAATCCGTCAGTTAGGATTCTCATTTCATGATGAATTCCCAGTCTTCGAAGAGATTATCCGTTATACTGATTGGGACTTCTGTCAGATTCAATTAAACTATATTGATACAGAGATTCAGGCAGGTATGAAAGGTTATGATTTGGCTAAAGAATTGGGTATCCCACTTGTGATCATGGAACCGATCAAAGGTGGAACACTAGCCCGATTATCCGAAGAAATGGAAGAAAAGTTCAAAATCGTACATCCCGATTGGTCTCTTTCTTCTTGGGCATTGCGCTGGGTCGCCAGTTTGGATAATGTCAAAGTCATTCTAAGCGGTATGACTACGATGGAACATGTAATGGACAATCTGAATACATTTAACAATTTTGAGAAGTTAAGCTCTGATGAGCAAAACACCGTTATAGATGTTGCGGATATGATCCATACCCGCAAGAAAAACGGTTGTACCGGCTGTAATTACTGTATGCCTTGCCCTTATGGCGTCAATATTCCGCGAAACTTCAGAATTTGGAACGAACTTGGCGTATTTGGGGATGAGAAGAAGGCCAAAACGCGCTACTTTACCAACTGCCCACCTGAACAACGTTCGGACATGTGTCAGTGGTGTGGAGCTTGTGAGCCCTTGTGTCCGCAAAACATCCCGATTCGAGAAGACTTGAAGAAGATAACGGAAGAATTTGGGAGACTTTAGTCAATATCAGTATAACGTGCCCGAATTCTAGAGAATAATCCGTTGAATAAAAAAAGGCACGTTATATCAACACGTGCTCTTTTCAATTTCCCATAAACTACTAGTGCTTACTCTTCTCGGCCTCTCGCCAGTTATTTTGATATCCGCTCAACAAATCCACAAACCGCTTTGCCGTTAAATGCGGACGAGTGATAGCACTACCCACAACCACTGCATGTGCCCCTAAAAACACACATTTCATCGCATCTTCCGGTGAATAGATATGCCCTTCCATAAATACATAAGCATCCTCATTGAGCTGTCTACAGAATTCAGCGAACATCCGATAGTCCGCTCCTTCAATATGAGCGGTTTCTTTGGTATACCCATACAAAGTCGGAGCAACGATATCTGCACCTAAGCGTACAGCTTCTTTGGCTTCTTCGATATTGGAAACATCTGCGAATATCGGGATGTTTGGAAATGCCTTTTTGACTTCCGCCAATAACTCAATAGCCCTTCTTCCTTCGTGATTGATCTGAAATGTACAGTCTAACGCCAATATATCCGCACCGGCCTCAATGACCTGGGCGGCGGCTTGCAGGGTTGGGGTGATAAACACATCACTATGCTCATCCCAGATCTTATACAATCCGATCAAAGGTAAATCGACTTGCGCTTTAATCGCTTTGATCTGCTCTGGGGAATTTGCGCGAATACCCACGGCACCCGCCCACTTCGCAGCTTTAGCCATAATCACAACAATATCATCGGTATAAATGGGATCATCTTTTTGTACCTGACAAGAAACAACCAATCCGCCCTTCATCTTCTCAATGAGTTCGCTAGGCTTTCTCATGATTCTTCTCAACGCCTGCCAAATTCTCAATATTGCATTCTATCGGGATTTCATCCGTATAGACAATATCAAATTCATCTGTCATAGCAAAAAGGCAGAAACCACGCTTCTCAAATTTACCGGAATCAACCAATAGAATATTGGTGATAGAATGCTTCATTACAGCCTGTTTTTGAGCCGCAACTTCCAGCGATGCGGAATAGCATTCTTTAGTGATAGGATCAAGACCTGAAGCTCCGATAAACGCCAAATCATAGCGGAAATTTCCGGCTTCCGACGTTGCCAGACTGCCTACTACGGTTTCATGATAAATATCATACGAACCACCAATCATATGGACCGTTCCGGCAAAGGGTTTCATCTTCTTGATAGCCATCATATTGGGTGTGACGATATGCACGCGCTTTTTCATCAAATGAGGAATGATAAAAGCCGTCGTGGAACCACCATCGACATAAATGCACATATCATCTTCAACCAAAACTGAAGCCATATCACAAACCATTTTTTTCTTATCGCAGTTAATCGTGCTGCGCAGATTCATGGGATAGTCAGAAATCTGAGTCAGTGTATGTACGACACTGTTCAATACAGCGCCGCCATGTTGCCGTTTCAGACGTCCCTGACGCTCTAACTCGTCCAAGTCTCGGCGGACCGTAGCTTCCGAAACCCCCAACTCCTTTGATAACTGCCGAATCGACACGGCTGGATGTTCATCCAACCGATTTATTATATAAATCAACCTTTCGCTAGCTAACATGTGATCAATCTCCTTGCGACTATTATATAACAAAAGTTATCAAAAAGTAACAGAATACCGACAAACATGACGTTTTACGTATTGATTTTCATTCATTCCTAAAAACTCCTTATAGTTAAGCAACACCATTAGTGTTAGAATGTTCGTAATGGTAAGTACACCTACTGAATAATGTAAAAGAAAGCATAGAGGCTCAACTCATGAATGAAAATAAACTGTTTTTGGTAGATGAAGATAATCATAAAGCAGATATATTGAAGGATAATCCTTGGATAGAAAATTTATTTGAAGGAGCTTATACAGTCGATGTCGATCGAAAAATTCTATATTGGAATCATGGGGCAGAGACAATAACCGGATATAAAGCCGAAGACATTATCAGAAGATCTTGCTTCGATAATATACTTAATCATGTCGATGAAGATGGTGTCGGACTCTGTTTTGACGGATGCCCTTTAAAAGCAACCATCGAAGATGGCATGGAACGGGAAGCTGCGGTTTATTTACAACACAAATCCGGTCACCGAGTACCGGTTAAAGTTCGGACAATGCCACTGCGCGATAGTGAGAAAAATATTATCGGAGCACTTGAACTTTTTACTGAAAACAAGGACGAAGTAAGCTTGCGAAACAGTTTAGAAAGTTATAAAAAGCAATCCTTTGAAGACCCTTTGACAAAAGCGGCTAATCGAAGATATTTCACTGCTATCATCGAATCAAAAATCAGAGAATTCAAAATCATGGGTACAACGTTTGGAATTGCCTTTTTAGACATAGACAACTTCAAACTTATAAACGATACTTATGGTCATGAAGTTGGTGATAAGGTCATTAAAGTACTGGCCGAAACAGTACAGAGTACTTATAGAAAAAATGATTCACTTGGCCGTTGGGGCGGTGAAGAGTTCATAATCCTATTTTCGGATGTCAGTGCCGATGGATTGATGATAGCTGCAGAGAAAATCAGAAAACTTGTAGCGGCATCAAGTCTTCGTTTATCTAATCAAGAGCTAAAGATTACGATTTCAATTGGTGCAACGATTGTTGTTGAAAGCGATGATCCCGAAAGTATCGTTACCCGAGCAGATCAACTAATGTATACAAGTAAAAAAAGCGGAAAGAACAAGGTTACGTTAGGTTAAAACAGAGTTTCTTTAAAATTTCACATATCAATCATATTCCCTTGTTATTATTGAACTAGGGTTATATGTAGAATAATGTGAAATAATCTGATATAAACATTTCACATCAGGAGACTAAATGTCACTCAATATCAATCACACCATTGTGGATACTTTTTCTTTGGTATCGAATGGACGACATGAAAAGTTGATTAAACTATTAATCAACCCTTTTCCCTTGCTTAAAAGCAGGTTTTAACGCAAACCACGGACAATCGTGGATTTGTGCTTTTAAGCAGTGATTAATTGTAGTATCGATGAATATCGAAAAACAAGGAGAACAACATGGAAAATAAAACGACGTTGACCGTTATACAAATGAATGACAGCCATGCCTATTTCAATTTGCATCAGGAATTATTTTGGAAAGCCAATGGAGCTGAATATCGTCAGGTAGGTGGCTACGCTCGCATTGCAACGCTAGTCAAACAAATACGCGAATCAAATAAAGATCATGTACTGTTTTGTGACAATGGTGATACATTGAACGGTACTTATCCTGCAATAAAGACGCAAGGAGCCGCAATGATCCCCGTGGTGAACGCATTGGGTTTGGACGCGATGTCATCCCATTGGGAATTTGCTTATGGTCCCTCCGTTTTCAAGACTCGGGCAGAGGAACTAAACTTCCCTGTTCTAGCCATCAACATATACGATAAAGAGACAAATGAACTAATCTTTCCGCCTTTTATCGTAAAAGAGATCGGCGGTTTAAAAGTCGGTGTAATCGGCATTGCATCTAACATCGTGGATACTACCATGCCGCCTTCTTTTAGTGAAGGAGTTCGTTTTACACTTGGTAAAGATGAACTTCCCACAGTCATAGAAAACCTAAAAACTAATGAACATGTAGATTTGATTATTCTTATCTCTCATCTTGGATTTCCTCAAGACATGAAGCTGATGTCCGAGGTAGCAGGTGTTGATCTTTGTTTGAGTGGCCATACCCATAATCGAACGGTTCAACCTGTACATCAAGGAAACACACTGATCATTCAATCAGGATGCCATGGTTCATTTCTTGGTCGAATCGATCTGAATATTATCAATAGCAAAATATCTGATTACAAATTCGAGTTGATTGAAGTTGATTCTAATATTACTCCTGATCCTATGATTTCGGATATTATCGAACGTGAGCTTGCGCCATTTAAAGATAAACTCAGCATGATTGTAGGCGAGACAGCGACAGCACTGCATCGTTACACAATGTTGGAGTCTACCATGGATAATTTTCTCTTACAATCCATTCTTGAAGCCTCAGGTGCCGTGTTAGCCTTTTCCAATGGTTGGAGATATGGCGCACCTATCATACCCGGGCCGGTTACGCTAAACGATCTTTATAATATCATTCCCATGGATCCAACTATTGGGTTAGTTGAAATCACGGGCGATGAGTTAATAAGTATGCTTGAAGAGAATTTAGAACGTACATTTGCCGCAGACCCGTATGATCAAATGGGCGGATATATTAAAAGAGGGCTTGGACTAACGGTTTATTTTAAAATCGAAAATGCTCCAGGTCATCGCATCCAGCAAGTGTTTATAGGAGATCAACCTTTAGATCGCACTCGCACTTACCTTACAGCTTTCGTGACTGATCAAGGAGTGTCCCTAAAATATGGAAAGCGAAGAAGTGTAATGAGCGTGCATGCAGTCGAAGCTATGCAAGCATATTTAGCAAAACACAAACCCTTACATGCAGAACTTCGTGGCACCTATATCCCTGTCTAGTAGAATAAACGTAGCATCAAAGTTTCTATGAAAAATTTTGATGAGCAGTTAAGTAAAGACGTTGTATCTTTTTCAACAAGCAACTACTCGCAAAACCTGTCAAAAAGTAACAACATTCTTACAATGCCGTTAAATCGGGTACTCAATATGGTATAATATGGTACATATCGAGGGTGAAATAATGAAAATCTGTTACTTATTACAAGGTCGTGATGACTTCGAAAAAACTCTTCAACTTGCCGATGCGCTAGGTAAAGAGGACTATGTCGTCTTGGGTATCAATGACAATAGTTGGCGGGATGAGGCGACGTTTGCATTTGCTAGAAATCCTAACGTACGAGTGAGCACGACAACCAATTTTGCCAGTTTGGGAGATCTTTCCTCTGTTCGCAGCTGGCTTTATCAAATGAAAGAGGCCGTGGATAATTTTGAATTTGATTATTGCGTTAATATAACTGAATTTACAATCCCTGTATTACCAAGACAAGAAATGCTTGATAAGTTAGAACCTCATCTGCCAAACAACTTGTTTACTATCACCGGTGATTCGAACGATCCAACCATTAAAGCAACCGTCGAACGCTACTATACCGGAACAAACGCTATGCAGTTTGCGGCAAGCGAAGGATATCGCAAACGCCACTTTTTTCTTTCAAAAATTTGGGGAGCAGTAGGAGTTAAGCGTAAACTTGATTTCACCGTATATGTTGGCGATCCGTGGTACTGTTTGAATTATGAAACCGCAAAAATCTTTGGTGAGCAGTTCGCCTTTGCTTCAAAACATTTTCTATTAGCCTGGTTTCCTGAGACGTATGTCGTTCAAACGATGTGGAATCAGTTTGCTTTTCAACAGCCACGCATAGATTTATGTGTCGTTGATCAAATCATGTTCAAAACAATTGATTCAACTATTGAGAGAGTTGATTATGCTCAGCTTCTGAGCACATATCAGCCACTATATAAACCACCCTACGAGTTTATTGCGGAGGAAATTATTGAAGAAAGAAAGACCTTGGTCGATCAGTTAATCGAACGAATGAAAAAGAAGTAGCCAAACGGCTACTTCTTTATGTCCTCACGAACATTTAATTTAT
Organism: uncultured Erysipelotrichaceae bacterium; assembly: GCA_927435855.1. Classification (GTDB taxonomy): domain Bacteria; phylum Bacillota_I; class Bacilli_A; order Erysipelotrichales; family Erysipelotrichaceae; genus UBA2227. Next base: position 49,729 of record CAKMJZ010000029.1, read on the forward strand.
TCTGATAAAACTCAAATACCTTAGCTCCATCGGCTCCGTAATCCCTAGCTTTTGCCCAAGCAACAATAAATCCGTGCACTAATGGAAAGAAAAGTGCTGTTGAGAAATATTTTGAATCTAGCAATTTCACCGATAAGTTGCCTTCAGGAGCATCGTGTCCGAAATACACAACCGGCTGACCAAACTCCTTGATGGAATGATACACTTTTTTACTATATGAAGCAGTCTCGATATCCGCCAACATGATGACCAGATTACCGTTAGGATCGGCAGCACATATACCATGTAAGTATTCCTCGGTATCAACAGCCATCGAGAAGCGATTTTGAACTTCAATGGACTTAATGGCCAACTCCATTGCGGTTTCCGTCAGCGGTCCGCTACCTAAAACAGTTAATTTAGTGAATTGTTCAAGGAAGTCGATATTTTCAATCGTCCATTGTTGTGATTGATCGGCAATCAGTTTGTAACGCTTATTTAAATCCCTGAATTCTTGCAAGAAGCTTTCAGCTTGCTTTTCATTAATGAATTCATTAGCCAAAGCAATACCGATAATGACCATCCAAAGACCGTACAACTGCCCCAAAACACCAACGACTTTATAGTCCACATTTTCCTTGCATTCCGGTAATACGACGGGAATATCCGCAACTTCAGCTACCGGTGCATGAGCAATGGTTGTTATCGCAATTGTTGTTGCTCCAGCCTTCTTTGCCAAACGCAGACTTTCTACGACTTCATGGCTTGTACCGGTCTGTGAGATAGCAATAACGATGTCTTTGTCAGTTAAAGCAACATAAGAATAATGCGTAAATTGATATGGAGTAATGCAATAAGGAACTTTTCCGAAAAGGTCAATTGCTAAAAATGAGGCAATGCGCGCTCCTTCTCCAGAGGAACCATTGCCAATCAAATACAAATTTGATCTTTTTTTAAACTCAACATTTTTAAATAATCCCAAAATTTGATCATATCGATCCAAAAGTTCGTCAATTTTCCTTGGCGTGATTTCAAGAAAACCCGCCATTTTTTCAATTTCATGATTCATTTCTTGACTCCTTTCAACGTATTAATTAATTTTAATACGTGCTTTCGTCCATTTTGAATAGCAACTAACACTAAAATTGCAAATACAAATGCCAATACTGCAATTATGGAACCAAGCCATCCCACAGCAATTCGGCCAGGGCCAGTGATGTCAGGTAAAAAGCGATCTTGTATCCCAGATAGCCCCCAAAAGCCTAAAGTACCGGTAATTAACAAAATCAATATGCTATTTCGCAACCAATTTCCCAATGTCTTAATGTGAGCCGTTTTGACGGTAATTTCAGTCTTTAACTGTTCTTTTTCTTTATGATTCATCATTTTCACCTTTTGAAAGAAAAGCCCTGCTAATCAGCAGGGCTTTGTACAACGTTAACTTAGTACGATAGACCTGGATCGAAGACGCCAAGTAATACACCGACGAAAGCGATGCCGACCAAAATCAACATAACGGTAATCGGGGACATTTTTCTCTTTGTCATCAACCACCATGCAAATAGCACGGTTAATAAGGACAAGACATTCGGGAAAATGTTATTCAACGTATCTTGCAGAACCAACGGCGGATTTCCTTCGCCTAAAGAGAATTGCAATGCAGTTGTAACACCGATCCAGGAAGCTGCCAATGAACCGATAACGATTGCACCAAGCATAATCATGGATTCGCGGAAAGCAGTAGCACGATCGCCGATAACAACATCAACGGCACGTCCACCCAATTCATAACCTTTATCGAAAACATACTTCATAAAGAATGTCATCGTTGAAATATAAACAGCTGCATAGAAGATCGGTCCAACAACAGAACCACCAGCCGAGAAGCCCAATGCGATAGACAATAAAATAGGAATATAGGTGCCTGGAATCAAGGAGTCACCGATACCAGCTAATGGACCCATCAAACCAGCACGGATACCATTGATCATAGCATCATCGATAGCATCTGCACCATTGGCGCGAGCTTCTTCCAAACCTACAGCAATACCAACAACCATTGAACCGATTTGAGGTTCAGTGTTGAAGAACGGACTATAAGTCTTCAATGAACGAAGTCTTGAAGCATCATCTTGATACAATTCTTTGATAACTGGGATCATTGCGCACATAAAACCAAAAGTTTGCATGTGTTGATGCGTAAATCCTGTTAAGTTACCATGATACCACCACCAGAATGCTGAGTTTTTTGTTTGTTTACTTAATTTAACGCTCATCTTAGAGGTCCTCCTCTTCTGCTACTGCTTTTTTGGTAGATCCTGACATTACAATCTTGTAGTTCAAGTAAGCAATCATAGCCCCGAAGAAAGCGGCGCCGATCAAGTTGATCTTCAATGCTGCGGCTAATGTGAAACCGAAGAAGAAGACGATCAAGTCTGTCGGTTTAGATACTACTTGTTTTAGAAGAATCGCGATACCAACTGCTGGTAATAATGTACCAACGGTAAACAATGTCTTCATGACGATACCATCCATCGGTAACCATTCTTTCAGGTTAGCAACAAACGGAGCT